>NZ_SPQC01000046.1 GCF_004569295.1 Rothia nasimurium
GTCAGGCGGTTGATGACTATATCTATTGGTATAACAACGGTAGGCTTCAGGAGCGATTAAAGGGCCTGGCTCCGATGGGGTATCGGAGCCAGGCTTTGGCAGCCCTGACGGTCTAGGATTAAACCAGTCCAACTTTCGGGGGCTAGTTCAGGTGGGTGGCGGGGGTTGAGGGCTTATGCCTCTTCGGGGTGAAGGTCAATCTCCTGGTTGCTCTTGGGTACCATGCTGACCGCAATCACTGACACCACAGCCAGTGCTGCGATGTAGATGCCAATCATCCAGGACTGGCCGGTCTGCTTCAGAATCATCTCAGCAATCATGGGGGCAAAAGCGCCACCCAGAATCGCGCCGATGGCGTAGCCAATCGAGATGCCCGAGAATCGCACGGAAGCCGGGAACATTTCGGCGTACATGGCTGACTGGGGGCCGTAGGAGGGGCCCAGACCAATGGTGAGGACGAAAATAGCCAGGGTGAAGAGGGCTGTGTTGCCACTGTCAATCAGGAACCACATGGGTACGGCCCAGAGAATCATAAAGCTGTAACCCAGCTGGAAGGTGCGTACGCGGCCAATCTTGTCGCTCATCCAGCCGCCGACCATGGTGAAGGTAAGCCAGCCTAGGCCACCAATAAGTGAGGCGGTCATGGCGTCGCCGCGGGTCATGCCCAGGGCCTTCACGCCGTAGGAGATGAAGAAGGCGATGACCAGGTAGCCTGCTGCGTTGTTGGCGATGAAGATCAGGGCTGCCAGCACAACCTCTTTGGTGTTGCCCTTAAAGAGCTGCTTGAGCGGAGCTGATTCGCGCTTCTTGAGGTTCTGCATCTCCTTGAAGACGGGGGATTCTTCAACGGAGTGGCGGATGTAGAAGCCCACCAGAATCAGGATGATGGACGACCAGAAGGGAATGCGCCAGCCAAAGCTGAGGAACTGCTCTTCGGTCAAAATGGAGTTGAGGAAGAGGTTAACCAGGGTTGCCAGAATCATGCCCAGGGGTACGCCAATCTGGGGGAAGGCTCCGAAGAAGCCGCGCTTGTTGCGGGGTGCGTGCTCCACCGACATGAGGGCGGCACCGCCCCATTCGCCGCCGGCTGAGAAGCCCTGGAGAATACGCAGCACCACGATAATGATGGGCGCTGCGATGCTGATTTGGGCGTAGGTGGGCACAAAACCGATACCGACGGTGGCGATACCCATCAGAATAAGGGTGAGCACCAGGGTGATGCGGCGGCCGAACTTGTCGCCGATGTGGCCGGCGACGATAGCGCCGAGCGGGCGGAAGATGAAGCTAATACCCAGGGACGCCCATGAAACAATCTGGGCGATAGTCTTGTCTTCGCCTTCGGGGATGAAGTACTGGGTGGCAAGAATCAGGCCTGCGGCCTGGGCGTAGATGAAGAAGTCGTACCATTCGATGGTGGTGCCGATGAGGGTGCCTGCTAACACCTTCTTTTCTTCGCGGCTGACCCGGTGACGGGTGGTGGCTGCCATGTGTGAAGACATCGGTGTCTCCTTGTGTGCGGGGGTGGATGATATGCGCCCCCGTGAGGTGGAGGTCACATTTGTTTGAAATCATATACGAAAATGTGGGGTGTGCAATAGGTTTGCGCGAGAAATTTTTTAACGCTCGGTCAGTAATTTCTAGCCGACCCCGCCCGCAGGGAGGTTAAGGACGCCTGCCCCGCCCGGGTGCGTCCGGACGGGGCAGGGGAAGGACGGGGTTTATTCGCAGATAACCTGCGGCAGGCCCATATGCTTGAGGCCCTCGACGCCAAACTCCACGCCGTAACCTGACTCCTTGATGCCGCCGAAGGGGATGCGGGGGTCAATCGCGCCGTGCTTGTTGATCCAGACGGTGCCGGCCTCAATCTTGGCGGCAACCTCGCGGGCCCGCTCAATATTCGATGACCAGACCGAGGCGCCCAGGCCCACGTTCAGCTTGTTGGCCTCTTTGAGGGCTTCCTTCAGGGTGGAGTAGCGGATAATCGGCAGGGCCGGGCCAAACTGCTCCTCAACCACCAGGGGGTTGTCCTTGTCGATATCGGCAATCAGGGTGGTGGGGTAGAAGAAGCCCTTGGCCTCTTCATCAGGGTTGCCACCCAGCAGGACGCGCGCGCCGGCGTCCTTAGCCTTCTGAACCAGGGTGGCAATGATGTCGTACTGGGCCTTGTTCTGCAGGGGGCCCAGGGCATTCTGCTCATCAAGACCTACACCCATGGGTATATTCTGGGCAACGGCAACCAGCTCGTTGCAGACCTGATCGTAGAGGGGGTCGGGCACATAGAGGCGCTTAAGAGCCGCGCAGGTCTGGCCGGTGTTGATAAAAGCACCCCAGAAAAGCCCCTCGGCGATGGCCTTGGGGTCGGCGTCATCCAGCACGATACCGGCGTCATTGCCGCCCAGCTCCAGGGTGAGGCGCTTGAGGGTGTCGGCCGTTGATCCGGCAATCTTCTTGCCGGTAGCGGTGGATCCGGTAAAGGTAATCTTATCGATGCCCGGGTGAGTGGTCATGGTAGCGCCTACCTCGGGAGTTGCCGGGATAATCTGCACAACTCCCTCGGGGAGTACGGTGTTGATTACATCAACCAGGGCCAGCACGCTCAGGGTGGTGTACTCGGACGGCTTGAGCACAATGGTGTTGCCCATGCGCAGGGCTGGGGCAATCTGCCAAATGGTAATCATGAGCGGCCAGTTCCAGGGGCCAATGCCGCCTACTACGCCAATGGGGCGGTAGTTGAGCACAGCGCGGGTCTCGCCGTCATCCACCAGGGTCTCTTCCTCCATGCCGAACGATGCGGTGGCGCGAGTCCAAGCCACGCAACCGCCCAGCTCAAACCGGGCATTGGGGCCGTTGAGGGGCTTGCCCTGCTCGCGCGACAGCAGTTCGGCCAGGGGCTCGGAGGCCTGCTCGATAACGTCCGCCATCTTCATGAGGTAGTCGCTACGCTCGGCGTGAGAGAGAGCCGCCCAGGCCGGCTGAGCCTCCCGTGCCTTGGTGACAAGCTGGTCAAGGACGTCGGTGCCCTGCTCGGGTGCCAGGCCGATAAGTTCTTCGGTGGCCGGGTCGAAAACCTCGCGGGTACCACCCGCGGTCACGCGGCTCACCAGTTCTGAGTAGGATGTAGGTAGTGACAGCATTGTCAATCTCCTTGCTGTTAAAAACGGTTACATCTATGATGTGAGTCATGGTTTTATGCGCGTTAGGCGAGCCGTGCACAGTATTTGGCGCAGTGTGCGCCCGGTCACTTGCGTGGCCGCAGGACAGCAGGAGGGTGCCCACGTGAGCCAAGAAGAAAATCGCGCAGTCTACCGCTTCAGGCAGCACCAAGAACTCAGCTTCACCGACTGGCGCGCAGGTGCGCGCGAAAGCTTTGGCGACCTGCGCATTACCTGCGATAACCCCGAAAACTTTAGTGCCAGCGTCCGTACCGCCTCCCTGGGGGATGTGGAACTCTTCGACATGACCACCTCCGCCCACAGTGTCGCCCGCACCCCCGGCGCGCACGACGCCGAACACAACGGCTACTGCAAACTCAGCCTGCAACTCGACGGCGAAGCCGTGCTCACTCAGGACGGGCGCACCTGCCGCCTGCGCCCTGGCGACCTGGCCCTCTATGTGATCAAGCGCCCCTACCAGCTCGAATACCCCGGCCAGCAGCGCAGTCTCATCGTGCTCTTCCCGCAAAACTTCGTGCACCTGGGGGCCGACTATGTACGGGTCATTACTGCCACCCCCGTCTCTGATCAGCAGGGGCTCGGAAAATTCGCCGTGCCCCTCTTTGAGCAGCTCGCAGCTAACCTTGACGAACTTAGCGGCCCCCATGCTCTGGCTCTCGTACGCTCAGCCCTCGAAATGCTTATTACTGTCATGGCGGCAGAATCAAACGAAGCCGGGCGCTCGCCGGGCAATATGCTCTTTCACCAGGCTGTCGCCTATATTGAAGAGCACCTGGGTGACCCTGACCTGGGCCCCGGTAAAATCGCTGACGCTCTCTACATCTCCCTGAGACAGTTGCACGGCAGGTTTGCGGACAATCAGCAGACCGTCTCTACCTACATCCGCACCCGCCGTCTGGAGTGCATTCGAGAAGATCTGGCTAACCCCCTTTACCGCGGGGATTCGGTGCAGACCATCAGTGCCCGCTATGCCTTGTTTGATCCCTCGCATGTGAGTAAGGCTTTTAAGGCTGAATACGGTGAATCACCATCGGCCTATCGGGCGAGAATGCTGGCTAGCTAGCCTGTCGCCCGCAATGCTTTCCTGGTAAAGTAATGCCTGTAAGGGCAATCAACCTGAAAGGCATACAACCATGGCACCTAAAATAGGCTTCCTCTCCTTTGGCCACTACGGCGACTACCCCGGCTCCAAAACCCGCACGGGCGCCAACATGCTCCACCAGGCCATCGACCTGGCTGTCGGCGCTGAAGAAATCGGGCTGGACGGGGCCTTCTACCGCGTCCATCACTTCGCCCAGCAGCAGATGTCCCCCTTCCCCCTGCTGGCTGCCGCAGGGGCCCGCACCTCCACCATCGAGCTGGGCACCGGCGTCATCGACATGCGCTACGAAAACCCGCTCTACATGGCAGAACAGGCCGCCATGGTCGACCTGATTGCCGGTAACGAGCGCCTACAGCTGGGTATCTCCCGCGGGTCACCCGAAACCGTCTACAAGGGCTTTGCTCACTTCGGCTACCTGCCCGCTGAGGGTGAGGACGAGTCTGACATGGCCCGCCGCCACACCGCCCTCTTCCGTGAGGCTATCGCCGGTAAGGGCATCGCACAGAGCGTTTCTGACCCCACCCAGCTTGACCCGATTACGCCCCAGTCACCCGGCCTGCCCCGCCGCATCTGGTGGGGTGCTGGCACCCGCGACACCGCCCGCTGGACCGGCGAGCAGGGAATGAACCTTATGTCTTCCACCCTGCTGCTGGAAGACACCGGCGTGCCCTTTGACCAGCTGCAGGCCGAACAGCTGCGTATCTTCAAGCAAGCATGGGCGGACGCCGGGCACGAGGGCACTCCGCGTACCTCGGTATCGCGCTCGATTATTCCGATTATTGACGAGCAGAGTAACTACTACTTCGGCCTGCGCGCCCAGGCTGAGGGCCAGGACCAGGTCGGTATCCTGGACGGCGCCGTCTCCCGCTTCGGTAAGAGCTACATTGGTGAGCCCGACAAAATCGCCGAGGAGCTGGCCCAGGACGAGGCTGTGGCCGAGGCAGACACCCTGCTGGTGACGATCCCCAACATGCTGGGAGTGGACTTCAACCTGCGCCAGCTGCAGGCCATCGTCCGCGATATTATGCCCGCCCTCTAGCCCCTTCCCACCCCTAGTAAGGGGACCTCATTTCTTAAAAAGGACCGCATATTATGCGGTTCTTTTTAAGTTTTGCGGTCCCCTCGATGCGAGCAGGGGGCGGACGCCCGGGGTTAAGAGAAGCGGAGCAGGCGGGCGGAGTTAAGCACCACGAATACCGACGAGAAAGCCATGGCCGCTGCCGCAATCATGGGGTTAAGCAGGCCCGCAGCCGCCACCGGAATCGCCACCGTATTGTAGGCAAACGCCCAAAACAGGTTGCTCTTAATCAGGCGCAGGGTAGCCCGCGAAAGCCGAATCGCCGTCGGCAGTGAGCCCAGGTCACTGCGAACAACGGTCATATCGGCAGCCTCCATGGCCACGTCGGTGCCCGACCCCATGGCTACGCCCACGTCCGCCTGGGCCAGGGCGGCGGCATCGTTTACGCCGTCGCCCACCATGGCAACCCCGGCCCCGCCCTCCTGCAGGCGGGTAATGGTAGCCAGCTTGTCGGAGGGGCTGACCCCCGCATGGACGTCAGCCGGGGCGATACCCACCTCGGCCGCCACGGCACGGGCGACAGGCTCGGCATCCCCGGTTAGCAGAACCGGGGTAAGACCCAGGGCCCGCAGCTCGGCCAGGGCCTCGGACGCACCGGCCTTGGGGGTATCGTGCAGGGCCAGCAGGCCGACGGGCTGCCCCCCGATAGCGAGGACGACGGTGGTGCGCCCAGCTTCCTGCTCGGTAAGCAGGACGTGGGTTTGGGTTTCGTTCAACTCGATACCCTCAGCGGTAAGGAAGCTAGGCTGGCCCACCAGCACAGTGACCTCCCGGCTCTCACCTGCGGAAACCTCTTCTTGCAGGGTGGCCCGCACGCCTCCGCCGGGGGAGGAGGCAAAATCAGTGACCTGCGGTAGGGCCTGCCCCCGCAGGTGCGCCTCAGCCTGAGCCGCCTGAGTAATAGCCCGGGCAATGGGGTGCTCCGAGCGAGACTCAGCTGCCCCGGCCAGCGCCAGCAGGCGGGCGACGTCCTGGCCCCCAGAGCCTGCCAGAGGAATCACCTCAGCCAGAGCCAGGGCCCCGGTGGTCACGGTGCCGGTCTTATCGAGCACCACGGTGGTCAGGCGCTTAGTAGATTCAAGCACCTGGGCCGATCGAATCAGAATACCCAGCTGGGACCCACGCGAAGTACCCGCCAACAGGGCCGTTGGGGTTGCCAGGCCCAGGGCGCAAGGGCAGGCAATAACCAGCACCGACACCGCAGCGGTAAAAGCCGCATTGACATCGCCGGTCACCAGCAACCAGCCGACCAGGGTCGTCAGGGCCAGGGCAATCACCACCGGCACAAAAACCGCAGAAACCCGGTCAGCCAGGCGGGCAATAGGGGCCTTAGTAGACTGAGCCTCCGCCACGGTGCGACTCATCTGGGCCAGCACAGTATCGGCCCCCACCCGGGTCGCCTGCACCGTCAGCGAACCCGACGTGTTGATGGTTGCGCCAACGACGGCGTCCCCCACCCCCACCTCAACCGGCACGGATTCGCCGGTCAGCAGGGAGGCGTCCACCGCCGAGCGTCCCTCAACAACCTCACCATCCACCGCAATCTTCTCGCCGGGTCGCACTAAAAACAGGTCACCGGGGAGCAGATTCTTGACGGGAATCTGCACTTCCCTCCCGCCCTGCAGAACCGTGGCAGACTTAGCCCCCAGGTTCAGCAGAGCCCGCAGGGCCTGGGACGAGCGCTGGGCGGTGCGGTGCTCAATCTGCCGCCCAGCCAACAAAAAGAGAGTAATCATGGCCGCCGCATCAAAGTAGAGCATGTGGTCCATGCCGTGGCTGCCAGGCGAGGACGCCCCGTGCCCGGCATGGGCGGTCATAGCCGGGTCGATAAGGAGCTGCCAGAGCGAAAAAGCGTAAGAAGCGATAACACCCAGGGAAATCAGGGTATCCATGGTGAAAGAACCGTGCCGCAGATTAGTCCAGGCCGGGCGGTGGAAAGGCAGGGCCGCCCAGGTCGCCACCGGCAGGGTTAGAGCGGCAACCACCCAGCCCCAGTGAGGGAACTGGAAAGCAGCAAACATAGACATCAGAAACACCGGCAGGGTAAAGACCGCCGCCACCCATAGACGCGGGGTGAGTGAATCCTGCCCAGCCTCCTCAGCCTGCTCGACGGCGTCCTGCTTCAAGCTCGCCGTGTACCCGGCCTTCTCAATCGTCTCAATCAGCTGCTGGTCAGTGACCGAAGCAGGCGCAACCACACGGGCGGTTTCCAGCGGAAGATTGACCGAGGGATCCACCCCAATTTTCTTGAGCTTGCGCTCCACCCGCCCCACACAGGACGCGCAGGTCATACCCCCCACATTTAGATTCACGATACGGGTGTCACCGGTGAAAACCTCAGCGGTGGATTGGGTTGGCATGACGCCTTCTTTCACTTGATGTGTCTGTTGTGTTTAGTGCCTGGGGCTGGGCGCATATCGCGAGCTTTGGAGGGCGGCTTTGCCCAGCGACCCTCTTGCTCCTCGCCTGGGGGCTCGTCGCAATTCACGCCAGCCCCGGAGCCAGCTGGGCGCTAGCCGCCCTCCGTCGCCCGCGGGTGCGGGCGTGCGTCGGCAGCCAACTGGCTGGGTCTGGCATGAATCGCGCGCGAGCTTGCGAGCCCGCGAGAAGGTTAGTTGGCAGAGACGCGCGTCCGCACCCACGGGGAAATGCTCGTCCCCGTAGGCAAGGCCTCCCCCAGAGCTCGCTAGAAGATTAGCTGATGGGGGTGAAGCCGGCTTCTTCGATAGCGGCTGAGACGGCGGCGGCGTCCAGGTCGCCGGTGTGGTTGATGGTGACGGTGGATTCGCCGTCCTTGACCACGTCGACCTCTACGCCGGTGACGTTCTCAATTTCTTCGATTTCTTCGCGCATGCTCATGGCGCAGTGGTTGCAGGTGAGGCCGGTTGCTTTGACGATGGTTGCTGACATGGGTTTTCTCCTTGTGGGTGTGAGGCGCGGACGCCTGTACTTGGGTGGCGGGAGTCGGTTGATTCCCTGCCGGGTTTGGGGTTCTAGCTTTTGATGAGACGGGTGATAGCTGCCATTGCTTCGCTGATTTTGTCGTCGAGGGGGGCGGTGTCGCCGGTGGCTTCTGCTTGGGTGGCGGCGTCGACGACGCAGTGCCGAACGTGGTCTTCTAGGAGCTGGATGGAGACGCTGTGCAGGGCCTTGTTGATGGCAGAGACCTGGGTGAGGATGTCGATGCAGTAGACGTCCTCGTCGACCATGCGCTGGATGCCGCGTACCTGCCCCTCGATGCGGCGCAGGCGCTTGAGGTAGGCATCCTTGTCGGCGGTGTAGCCGTGGTGGTGTTCTGCCTGGTGGGTTGCGCAGTGTTCTTCGCTCATGCCTTTAACATATACCCCCTGGGGGTATGCCCACAAGGGGGGCAGATCCTTGAATGTCATCGAAATTTTCATAGGTGCGGGCAAAGAACGCACTTATGAAAATTTCGATGACCTTCAGCGCCACCGGCCGATACTAAGCGCCCTGTTAGACTGGTGCTATGGCTTCTTTCATCGAGGATTACGCCCTGCTCTCAGACATGAACACCGGCGCGCTGGTTTCCCGCACCGGTTCCATTGACTGGTTCTGCGCCCCGCGCTTTGACTCCCGCGCGGTCTTTGCCGCCCTTCTGGGGGAGCGGGAGCACGGACGCTGGCTGCTGGCCCCCCTCGAGTCGGTCAACCCCGCCCCGGTGGAAGAGATCCGCACGGAGCGTTCCTACCGCGAGAACACCTTTATTCTGCAGACCGTCTGGTTTGTGGGGAACGCGTCGGTGCGCGTCACCGAGTTTATGCCGCTTTCGGGTGGCGCCACGATTGTGCGCAACGTGGAGGGCTTGACCGGTGAGATTACCATGTATCACGAGCTTGCCCTGCGCTTTGACTACGGTAAGACGATTCCCTGGGTTACCCGCTATGAGGGGGTGGACGCCACCGGCGCCCCCGACCCGTCCGCCGACATGCTGGTGGGTATGGCTGGCCCCCATGCCCTGGTCTTCCGGGGCGATTCCCTGCCTGAAGGTGACCCCGAATCTAAGGCCGAAACCTTCACTGTTTCTGCTGGTCAGAGTTATATTTTTACCCTGTCTTACTTTGCGTCTAACCACAATCCGCCTGCCCCGGTGGACTACCCCACGGCCCTGACCTACACCCAGGAGCAGTGGCAGGAGTGGTCCGATCTCTGCAGCCCCGCAGACTCCCTGCTAGAGGCAGAGGGGCAGGACGCCGCCCTCGCCCACCTGCCCGAGGGCGGGCAGGTGCCCACCGGCGTCCGCGCATCTGAGCAGGCACAGCAAGCGCCCGCTACTATTTTGGCGGTACGCGAGGTTGAAGAGCTAGAAGAAGCTAAGACCTCATCAATTCTGCTGGAAACCGGCTCTAACACCGCCGCTCCCGAGGTCGATGAAGCCACCTACCATGAGCTAGCCCAAACGGCTGCGAGCCAGGTTGTTGCCCCCACCGCCGAGGACCACCGCGAAGAAGCCAACGCCCGCTACCGGGAAGCCCGCCTGCGGTCCCTGCTGGTCTTGCGCGCCCTGATCTCCCGTGAAACCGGTGCTCTGGTCGCCTCCGTGACCACCTCCCTGCCCGAAGTCATTGGGGGTAAACGCAACTACGACTTCCGTTTCACCTGGCTGCGCGATGTCTCTATGGCCATGGACGTAACCCTCACCCACGGCCACGAGCGTGAGACCGCCCAGCTGCGTAACTGGATCCTGCGAGCCCTAGCCAACAACCCGCGCCGCATTCACGCGGTCTACGGCCTGGCTGGCGAAAAGGACGACATCGAGCGCCGCCTCGCCCTGCCCGGCTACGAGGGGTCCCAGCCGGTGAGAAGCGGCAACGGCTCGGGCGACCAGTTCCAGGGGGACGCCCTGGGCTAGGTGCTCGTTACCTTCGCCAACCTGCGCGAAGCGGGCGTAGCAGAAGACCACCTCTCTTGGCCTATCCAGAAGGCCCTGCTCAACGCCGCCACCGAACGCATCGGCGACACCGACCGCTCCATGTGGGAGGCCTTCGGTGAACCTGCCGTCTACACCCACTCCCAGGCTATGCTCTGGGCAGCCTTTGACGCCGGTGTTTCCGCTGTGCGCGACTTCGGGCTCGACGGGGACGCCGCCACCTGGGAACACTGCCGCGACGCCGTTGCAGATGAAATCCTGAGCCGCGGCTTCAACGCTGACCTGGGCTGCTTCGTCTCAACCTACGGCGGCACCGCCGTGGACGCCTCCCTGCTGCAACTACCCCAGATTGGGCTCGTAGACTGGGATGACCCCCGCATGCTGGCAACCGTTGAACGTATTGAAGCGACCATTCGCCACTCCTCGGGCATGATTTACCGCTACGACAACTCCGACTCCCAAGACGGCTTTGAGGGGCAGGACAACCCCCACTTCATCTCCTCCCTCTGGCTGGCAGAGCAGTACATCCACTCCGGCCGGGAGGCGGACGGACGCGCCCTCATCGACACCGTCCTGGACTGCGCCAGCGACCTGGGGCTGATGAGCGCCGAGTACGACTTTGAACAGCAACGCCTCACCGGCAACTTCCCCCAGGCCCTGGCTCATATCTCTCTGATTCGGGCTGTGGAGGCGTTGGGGCTGTAGGCAGGCCCCACCCACCCCTGGGTAGGTACCATCTAAATCAGAAAAACCCACGAACCAGATGGGTTTTTCTGATTTAGATGGTCCTTTCTGGTTATGCACACCGCCCAGGGTGCCCTAGAGCAACTTGTGCGCCGCCTCCACCAAAATCAGTACGCCAAAGACCAGTAGCACTGACCCTGCGATGCCGTCGATGACGAGGGTGGCTCGCGGGTGTAGCAGCCATTTCATAGCCAGTGAGGCCAGCGAAATGATGAGGGTAAACCAGAGTACGTTAATGCCGCCGTGGATGAGGGCTAGCAGGCTGCCCATGATGAAGGGGTGCACGCTGGCTACCATAAAGGGCGGCACGCTGGCGATGTAGAAGACCGCGATTTTGGGGTTGAGAATGTTGGCGATGAAGCCCGCGAGAAAATCCTTACCCACCCTGTGTTTGCTCGCGGCAGGGGGTCCGCACCGGAAACCTGTGGGTGAGTGAGCCCCTGGGCCGCTGCCGGGTTTTTGCGGTGCTTCGGGTAAGTTCGGAGCAGGACGCCGCCGCCCGCCTCCTCGTTGATATTCTGCGGGAGCTGAACCCGGCGTCGTCTTAACCCACCCAGCGGTAGCCGGTTCCCTTGCGTCCTCGCTCACCCACCATCGCAACTAGGCCTGCCTCAAGGAGCTGCTCTACAGCGTAGCGAACCTGGGCGGGGCTGAGCCCGGTCTCGTCGGCAAGCTGAGCACGCGTCAGCACCTGACCGGATGCAAGAGACTGCGCAATAAGGGGGGTATTCTTGCCGACTCCCTGGGGTAGAACCGGGGCAGGAGATGAGGGGTACACGCTAGGGCGATGTGTCGGCACAGGAGATGCTGGCTGTTCCTGGCGGGCAGGCAGGGGGTGCTCTGCAAACCAGAGAACTACCCGAAATTTGACCCCAGTATCGGTGAAAATAGGTGTGGGTGCCCCTACCGCTTCAAGGGCCTGCTGGACCTCCCGAATCCCTCCGCCCTCGCCCTCAATAACCCGAGCCCCATCTGAGGTTTCACTGTTCTTCATCAGGTGATAGAGCCTCTGATTGACCGCTGCCTGAGCATGTTCTTCGCTCAGGAGCTGGTGGGTGGACAGGCCGCGCAATCCACCGGGGCTCTCAACGATGAGGCACCGCTCTGTGATGCGGACCTGCACAGATTTGCCGGTGCTGAGTGTCAGGGGGCTCAGGTCACGGTGAACCAGGGCGTTGGCAATGACTTCACGCACTGCGGTCATGGGGAGAACTGTTTGATCGTAGAGGTCCCCACTGCCGTTGTAGACCTGGTAGGTGGGGAGGTTGGCCTCCACCCAGTTCGTGAGGTCCGCAAGCAGGTCAGGTACGGCTCCATCGAAATGTTCAAGATTGCGGCTTCGAGACGTGCCGTTGCGGGTGGTGAGGACGGCGGCGGTCACCCCGAGCGCAGGTTCAGGGCCCTGCGGGTAAAAACCTAGTCCGTACAAACCCGCTACAGTGGGGGTGCCCTGGGGGTCTAAGACACCTGTTGCCCTGAGAATATCTTCGTCCTCTAGCTGTCGCATACGCCTGCTGCTTGCCCGGGTATGCTCCAGGTAGCTCTTGACGAGCTGGGGGTTTAAATCTGCCCTGGTGCTGTTGGGAGCAGGCTGGGCATCATAGCGAACGTGCTCAGAAGTATGGAGTTTAGCAATCTCAATCATGCGTAGCTCCACGGGGTTCATGGCGTAGTCACCGTCTGACTGGCGAAGATACGATACACCCTTGTAGGTGGCAGGCTCGTCTGTAATGGGGAGCCCCTGGACTTCAACAATGAGTACGGTAGTGGGCTCATCCTCTTCTGGGGAGAGGGAAGTGAACTCTAGATACGGGGCCGGAGTAACATCGTTTCGGTTATGTGCAGCAATCGCTGCTTCAAGCTGGGCAACCTGGGGTACCCCGGTAACGGTGAACCCTGCCTTCTCGTCGACACCTAGAATAATAGTTCCGCCACTAGGCATATTGGCAAAGGCGCAGAGGGTTTCCCCTAGGCGGGTCGGCATGCCTCCCTGGGCTTTCTTGACTTCAATGGCGGTGGTGTCACCTTGGCGCTGACGTAGCTGTTTGAGGGTTTCGGTAAGGCGTTCGGATGTCCAGGTCATGGTTAAAGCATGGGGATGTCATAGTGAAAAGTCAACATCATTGCTAACCATGATGGCTATTTTCACCATGACAGTCACTATGATTTTCGCTATGAAGCTTGGGTCTGCCTGCCCCAGCGGGCGGCCTTGGCGGCGCAAATCATGAGCTGCACCTGGTGGAAAATCATGAGCGGCAGAATGAGGGCACCCACGGCTCCGCCCCCGAAAATTACCGCTGCCATGGGTAGTCCGGTTGCCAGGGACTTCTTTGAGCCGCAGAACTGCACCGCCACCCGGTCGCCGTAGCTAAAGCCCAGCTTCTTTGAGACAACCCCGCTGAGCCAGAGCAGGAACTCCACCAGGGCAATAGACAGAAGAACCAGGAGCAGAATCTGCCAGGGGCTGATGCGGGTCCAGATGCCCTGTACAATGCCATCCGAAAAAGCCGCGTAGACCACCATGGCAATGGAGAGACGGTCAACGTGCTTGGTGAGCTTGTTCTTGGCTATGTCGCCCACCCAGCGGCGTAGGAGCTGCCCCAGTACGAAGGGCAGCAGTAGCTGGAGTGCGATATCGCCAAAAACGGAGCCTGAGATGGTGAGCTGATCGCTCTGCATCAGCAACATGACCAGCAGGGGAGTGGCTATCACGCCCACGATATTTGAGGCACTCGCGCTAACAATTGCCCCTGCCACATTGCCCTTGGCGATAGAGGTGAAAGCCACTGAGGACTGCACAGTGGACGGCACCAGGGTCATAAAGAGTAGACCCAGGTAGAGCTCCCGGCCGATAATTCCCTGGATGGGGTAGAGGGCTAGGCCAATGAGCGGGAAGATGAGGTAGGTAAAGCCCAGAATGGTGCTGTGGAGCCGCCAGTTTTTCAGGCCCTGCAGGGCCTCCTGGGGTGAGAGCCGGGCGCCGTAGAGGAAGAAGAGCAGGCCGATAGCGATTTTGGTGGCTACGCTGAACCCTTCGGCGAAGTCCCCGCGCGCCGGGAAGATAATCGCCAGGGCAACGGCGAGCAGAATCAGGGTAATCAGCGGGTTGGGGCGCCAGGAACGCAATTTCTGGGGTAGGGCCATTTAGCCCATTCTACTCTTTGCCTTTTTCAGCCTCGTACCACTTAGCGCCGCCGCGCGCGGCTAGAACCAGGGCGACAATACCTGCGATAGCGTAGAGAAAACCCATGGGGCTCACCTTCTTCCTTGAGGGCTAATAAACCCCACCTTAACCCGTGCCTATGATTTGGGCAATAGGTTGGGGTGGGGTTTTAGTGTCGAGGGTTAGCTCTGGTCAGCGGGCGGGTTGTCCGGGGCGGCCGCCGGTCGCTCACCTTCCCGAGGCGTAGTACCTGGGCTGCTACCGGCGTCCTGACCCTGCTGCTCAGGTGACTGGCCAGGTGCCTGCTGGGTGCCCTGCGGTGAGGGGGTGCCGAAGCTGTTCCAGGGGGTACGCTGGCGGTACTGTGGGGGTACCCAGCCGGTGTAGAGCATGTCGCCTACCGTGCGGTCGCGGTACTGGGCTGGGGGGCGGTAGGTGGTGTTGACTGAACCCCAGTGCTGGTTGTCGGCGCGTTCGGGGTAGGTGGCCAGGTGGTCGGTGGCCTGTAGGGGGTCGGCCCAGGCTTCGGCGGGCTCAGCTGCCGGAATCATGGAGAGCGGGTAGGGCGGGTTGTTCTTGGGGCGCCAGATCAGGCGGCCGGGCTCGGTGCGGTCGCGCAGGGCGTGGGCGCGCCAGGTCACCGGCGGGTGGGTGGAGCCGATGTTTGCGAACCAGGTGAAGAAGCCGCGCTCGTAGACGGCCCGGTTGGCCAGTTCGTGGAAGTTCACGTCGTTCATCAGGTACTTACCGGCGGCGAGTACGGTGGTGGTGGTTTCGGCGCCGTCGGGGGCGTAGCGGTAGCCGAAGTTGTCGGCGGTGTATTCCTGGGTGCGGGAGAGCAGGTTGCCGAGGATCGGAATCTGCATGAAGAAGCTGGTGAAAATCAGGCGGAAGTAGCTGACGTGACCGGCGGCGATATGCCCCACCTCGTGCCCGATGATGAAGCGCAGGGCCTCGGGGTTGCGGGCTGCGCCACCGATTTCGAAGAGGTCGGAGTAGATGGCGATGAAGCGGCGGTGCCCATGGCCCGAGGCGAAGGCGTTGATTTGGCCGTTGCCGAGTACGACGTAGGCGTCGGGCACGCGGCGCAGGCCGGCGGCGTGGGCGGCTTCAACAACCATCTGGTAGGCCTCGGGGAACTGGGTGGGGGTAATACGCACCCCGCTGAGACGTAGCTGGCCGTACATGGCACCGCGTACGAAGAAGATGCCCAGGGGCAGGTAGATAGCGATGGCGATGAGTTGGCCGACCAGGTTACTGATTTGGTAGTTGACGAAGTCGCCCCCCAGCACACTGCTGAAGAGTGAGTAGATGAGGTAGATACCGCCGCCCACGTAGAGCATGATGGTGAGCGCGTAGGCCATGACGACCAGGGGCAGTTCCGCAGGGTGGCGCAGTGCATTGAGGAACTTGAAGGGCAGCAGGGATTGGAAGCCGAAGAGCTTGGGCGCGGGCAGGGGCGAGAGGGGCCGCTGGCGCATGTCTTCGGGTAGCCAGCCGTCGCTGAGGTCGTTGGGTAGGGGCTGGGTGAGGCCTTGTTCATTGATGTGCGCGGACGCCTGTGGGCCGGGTTGCTGCGGGTAGGGCGGGGTGGTGCCGGGGTTGTTCTCACTCATGCGATTTCCTGCTGGTTAGGCGGTGTGTTCTGGTTCAACAGTAGCAAGAAAAGCCTGATGTTTCAGATGGACCTGACTCGATATTTTATCTTGTGATATTAGCTTTTCACCTATTTTTTAAAAAACGTTCTTAGTTTGAGTTATCGTATGGGCAAGTAGGAAAATGACTGTAGTAAGTAAGAAAAGGATTTGAAAAAAATATTTTTTTTGCATGGCTTGGTGGCTTACTAGGGAGTGTAAGATGCTAAAAATATTTAAAATTAGCATGGGCACTATAAGGAAAGGGGCAAAATATGCGACTATAGTCCCTATTCCCTGCACGTGGATGAGGAGAGGGAGACCTTCTTTCTTCATTTGTTTTGTCATGGGGCAAAATCCTTTGCTGATAATGATTTGGGCCAGCAGAGTTTATGGTGAAGCTCTGCTGGTGCCGGAAAACGGTGAACGTGAGTCTGGAAAAACTAATTCATTGAGCGGCCTTGTCTATAAATCTAGCTCTAAAGAACAGAACAGCTCGTATCCTGGGTAGTTATTCCATTGATGTAACCGTGCAGGCGAGTACACAGGTTTTGCGCAAGTACTCCATTCCAAACAATGCTAAATGAGTAGTTTGCCATCATATTGGCTCGTCTGGTAGCTACTATGTGGGAGATATGTGTGCCTGAATTATTGAAAGAATATGTAGTACCGGGTAGGGAGGTGGACGCATAGTGGTTAAGTATTTCTGCGCTTACGACTTTGCCCCGATGCTCACACCATCTTCCTTCAACGGTAACAGTTCGAACTCTTTGGTTGAAGGCATTGTAGCCTCCGCTGGTTGCAGCACCGCTTCTGCAGTAGGGTAATGTGGCTGAGGGGGTGAAAGGGGCTCCTGCTGGTAATGGTTTTTCCCCTGCTGTGTAAGTCTCCCAGTGTGCTAGTGGTGAAAATTCAACAAATGTTTCTTTCTCGTGTGTAACAGTAGTATATTTATCCACGGCCATTCTCTCAATGGCGGTGAGTTGGCTGTAAGATAAACTGGGATTAGGGCTATTCGATAAATCCTCAATCAATTTTAGTGTTTCTGCAGTATTCGGGACGCTCTGTTTGTCAATTGACTGTATTTCGCTAATCTTGATTTCATTCGGAAACGCAGAACTTGCTTCCGCTGCTGTGACGTCACTTATAGTGAAGGTTGTTAATAATACTGCGGTAGTGGCAATAAGTTTAGAAACAAATTAAGTTTTCACCTGAGGTACTCCTTGAGTGCTTGGTCAGCCGTCTTTGGCTGAGACTTGGGGATCAAGAGTGAGTTCTTGTGCTTCTGACTTTAATACCATGGCTAAATCCTGTCAAGAAGTTATCTAAAAAAAATCGATAGGTTTTTCAAGAGTCTCTTCGGGGTGCTCCTAGCCTTGTGGGCCTTGCTACCTGGATAGAAACGAAAAGCGGGGTTTCCTTCGAAACACAGTAAAGACCGTAGTTCGAAAGAAACCCCGCCCTATCAGCGGTGAGGCCCTAAAACTTAGGCAACCAGAGCCTCGGTAGCCTCAGCGATAGCCTTTTCCTCGTTGGTGGGAACGACCAGTACGGGGATAGCTGAGTCCTCGGTGGAGATGATGCGGGGCTCGTCGCCACGTACCTTGTTGGCTTCGGCGTCCAGCTTGATGCCCAGGGCGCCCAGGCGCTCAACAGCTAGCTCACGGAACTGGTGGGAGTTCTCACCAATACCTGCGGTGAAGACCAGGGCCTTAGCACCACCAACAGCTACATGGTAGGCGCCAATGTACTTAGCCAGGCGGTAGGAAGTCATGTCCAGGGCCAGCTTGGCGCGCTCGTCCCCAGCTTCCATAGCCTCAACCACGGCGCGCATGTCGTTGTTGCCAGCGATAGCGAGCAGGCCGGACTCCTTGTTCAGCAGGGAGTCCATCTTAGCGGGGGTCATTTCGGGGTCGCGCATCATGATGGAGGTCAACACGGAGGGGTCAATATCGCCGGAGCGGGTACCCATGACCAGGCCAGCCAGGGGGGTGTAGCCCATGGAGGTATCCAGGCACTTACCGCCCTCAACAGCGGTGACGGACGCGCCGTTACCCAGGTGGGCGATAACGCCGTTGAATTCGGAGCGGTCCAGGCCCAGGAAGTCAGCGGCAATGCCGGTGACGTAGTCGTGGCTGGTGCCGTGGAAGCCGTAGCGGCGCACGCCGTACTTCTCAACCAGTTCTTCGGGAACAGTGTAGCGGTAGACGTGCTCGGGCATGGTGCCGTGGAAAGCGGTGTCGAATACGGCAACCATGGGGACGCCGGGGTAGGTTTCCTGGGCTGCCTTCAGACCCAGCACGTGGGCGGGGTTGTGCAGGGG
>NZ_SPQC01000047.1 GCF_004569295.1 Rothia nasimurium
GTCAGGCGGTTGATGACTATATCTATTGGTATAACAACGGTAGGCTTCAGGAGCGATTAAAGGGCCTGGCTCCGATGGGGTATCGGAGCCAGGCTTTGGCAGCCCTGACGGTCTAGGATTAAACCAGTCCAACTTTCGGGGGCTAGTTCAGTTACAGAGGTCGGGGCGTCTTTCTGGCTGTAGGAGCTGGCAGTAGCATAGAGTCATGCGCGATTTACAGGCTCACATCATTGAAGAACTGGGCGTGAAGCCCTCCATCGACCCGGCTGAGGAGGTGCGCAAGCGCGTCCAATTCCTCGTGGACTACCTCAAAGCCACCGGCACCCGCGGTTTTGTGCTCGGCATTTCGGGCGGGCTGGATTCCACTCTGGCCGGACGCCTGTGCCAGCTGGCTGTGGAACAGCTGGAGCTGGAGGGTGTTGAGGCTGAGTTTATTGCCGTCCGCCTGCCTTACAAGGTGCAGGCCGACGAGGACGACGCCCAGGCTGCCCTGCGCTTTATCATGCCCCAGCAGACCGTCGCCTATAACATTGCAGAGGCTGTTGACGGCTTCGAGTCCGCTTTTGCTACCGCAACCGGCCGCCCCATCGCTGACTTCAACAAAGGCAACGTGAAGGCCCGTGCCCGCATGATTGCCCAGTACGCCCTGGCGGGTGAGAAGAACCTGCTGGTGATCGGCACCGATCACGGCGCTGAGGCTGTCACCGGCTTCTTTACCAAGTTCGGTGACGGTGGAGCTGACGTCATGCCCCTCTTCGGTCTGAATAAGCGCCAGAACCGGGCTCTGCTCAAGGTGCTGGGGGCTGATACCCGCCTGTGGGAGAAGATACCCACGGCCGACCTGCTCGACGGTAAGCCGGGCCGAACCGATGAGGACGAACTGGGCGTCACCTACGACCAGATTGACGACTACCTAGAAGGTAAGGACATCGACCCGTCGGCAGCAGAAAATATCGAGAGCAGGTTCCTGCGGTCGCGCCATAAGCGCACCACCCCGGTCACGATTTTTGATTCCTGGTATAGGCAGTAACATGGAGGGGGCAAATCTCCATTTTAGAGGCGGTAAATCTCCACTCTATGGGTGGTAAATCTCCACATGCTCTCTAAAATAAGGAGTATGACTGCCCCCTTCCCACGCCATCTTTACCCCATCTGCCAAGAGCTCCTTTTAGATGCCCCCATTATGGTCATCCAAGGGGCCAGGCAGAGCGGTAGCGCCAGATGAATAACCCCAGGGCCACCAGCACATAGATCGTCATGGGCAGGGTGTTGAAGGCCTGGGTAAGCACCGAGAAGAAGGCATCGAGCGCGCCCCACTAGGACGGGGCGATTCGGGGGTGTGGTTCATGGTTACCTCTCTTCACGGGGCACCCCCAGGCCATTGAAGCCGGGTACGAACCGGTCATTGTCTGCCCCTACATCAAGGGCTGGGTGGAGAAGCACCCCAACTACGCCGACAAGACCCGCAAGCCCGAACCTGCCCACCTGCGCTTTTTAGCGAAGGCAGTGCGTGGCTAAGACGCCTTCACTCAATCTAAATATTTACGCAGAAGCGACGAAGGTTCACGCTCGCTGCCGACCCTCTCGCTGGTTCGCTTCACTCACAAGCGATTCACGCCAGCCCCGAGCCAGCAGCTTCGCTGTGAACCTTCGTCGCTTCTTTCCGCGTTAAACCCGGTAGAACCCCTCAATCGCGCGGGTCAGGTGAGCCATGTCGGCTACGGTGGTGAGTTCGCGGGCCGAGTGCATGGAGAGCAGGCCGACACCGACGTCCACAGTGCGCATGCCTAAACGGGTGGCGGTGATGGGGCCAATGGTGGAACCGCAGGGCACATTGTTGTTGGAGACGAACTCCTGGTAGGGCACCTCTGCCAGGGCACAGGCCTGGGCGAAGATTCCGGCGCCAACGGCGTCGGTGGCGTAGCGCTGGTTGGCATTGATTTTGAGCAGGGGCCCGCCGCCGGGCACGGGGCGGACGGTCGGGTCGTGGTGCCCGGCGTAGTTGGGGTGCGCCAGGTGGCCGGCATCCGAAGAGAGGCAGACCGACTCAGAGATGGATCGGCGGTAGGCTTCGGCGGATTCGCCGCGGGCTTCGGAGAGCCGAATCAGGACGTCCTCAAGGAAGGGCCCGGCAGCCCCGGAGCGCGATTCTGAGCCGATTTCTTCGTGGTCAAAGGCGGCGAGCACGGCGGTCTGGGCCGACTTTACCCCGGCCTCGGCGTAGCGGATGAGGGCGGTGAGTCCGGCGTGGACGGAGCTGAGGTTATCCAGGCGACCCGACGCAAAGAGCTCCTCGTTTTCACCGAAGACGCGAGGTTCGGCGGAGTCGGCGAACATAAGGTCGTAGCCCACGATGGTTTCGGGGTCGACGGGCCCGCCATCGGTACGTTCGGCCAGGTAGGCGAGCACATCACCGGTGGAGTCGCCGAAGCCCCAGACAGGGTAGAGGTTGCCCTGCTTATCGAGTTTGAGGCCCTCGTTGGCTGTGCGGGCCAGGTGGATGGCGAGCTGGGGGACGCGGGCGATTGGCCCGGTGGCGACCAGGCGGGTTTCAAGTGCCCCGTCGACCAGGATAGTGAGACGCCCGGCCAGGCGCAGTTCGCGGTCGAGCCAGGAGTTGAGCAGGGGCCCACCATAGACTTCGACCCCCACCTGGTTCCAGGTCAGGGTGCGTACGGAGGACTTGGGCTTGACCTTGAAGCCCGGGGAGTCGGTGTGGGTGCCCAGCACCCGGTAGCTTTCGTGGGCTTCAGTGCCCACCCAGGCGATGATGGCCCCGTCGCGCACCACAAAGTGTTTGCCGGTCGCAGCTGTGCTGCTCCAGGCGTCCTGCTCGCTCAGCTCGGTGAAGCCGGCGGCGGTCAGGCGGCGGGCAGCCTCGGCCACCGCGTGGAAGGAGGTGGGGGACGCGGTGACGAAGGCGGCTAAATCATCAATGTTGGTTCGGGCATCAAAGGTCTGTGAAAGAGTCATAGACCACATTTTACCGGACAGGCTGCGGCTCTTCAGGGTAGCTTTCCTTGACCCAGACCAGGGCTGGGCGGGTGCGTTCTAGCCCGCGACGGTTCACCGCCCAGATAACGACCAGCACGAACAGGCCGTTCGACACCAGCGACGAGATGAACATGCCCACGGTGGAACCTTCCTGCAGGAAGGGGTCGGCCATGCCCAGCACACCGAAGCTCATAGCCAGCAGGTTATTGACCACGTGCAGGGCGATCGCCGCTTCGAGCCCGCCGGTGCGCCAGGTGATGTACCCTGCGGCCAGGCCCATGACCAGCACAGAGAGCTGCCCCCACAGGTCATAGAGGTGCCCCAGCATAAAGAGCGGTGCCGGGATGACGATGGCCCAGGCCGGGTGTTTGAGCCAGCGGCCGATGGTCTGCATAAGATAACCGCGGAAGACCAGTTCTTCTGCGTAGGCCTGCACCGGTACCACCAGGGCGATAGCGACCAGCATAGCGATGAGGCCGCTCACTGGCAGGGTCGTGCTGGGAACGTAGCGGGCCCCCAGGGCCGTATCAAAGGCGAGGGGCAGGGCCACAATGAGCAGGGCTGCTATCCCAAAGCAGGTAGCTAGCCAGCCCCAGCGCATACGCCCGGCGACCGAGTGAATCAGGCCCCAGGGCTTGGGCCCCAGAATCAGGCGGGCGACCCAGAGGGCGGGGAACATGAGAGCTACAGACCCGAAGAGGAAGACGAAAGTGGCGGGGCTCCGCAGGGCCTCTTGTTCAAGGATTCCCGGGCTCGCAGCGAGGATGAGGTAGCTGGGGTCAGCGGGCAGGGCGGGGTCAAGGCCCAGCAGAAGCGCGAAGAAGAAGGCGACAACCAGCAGCAGGGAGAGCACCAGGTAGAGCGGTACCCCGATGACGGCTTCAACCAGGGGCTTCCACCAGGCACCTTTAGGGTCGGCGTGGGAGAGCCGGTGGTAGCCCAGGTTCTGCTTCTCCTGCCGGTAGCCGGGGCGCCAGCCGACCGGCGGCAGGGGCGCCGGGTTGGGGTGGGTTGCTAGCGGGTGGGACACCTGCCCCTGCGGGTGGGCGGACGCCGGCCCGTAGCCCGGTGCCGCAGCCTGCGGTGGATTGGGGGCGGGCGTTTGCCAGGGAATACGGGGGTCGTTAGGTGTGCTCATGCCTCTACCCTAGCGAAACCCGCCCTGCCCCGTGCAAGGGGAGGGCGGGCGTCCGCGTCATAATTCGTGCCCCGGAGCTAGCTGGCGAGCGCCCGCCGATAGCGCACCGCAACCGCGACCCAGAGCAGCACCGCTGCGGTGAGGCAGATGATGGGGGCAGAGGACGCCGCCAGAGCAGCCTGGCTGAGCTCGTCGAGGTTGTGGGTGGTGGGGTCCAGGCGAATGCCAATGCGCATGGGCCCGTAGATGAGCCCGGCGAAGCCAACTACGGTCAGGGCACCGGCCAGTAGGCGTACCGCGCGGGGGGCGAGGATGAAGAAGGTGGGGAAAGCGTCCAACCAGAAGGCGGCAATCAGCAGGGGCAGCCAGATGTTGTGGTGGGACCAAGAAATGGGCGACATGGCCATCATGAGAAACCCGTTGAGGGCTATCTGGGAGAGCACCATGCCGCGGCGGTGTAGCACCGGAATTAGGTAGGCTATACCCACCAGCAGGGCCAGAATAATGCCGTAGCGCAGGACCGAGAGCAGCAGCCCCTCAGCAAGCCCCAGGTGCAGCAGCCAGCCCAGGGTGGAGATGTTATCGACATAGGCGATGTTGCCTACGCGGGAGGGGTCTGAGATAGCGAAGAACCAGAATTCGCGGGCGGTGGCGGGCATGAAGATAAACCCTGCCGCGACCGTGGCTGCGAAGGTGGCGCCCAGGGTGAGCACCCCCTTGATGTCCCTGCGCATGAGCAGGATCAGGCCGAAGGCCAGCGGGGTGAGTTTGATACCGCCAGCGATACCGATGAGCACACCGCGGGGAACTCGGGTGGCTGGGCGGAGCAGGTCGATGAGCACCAGCAGCAGGATTAGGGCGTTGATTTGGGCTAGGCCAATACCGCGGTCCCAGGGGCTGAACATGGTGATGCAGGTAGCCATTACTACAACCATTGAGCGGCTACCCAGCAGGGCCTCGCCGGGTACGGTGATTCCGCGAGCGCGCGCGTGGTTGAGAATCAGGACCGAGATCCAGAGGGCTGCCAGAACGGCCAGGAGGGTCATGGCCCCGGCACCGACCCAGAGGGGCAGGAGGGCGAAGGGGGCGAAGACCATGACCGCAAAGGGCGGGTAGGTGAAGGGCAGGGCGATGGGCTGCCCGTCTTCGAGGTAGTAGTTGTAGAGGGTTTTGCCGGGGTAGAGGTCGCCGAAGACTACGCCTGCACCTGTGCGGTAGACCTCGAAGTCTTGGCCGTTGAGGATCATGGAGTGGCGAATGTGCCACTGCATGACCGCTACGAAGAAGATGCCGGTGAGGACCGGCCAGATGATGTGCCGGGCGGGCAGGCGGGTGGTGAGGCTAAAGAGGGGCACCTGGGGCTACTTTTCGGTGGGGGTTGCGGCGTCTTGGTCTGCGGTCTTGCGGACGGCTACCAGGTTGGTGCCGCGCTTGGTTTTGGCGCGGCCGGGTAGGCGCTTGGTAGGACGCTCCTCGGCGGCTTTCTTGGGCAGGGCGGCGATGCGCAGGGCGAGTTCGAGAACGATTAGGCCGAGTGCTGCGTAGAAGACGTAGTAGGAGGGGTAGAAATAGTAAAGGCTGGCGCTCCACCCGGCAATGGTGGCACCCAGGGCTACAACGGCAAGGGCGGCAATGATGATGTGGGCGAGGGGGAAGGCGCCGTTGTTTTCTTTGTTGCGCCAGGTGATGTAGATGGCCATGAGCGCAAAGAGTACGGGGAAGAAGATTTGACCGGAGAGGGCCATGGTGTCTTCGGTGTAGCGGAAGATACCGAGGGCCTGGACGATGGCGGTGGCGGCAAGAATGAGGGAAGCAGGCAGTGTTTTCACGGGAAACCAGTCTACCGGCTAGGCGGTGATGAAGTAGGTGATGGCGCAGATAGTGAAGATAGTGCCGGTGGTGAGGGCTGCGGCGAGTTCGATGAGGATGCCGATGCCCATTGATTTGAGGGCGGCCAGGGTGCTGCCTGCTGAGGTGGCGATATCGCCCTGGCTGCGCACGGTTTCGCTGAGCAGCAGGGCTACCGCGAAGCCGACGAAGAGGCCGACGACAGGTATCACAAACATGCCGATTACCGCGCCGAGCACGCCCCAGAGAATAGAGCGGTTAGGAATGGCTCGCTGTTTGAGGGTCTTGCCGGTGAGTAGGGCCTGGGCAGCCATGCCCGCAATCATGATGGGAAGGCCTAAGCCAAGGATCCACCAGCCTTCCGGCCCGCGCAGGGTAAGCCCCCAGAGCAGCACGCCGCCCAGCACGGCGAAGGAGCCGGGCAGGATGGGGTAGACGATACCGACGATGCCAACGGCAATGAGGACGACGGCGATAAGGGTCATCACGATAGCTAGGGTCATACTGTTCAGTTTACCGGTGCGGTTACTGGCAAGCATTGGGCATACCGAAGCCTATTGGTCGGGGCTGGCGTGAATTGCGACGAGCCCCCAGGCGAGGAGCAAGAGGATCGATAGGCTTCGGTATGCCCAATGCTTAGCTATCTCATCGTAAAACCACACTGATATAATCAGCATTACGTATACAAGTTTTGGAGTAGAGATGCCTGAGAAGGACGATATCGCCAGTGGCCGCCGCACCTGGCACCGTAGGGCCTCTAGGCCGGTGTCCCTGTGGATGTTCGCCCTGTTCATCGTGCTCATGACCCACCGGTGGATTCCAGAGTCTCTTTGGCTGATGGTTCACATGGTTACCCTGGGGCTCATCACCAACTCGATTCTGATCTGGTCCCAGCACTTCACCGAGGCCCTGCTCAAGCACAAGCTCCCCGACACCGCCCGACCGGTGCAGCTGGCCCGCATTTATACCCTCAACGCCTCGATGGTGGTGCTGATGGTGGGTGTGGTCTTTTCTCTCTACCCGCTGACGGTGCTCGGCTCGGTGGGCGTGGGCACTGCGGTGACCTGGCACGGGGTTGCTCTGCTGCAGCAGATGCGTTCTGCCCTGCCTGCCCGCTTTGGGGTGACGGTTCGCTACTACAGTGCGGCCTCTTGGCTGCTGCCGGTGGGTGCTACTTTTGGTGCCTTGCTGGCCTACGACGGGCTGAGCGCCACCTGGCACGGCCGTCTTTTGCTGGCCCACGAGGCTATCAATGTGCTGGGCTTTGTGGGAATCACGGTGGTGGGTACCCTGATGACCCTCTGGCCGACCATGCTGCGCACGGTCATGGTGCCGGACGCCGTCGTCCGCTCCACCCGCGCCCTGGCAGGCCTGTGCATGGGGTTGGGGCTCACCGTGGCCGGTGCCCTGGCAGGTCTCACCTGGCTGGCTGTTGCCGGCCTGCTGCTCTATGCCGGTGCCCTGGGGCTAGTTCTTACCCTCATGGTGCGCACCGCTGCCGCCAAGAAGCCTGCCGACTACGCAACTTTCTCGGTAGCTGCCGGTATGGTCTGGTTGACCGCGGGCGTCCTTTTCTCTGCCTGCCTAGTCGCGACCTCACCCTTTGGCTCCCTGCCCCTGCGCCCGATCACCCCCATGTTTGTTGCCGGCTTCCTGGCTCAGACCCTGCTGGGTGCCATGACCTACCTACTGCCTGCCCGTATGGGCGGCGGCCCTAAGTCCGTCCACGACGCCAACAAGGAGTTCAACCGTTTCGCGGCGGGCCGCACCGTCATGGTCAACCTCTCGCTGCTCATCTTCATCCTGCCGGTTGCTCTCACCGGCTCTTGGGTGCGCACCGGCGCCTCCCTCCTCGGAGCCTTTACCCTCTTCGCCTTCATCCCGCTCATGATGCGCGGGGTTCGGGCCTCCGTCAGTGCGCGCAAGGCAATGGTTCAGGCCCGGTCCCGCGGCAAGGCACCCGTCCCTGACCCCGAAGCGCTCGCGCCGACTCCCGTACCCCACCTGCGCAATGCCCTCATCGGTGCCCTGGCTGTGGCTCTGGTGGTAGCCCTAGGGCTCGCGGTTGACCCGGCGGCCCGCGCCCGGCTTACCGCGCCAGCGTCCGCCGGGAGTGCCACCGGCCAGACCACCACCCTGACCGTTGAAGCCACCGCCGACATGCGCTTTACCCCCGACACCGCAGAAGTGCCGGTGGGCAACCGCCTGGTCATTGAGGTCACCAACACCGACACCAAGAACGCCCACGACCTGACCTTCTCCAACGGAACTTCCACCGGCCGCATCGACCCCGGGGCAACCAAGAGCGTAGACGTCGGCATCATCACCGGTGATCTAGAGGGCTGGTGCTCGGTGGTCGGGCACAAGGCTATGGGCATGACCTTCACGGTGGTAGCAAGCGGGGCGGACGCCACCCAGGCAGGTACCAGCGCCACCGATAGTTCAGCCCACGCCGGGCACAGCACCGGCGGGCGACCGGCTCAGTACTAGCCCCCACCGATATTGATTTGCAGGGCGATATCTCTGAAAGCTACCAAACCCGCGATGCCACCCTGGCTCCCGTAGCCGACTGTGAAAGCATCGATGGCCGCACCGTACACCGCCAGACCCTGGATGTGCAGGAACTCCCCCGCGAAGTTGCCCCCGGGGTCAATCTCAACGCCTGGACCTTCAACGGCTCCTACATGGGCCCCACCCTGCGCGGGCGCGTGGGCGATATTTTTGAAATTACACTCATCAACAACGGAAGCATGGGGCACTCGGTAGACTTCCACGCCGGAACCGTCTCCCCCGAAGGCTTCGCCGCTGGCAGGCAACACCGGGCAGGAGCTGCTTGCCGGGTTGAGTGCATCACCTTGGGGCGTGTACGGCAGGTGAGCACCTGACGGGCATGAGGGTTATCCAGTAGTCTTGACCTGATGACAAGTGAACGCCCCAAGCCCAATCTTGCCCTGCGCATCGGCGCAGGGCTGGTCGCGCACTGGCAGATTGTGGCATCGGCGGTGCTGATGTCGGCCGGCGTCGTGGGGCTTTCTGCTACCTACGAGGACTACTGCGGGCAGACCGACCTGACCTACGCCCCCACAGAACTGCGGGACGACATTGAAGCTGCCGCCCAGGTTGCTGGTTTCCGCGCAGGCGTGTTGGCAGCCCAGCTAGAAACCGAATCAGGCTGGGTCACCACCGCCCAATCGCATGCAGGCGCCCACGGCCTAGCCCAGTTCACCCAAGACACCTGGGACATCTGGGGCGAGGGCGATATCAACAGCCCTGAAGACTCCATCGCCGCCCAGGGCCGCTACCTGGCCTATCTTTCTGAGCGCCTGGCCCCCTATGTATCGGATGAGGCTTCGCTTCAGGATATTGTTCTAGCTGGCTACAACGCCGGGCCCGGTGCAGTCGAGGAATACGGCGGCATCCCACCCTACTTTGAGACCCAAAACTACGTGGTCAAAATTGACGAGCTCGCCGCCACTAAATACGCGGTCACTTGCGCCCCCAGCCCCGATTTCAAACAGGCTACCCTAGTGCGCTAAACAAGGACGCCACCACCCGCTTTCCTGCCCCGAGGCAGGGGTGCGGGTGGCGGCGTCCTTAATCAGAAGCCCTACCGGGGAAGCCTAGCGCTTCTGGTAGAGGGCCTTCTTCTGGAACTTGGGATCAGAGGTGACCAGCATGCCCAGGGAGCGGAAGATCCCCTCGTCCACCGAACCCAAAATGGTGGTGGTGTGCACGTCAGCGCCACGCAGGTTCTTAATCTGCTCAAGGGCGGCGCGGGCGTCCTCGTCGTGAGCTGCGGAGGTTGAGAGGGCAATCAGTACCTCGTCGGTGTGCAGGCGGGGGTTCTGGCTACCCAGGTGCAGGGTCTTCAGACGCTGGATGGGTTCCAGGGCCTCGTTCGACAGCAGGTGCTTGTTGTCGTCCAGGCCAGCCAAGTGCTTGAGCGCGTTAAGCAGGGCAACAGCCGAGCAGCCGAGCAGGTCGGTGGTCTTACCGGTGATGATGGTTCCATCTGCCAGCTCGATCGCCGCGCCGGGGGCACCGGTGGTTTCTTCGCGCAGGCGGGCGGGGGTGACGACCGGGCGGTCGGTTTCCTTGATGCCGGCCTTGGCCATAACCACAGCAGCGCGGTCCGACTGGATGGAATCTAGGCCGCCGCGGGCCTCGTCCACCAGGGCCTTGAAGTAGCGGCGGATAATCTCCTGCTCAGAGGCATAGCGGCAGGCGGCGTCATCGGTGATGCAGTTACCGGCCATGTTCACACCCATGTCGGTGGGCGACTGGTAGGGGGTAGTGCCGGTCATCTTCTGCAGCAACACCTTGAGCAGGGGGAAGGCCTCAACGTCGCGGTTGTAGTTGACGGTGGACTCGCCGTAGGCGGTCAGGTGGAAATGGTCGATAACGTTAGCGTCATCGAGATCAACGGTCGCAGCCTCGTAGGCCAGGTTGACGGGGTGCTCCAGGGGCAGGTTCCAGATGGGGAAGGTCTCGAACTTGGCGTAGCCAGCCTTCACACCGCGCTTGTTCTCGTGGTAGACCTGCGACAGGGCGGTTGCCAGCTTGCCGGAACCGGGGCCGGGAGCGGTAACAACCACCAGGTTACGGGTGGTTTCAGCGAACTCGTTACGGCCCAGGCCGTTCTCGCTCACGATCAGGTCGGTGTTGGTGGGGTAACCGGGAATGACGCGGTGACGCGAAACCTTCAGCCCCAGGCGCTCCAGGCGCTGCTTGAAGGCAACAGCCTTGGCGTTGTCGTCCTCCATCTGGGTGAGCACCACGTGCTCGACCAGGAAGCCGCGCTCACGGAAGACGTCAACCAGGCGGAGCACGTCGTCCTCGTAGGTAATGCCCAGGTCAGCGCGAATTTTGTTGCGCTGCAGGTCCTTGGCGTTGAGGCAGATGAGAATTTCTACCTCGTCGCGGATTTGCTCCAGCATCGCGATCTTGTTGTCGGGTGTGAAGCCGGGCAGCACGCGGGAGGCGTGCATGTCGTCAAAGAGTTTGCCACCCATTTCGAGGTAGAGCTTGCCGCCAATTTCTTCGCGGCGCTCCTGGATGTGTCGAGACTGCATCTCGATGTACTTCTCACGGTCAAAACCAATTTTGTTCACCATGGAAGTCAAGCCTATCAAGTCCAAGGGTGCGGACGCCCGCGCACCGACCACGTGGCGGCGGTGAGGGCGGGCACGCTTTACTTCTCTAGGTGCAGCAGCCGCTCGGGGTAATCGGTAAAGACGCCGGTAGCGCCCCAGTTTTTGAGCTCGTTAGCGTGGGCGGGGCTGTTGACCGTCCAGACGTTGACCTCATACCCGGCTTCGCGCAGGGCGCGGACGGTCGCGCGGGTTAAGGCCCGGTCTTCCAAGTGGGCGGCGCTGGTGTCGATGAGTTCCAGAACGGAGCGCCAGTCGGGCTGAAGCATCTCGGTGACGAAGAGGGCCCCGACCGCATACTGCGGGGCGCGGCGTTTGAATTCGGCCAGGAGCAGGTGATTGAAGGAGGAGACGATTACCTCTCGCCCCGGTTGCAGGTGGGCCAGCTCTTCGATCACTCTGTCGATGAGCAGACGAGAACGCTCTGCCCCCTGTTTGTTGGATTTCAGTTCGATGTTGAGGTTGAGCCCGCGCTCATTGGCCAGATCAATCAGCTGGGCCAGGGTGGGCACCGGCTCCCCCGCCGTGTCGGGCGAAAACCAGGCGCCGGCGTCCGCCCCGGAAAGCTGCTCGGCGGTGTAGCTGTAGAGGGGGCCGGTGAGGTTGGTGGTGCGGTCGAGGTCGGTGTCGTGCAGAAGGACGGGTGTGCCGCAGGCAGCGATATCGACGTCGGTTTCGACCCAGGTCGCGCCGGAGTCAGCGGCGGCGGTGAAGGCGGCGAGGGTGTTTTCAGGGCAGGTTCCGGACGCCCCCCGGTGAGCAAAAATACGCATGGCACCAGTATGGGGCAGGGAGGTTAACGAAAGGTGCCCCATCGTAGGCTTCTGTGCAGGGTTCTAGCCTTTTAGCACTTCACTTTTCAAAATATCCATCAGCCCTTCATTCACGAAGAGCTTCTCTCTACCAACTTTTTCTTCCCGCAGCGCCCCCACTGAGACAAGCTCCCCCCAGGTATTTGGTTGCGGTCTGGCGGGTCACCGAGCAACGGCCCACCACGTCCTTAATACGGCAGTAGGGCTGCTCAAAAAGAACATCCACTACACCTACCGGCATCTGAGAGCCAGCCCGTTCTTTCACTTGCTCCTGCAAGGCCTGAATTTGCTTAATCTTCTGCAGAGTGCTCACAGCCGTTAACCGCATGGCTTCAATCATGTAGATCGTCCAGTCTTCCCAGGCCCCCTCAGAGGTCACCGCATTCAAGAGGCGGTAGTAGTCATTCTTCTGGGCAATGATGCTCTGCGAAATATAAAGAATAGGCTCACTCAAAAGCCCGGAAGATACCAGCATCAGCGCGTTAAGAATTCGCCCGGTGCGCCCGTTACCATCGTCGAAAGGATGGATAGCCTCAAACTGGTAATGGGCAAGTGCAACCTTCACCAGTGGGTCAAAGCTGCCAGCAGAGTTCACGAACTCTTCCCAGTTGCGCAGTTTCTCAGAAATCACTTCAGCGCCCTGGGGCGGGGTATAGATGCGACAGCGAGTTGCTGGGTTGCCGGTATACACGCCGTCCCCGTGTCTGACCCGAGTATCAATATCGCGGATGGTGCTACAGATTTCCCGGGCAGTATTAGCAGTGATAATGCCCTGACGTTCCCGCATTGCTTCAAGCCCAGCGAAGAGGCTTTTTGGTAACGCAGGGCCTCCCGGGTTGCTCCGCTGGCGTCCATTGAAACTGTTGCTGCTTTAAAGAGTTCGTCGGTGGTAGTTACAATGTTCTCGATTTCAGAGCTTGCCTGAGCCTCAAGTAGGGCAAGAGAATGCAAGAAGATGCCCGGATTAGGCAGGGACACTAAGGCCTCATTCAACCCGGCTATAGCTGCTCGCGCTTCGATTACAGCCTTGAGTACGCGGATAGTTTCCACATAGTCGGCTGGCGGTAGCGGTGGCAGATCATTGTAGGGTTCATCAGCAGACCAGGTCATGTACAAAATCTACCCATTTTTTGACAGATAAGCCCCAAAAATTGCTGATATGTCAAAAATTTTGGGTTTTTTTGACAGATTCAAGTCACATGTTCAATCTTTTGACGAGAGCAGGGACCGCCACCTCCCCAGCCTGCGTAGGATTCTTGGCTCCCACACACGAATGCGACCTCTTTTCCCGAGCGAGTACTCAAACATCACCCGCTCGAGAAAAGAGGTCGCATTCGACAAAGGGCTCTAGTCCTTCAGCACCTCAGCCAACCGTCGCACACCCTCGGTCAGGGCGTCCGGCTCAATCGCCGAGAAAGCGATACGCAGCTGGTTGGCACCCGGGTTCCGCGAAACACCATCTGAACCAACCACCGGCTCATAGAAAGCCGAGCCAGGAATGAAGACCACACCGGCCTCAATAGCGGGGGCGAGGGCGTCCGTCGCATCCTCATACTTACCACCGGTGGGCAGGGTCAGCCAGGTAAAGAAGCCGCCCTCAGGTACCGTCCAGGTGGTGCCCTCGGGCATGTACTTTTCGCAGGCGTCCAGCACGGCCTTGCAGCGGGCCTCATACAGGGCAGCGGTGGCGCGGGTATGGGACTCCCACAGGCCCTCGCTCATGAAGCCCAGCACCAGGCGCTGTGACAGCACAGACGGGCAAATCGTCACGGCCTCACCCGCGATCTGCAGGAACTTACGCACACGGAAGGGGGCAACCATCCAGCCCACGCGCACGCCGGGCGAGAAGACCTTAGAGAAGGAGCCCAGGTAGAGCACGTTCTCAGGATCCAGAGAATAGAGGGAGCGGCGGCGTTCCCCGGTGAAGGAGAGCTGGCCATAGGGATTATCCTCAACAATCAGCACATCGGCTTCGCGGCAGACACGCACCAGCTCGGTGCGGCGCTCGTCCGACAGAGAGATGCCGGTGGGGTTCTGGAAGTTGGGGATGGTGTAGAGGAACTTGACCTGCTTGCCCTCGGCCCGGATCTCTTCAATGGCCCGGGCGACGGCGGCCGGGCCGAGGCCGTCCGCGTCCAGGGGTACCTGGCGGACGTCCGCCTGGTAGCCCTCGAAGACGCCCAGGGCGCCAGTGTAGGTGGGGCCCTCAGCCAGGATTACGTCGCCGGGGTTGACGAAGAGTTTGGTGGCAAGGTCTAGACCCATCTGGGAGCCCGCGGTCATCTGAATGTCATCGACCGCCGGGCGGGCGCCTTCAGATTCCATGAACTCACAGACCAGCTCAGCGAGGGCTTCCAGGCCAGCGCCGGAGCCGTACTGCAGGACTTCCAGGCCCTCTTCTTCGATAATGCGGGCGCTCATGGCCCCCAGTCGGTCAAGGGGCAGCAGATCGAGGTCGGGGTTGCCGCCGGCCAGGGAGATAATGCCGGGGCGCATGGCCACCTCAAAGACATCGCGCACAGCGGACGGGCGGAACCCGGCAGCGCGGTCAGCGAAGTGGCGCATAATGCGAGCTTCGGCAGGGTTAGCTTCGGCCAGTAGGGCTGCAATCTTACTCATGGTTACTCCTTGCCACCGTAGGTAATGTCGGCGACGCCGGACGCCGGTGAGGTCGACTCAGCACCTACCCCGGCGGCGTGCAGGGAGATGAGTTCGTAGACGGTGTGGGCGGCAGCGATGCCGGTCAGTTCGGCGTGGTCGTAGGCCGGGGACACTTCAACCACCTCGGAGCCCACCAGGTTGAGCCCGCGCAGGCCGCGCAGGATTTCGAGCAGTTCACGGGAGGTAATGCCGCCCGCTTCGGGGGTGCCGGTGCCGGGTGCGTGGGCGGGGTCGAGCACGTCGATGTCGATGGAAACGTAGAGCGGCTTGTCGCCAATGCGCTCCCGCAGCAGCTCAACGACTTTCTGTACACCCAGGTAGTAGACGTCCGCGCTGGTAACAATACCAAAGCCGAAGCGGGCGTCGTCCTCGAGGTCTTCGGTGCCGTAGAGGGGTCCGCGGGTGCCCACATGGCAGAGGGCGTCGGTGTCGAGCAGGTCCTCTTCAAAGGCGCGACGGAAGGGGGTGCCGTGGGTGTATTCGGCGCCGAAGTAGGTGTCCCAGGTATCCAGGTGGGCATCGAAGTGCAGCAGGGCGATTTTGCCGTGCTTCTTGGCCAGGTTGCGCAGGTTGGCGAGCGCGATCGTGTGGTCGCCGCCGATGGTGACCAGGCGGGCGCCGTCCTTGGTGAGTTCGTGGGCACCGGCCTCGAACATGGCGAGGGCTTCTTCGATGTTAAAGGGGTTGCCGATGATGTCACCGGCGTCGGCTACCTGGGCTTCTTTGAAGGGGGAGATGTTGGCGGCCGGATTGAAGGGGCGTAGCAGGCGGGAGGACTCGCGCACGTGGTTGGAGCCGAAGCGGGCGCCGGGTCGGTAGGAGACGCCGGAGTCCCAGGGCATACCTGCTACCACGATGTCGGCCTTGTCGACCTCGTCGAAGCAGGGCAGGCGGGCGAAGGTGGCAAGGCCGGCCCAGCGGGGCACTTCGGCGGCGTTGACGGGGCCGACGCGTTCGACGCCGTCGGCGCCGGTGGCGATGACGCGGCTGGGGTCAGCTGAGAAGAAGGCTTGAGTCACGGGTTCTCCAAGGGGTTAGGACGCTGGTAACTAGCTCAGTGCGCGGGGCAGGTTGGGTGCGGGGCGGGCCCAGCACCAGTGTGGCCGGGCGCACTAGAATCGCTACCACTATAACCCGCCTGCGCAGCAGCGGCGGGGCAGTTTTAACCGCGACCGCGCGCGTGAATCTGATACTTATTCACCGGTCAGTAAAGCTATGCCAACCCACCAGTGGCAGCCAAGCGGGGGCAAGCGTCCTCACCTATCCACCACCGCGCGCAGGTGCATAAGTTTGCAGAAAATGAAGTTAAAAAATCATGGTGCGGTTCTCTCCGCAGTTTCCTGTGCTATCCCGTCCTGTGCAGGTTTCTTGGGTTCTGTGCACAGAAAAACCTGCACAGAACCCAAGAAACCTGCACACCCCGCCGCATCTACTGGTAGGTCACCACATAGGGCTTGGGGGTGAGGGCATAAGTCTGGGCGGGAGTCAGAGTGGGGGTGTCCTCGTCGTAGAAGTTCTTCCACGAGGGCTTAATGGCCGGGTCAAGATCGCGGATGAGCTCCTGGTAGGTAGAGTTTTTCAGCTCAGGTGTGCCGTGGCCGTCCGCATGCAGGGTAAGGGCCAGCTCGGGGTGGCTCGTATCGAGCACCGCCCGGTTAGTAATCATGGAGTGCGTGAACTGGTGCAGCACCACCATCTTCTGCGGCAGGCGGTGTTTATCGGTCAGTGCCGCTAGATAGTCCAGAGTTTCGTTGATTTCTGAGGCATCCACGGTCCCAATTTGTTGCAGGTGAACCTGCCCGGGGTAGATACGCCATTCGGGGTCAATGCCCAGGCCAACATGAGGTTCCTTGAGCAGCTCTTCATACTGTTTGATCTGCTCGGTGAAGGTGCTGCGGCCGGGCTGGAAGTCCAAGATAACGTAGACCCCGTTTTTACGGGCTTCGTCAATGAGAGGTCGCAGGCTTTCAACGGTTGCCTCATCGGAGTAGTCGCCGTCAGGCCCGGGAGCTGAGCTGGCTACCGTGGTGATGATCTCAAAGGTGGGAATGACCTTTTCATCGGTGTACGCCTGGTATTCAGCGGCGAGATTTTTAACCCGGGCAACAGATTCAGCCGGGCCCTGCTCACCAAGCACTCCCAGGGACGGGCCGCCGGGGTTACCGTAGAGCGCCACGTAACGGTGGGCAAAGATCTGGTCGCCACCGCCGAGCACCTCGCTCTTTGGAGCATTGGCCCGTGAGGATTGCTCGGGGGCGGACGCCGCAGCGCTGGCACTTGCGGACGGGCTAGCGGTCGAGGTGGCAGGAGCCGATGAGGACGCTGCCGCACTCGCGCTGGGCGTGGAGCTGGTGGTTACTGAGCTGCTCACAGCCACTGTAGGGGTAGCAGTTTCGCTGGCAGGTTCCTCAATTGGAGTGGCGGAGCACCCTATTAGAGCAAGGGCAGAGAGTGTTATAAGGGAAAGAAGGTGGGTGTGCCGAGTGCGCATGGTGTCCTGGGAGTTGACTGTAAATGTTTAATCAGTCTACTGAATATTTTTCTTGAGCGACTTTCTATTACGCAGAATGAAACCCTTTCCGCAAACCTACCCAGCCCCCTCAAGCCGCCACGGGCGTCCACTCATAAACATACTGTGCCCCGCATAACATTTCAGGGGCGAAAATCCCGCATATCTATACATTCACCCCTTAAGCTGAATCGGAAACCCGCACCACGCGCCGACGAAAGGCCACCATGACCCACCCCTCACTCCCCGACCGCTCCGGTGAAACCACCGAGCCCCGCCGCAATGCCGGCTACGCCATTCTGGCAACCCTGCGCAGCTACGGCATCGACACCGTTTTCGGCATTCCCGGCACCCACAACCTCGAGTTCTACCGCCACCTCGAAGAGCTCGACATCCACCCCGTCACCACCCGCCACGAGCAGGGTGCCTCCTACGGGGCGGACGGCTGGTCACTGACCCGTGGCCTGCCCGGCGTCGTCATCACCACTTCGGGCCCCGGTCTGCTCAACTCCCTCTCGGGTGCCGCCACCGCCTACGCTGAGTCGCGCCCCATGATTATCCTCTCCCCAGGTCGCCCCGTGGGCCACGAATTCCGCGACATCGGCGCCCTGCACGAGACCAAGAACCCCACCGGCGCCGTCAACTCCATCGTCGAGTTCTCCCGCCGCGTGAACTCCGCTGAAGAAGCCGTGGACATCATCCACAACGCCTTCCGCTCCTTCGCCCACAACCGTCCGCGCCCCATCCACATCGAAGTACCCCTCGATGTACTCGAACGCGAAGTTGAGCTTGACCCCGCCATCCTGCAGGCCCGCCCCCTCGGCAAGCCCCAGCCC
>NZ_SPQC01000048.1 GCF_004569295.1 Rothia nasimurium
GTCAGGCGGTTGATGACTATATCTATTGGTATAACAACGGTAGGCTTCAGGAGCGATTAAAGGGCCTGGCTCCGATGGGGTATCGGAGCCAGGCTTTGGCAGCCCTGACGGTCTAGGATTAAACCAGTCCAACTTTCGGGGGCTAGTTCACAGAGCGGGCGGGGTTTTCGTTAGGGTTCGCAGTTTAGACGCGGATGATTTTCAAAGACTTGATGAACCAGTCCGAGAAGGTCCAGGTAAAGGTAGCCTCGAAACGGTGGGGGCCGGTGACGTCCTGTTCGTAGGCAGTTCCTACCAGCTGTACCTGGGCGGTAGCTGAGCCTGTTTCTTCTGCGGCGGTGGTGGCGATATCTTCAAGGGTTGCCTCGTCGAGATCGAAGAGGTCTTCGTCGAGATCGTCAATCCATTCCTGGGCGGTTTTTACTGCGCCGTTAGGTAGGGTGAGCTGAAAGTCGCCGGTGAGGAATTCGATAATGAGGTGCTGGTTGTTCTCGCCGATGTAGCCGATGAGTTCTTCAAAGCGGGTGGCGAGTTTCTGGTCGGGTGTCATTGGCCGTCCTTCTGCCCTGCCTGCTCGGCCTCTGCTGTTTCGGGGGCCTTGCGGATGGTTGCCTCAAATTCTTCGGGGGTTTCCACGCGCAGACCGTAGCGCTGCTTCCCCTTTTCTGCACGGATTGCTTCGATACGCTGGTTGGTGGCAGGGGGCTCGGGGGCCTTACGAATCATCTGCTCAAATTCTTCGGGGGACTCCACGCGCAGACCGAATTTACCGGCGACTTTGGAGCCGTCGCGGTTGGTTTCAGCGAGAGGGGTGAAGACGGGGGCGGACGGACGCTGCTCGGCTGCCGGTGCCTGATTCTGCTTCTGATCGGCCGGGTTGAAGCCGGGCAGGAAGGGTTCGGGGGCCTGCTCTTGCTTGGGAGAGGGAGCTGAGGGGTCAAACCATTGGGGGGCCTGCTGTCCGTTCTGCGCCTGCTGGTCGCTCGGGGAGCCCTGGGACTGCTGGGCAAAGTAGCCCTGGGGGTTAGCCTGGCTCATGCCGGGGTGCACGTAGGAGCTTGAGGTCTGCCCGTTCTGGGCAAAGGGGTGGGTGCCGGGGCCGTGCACGCCGCTGTGGGTGCCACCGGGCTGGACGGTCACGCGCAGCAGGTGCCGGGCCGCCTGAGCTGTGGCGGGGATAGCCATCAGGTCAAAGCGCTGGGGTAGCATCTGGGTGCGGGTACGGATTCCGCGGCCCCTGGTGCGGGAGGCAACGATAATTGCGTAAATCATGCAGAAGGCAATAGCCAGGGGCACGATGCTCAGGAAGTTGGCCAGAATCGAGGTCTGGGTAATCACGGCGTTGAAGAGGGCGACCAGGGCACCGAGGCTCAAGCCCTGGAAGACGCCGCTGAGGGCCGCCCGCGGGTAGGTGGCCTGACCGGTGATGTAATCAACCTGCTGCACGTCCCGGCCTACCACATAGAGGGAGTGCACGGGGAACTTCTGGCTGGCAAGAAATTCGATAGCCTTATTGACCTCTTTACGGTCGGTGAAGGTGGCTACCAGCTCACCGGGAGGTAGGTGGGTGCCGTCTGCCATGGCCAGTGCGGGAGGTGCTTTGAGTTGATCCATGCCCCTATTTTTTCGCAAAGTGCAGGGAGTTTGCTGGGAGCACGCCGGTGTATCGCCACAGGTGAACTAAGCAGGGTGATTCTCAATTATGCTGTTGACCGGTGGCAGCTCTGGGCTGGGGCGAGTACCCTTGATAACTGTGAGTAGCGTACCGAACAAGATTTTTATCGCCCGCCTTCTGGGCCTTAATGTTTTTGACCCACACGGCGACCGCCTGGGCCGTCTGCGCGATGTGGTGGTGCTGAAAAGCGGTTTCACCCAGTTCAACGCGGTGGGGTCTTTGGCCAAACTCAAGGAGCCCGTTGTGGTGGGTATCGTCATCGAAATTCTGGGTAAGAAGCGCATCTTCGTGCCCATGACTCGCGTGACCAGTATCGACTCCACCCAGGTGATTCTGACCGGCCTAGTGAACCTGCGCCGCTTTGAGCAGCGTGGTTCTGAGGCTCTGGTGGTCGGTGAGCTCTTTGACCGCAAGGTGCAGCTACGCGACGGGTCGGGTAGGGCTCAGATTGAGGACGTTGCGATGGAGCAGCGCCGCAACGGTGACTGGTTTATCTCTAAGCTCTTTATTTCCCGCGGCCACACTAGCCTGATGCGCCGCCGCAAGGAAACCCTGATTGTGGACTGGGACGAGGTTATTCTCTCCACAGATTTTGAGCCGCAGGCTGCAACCGCCTTTGTTGCAAGCCACGAAGACTCCAACCCTGCTGACCTGGCAGACGCTATTCACGAGATGCCCGATAAGCGCATGGTTGAGGTGGCCCAGGAGCTCCAGGACGAACGCCTAGCGGACGTGCTGCAGGAGCTCCCCGAAGAAGACCAGGTGCAGATTCTGTCCCACCTTGAGGTGGAGCGAGCGGTCAACGTTCTGGAAGAGATGGAGCCGGACGACGCCGCCGACCTTCTGGGTGAGCTCTCAGATACCCAGCGTGAAGAGCTGCTGACCCTGATGGACCCCGAAGATTCGGACGACGTGCGCCGCCTGCTCGAATACGAGGAGGGTACTGCCGGTTCGCTCATGAACCCGGTACCGATTATTCTTTCGCCCGAAGCAACCGTAGCTGAGGCACTGGCCCATATCCGCCAGGAGGAAATCTCCCCTGCTATGGCAGCGGCAGTCATGGTCACGCGTCCGCCCCTTGAAACCCCTACCGGCAAGTACCTGGGCATTGTGCACATGCAACGGTTGCTGCGCCATTCCCCCAGCGAGCAGGTAGGCAACATTATCGACACCTCCATTGAGCCGGTCACCGACGCTGCCAGCATCGAAGAAGTAACCCGCGTGCTGGCAACCTACGACCTGACCATCATACCGGTGGTCAACGACCACGACCGCCTGGTTGGGGCGGTCACCGTGGATGACGTGCTCGATGAGATGCTGCCCGATGACTGGCGCACCTATGACGATGGAACCCCAATTCGAAAGGTAGGCCGCCGCTTTGAGTGATGCACGCGAGCGCAACGATTCAGCGCAGACTCTTGGGACCCCGCAGCAGAAGAAGCGGGGGCCGCTCTTCCAGCTGAGCCCTAACCCCGATGCTTTTGGTCAGATGACCGAAAAAATTGCGCGTTTTATGGGTACCCCGCAGTTTTTGCTGTGGATGACGATTTTCTGTGCCCTCTGGTTGGGCTGGAATACGCTGGCGCCTGAGGAGCTTCAGTTTGACCCTCGTTCGCTGAACTTTACCCTGCTCACGCTGATGCTCTCTTTGCAGGCCTCGTATGCGGCTCCCCTGCTACTGCTGGCGCAGAACCGGCAGGACGACCGCGACCGTGTGGTTGCCCGCCAGGACAGGCAGCGCGACCAGCGTAACCTCGAAGAGACCGAGTATCTGACCCGCGAGATTGCCTCCTTGCGTATTACCCTGCGTGAGGTTGCCACCCGTGACTTTGTACGCGGCGAGATGCGCGACATTATGGACGAGCTCGCTGAGGTGCAGCGCCGCCAGGAGGAGCTCTTCGCCCGCGCCGAGACCCTGGCTGCTAAGGCGAATGAGCTTGAGTCACCCCAAGCTACCAAGCCTTTTGATTCCAATGCTGCCCAGCCTGTGACCACTGCCTTTGATGTGCTGGGCGATGACCACCCGAAAATGCGTAAGAAGAAGAAGGTAAAGGACATCGACCGCTCGTTTGAGTAGGCGATTTACCCCATGCAGACATCACATCTGAATGAGGAGCTGCTTGCAACCCTTACAACCGTTATTGACCCTGAGCTGCGCCAGCCCATCACCGAGTTGGGCATGGTGGATCGGGCTGAGCTGACCGGTTCGGTCGCCGATATCAGGGTACTCCTGACTATCGAGGGCTGCCCCCTGCGTTCGACGATTGAGGCGGACGTCCGCGCTGCGGTCTCTGCCTTGGAGCAGGTGAGCGAGGTGCAGCTTGAAATCGGTTATATGAGCCCGGATCAGCGCGCTTCCCTGCGCCAGCGTCTTGGCCACACCAAGCAGAACCCTTTTACTGCCCCGGGCTCGCTGACCCGTATCTTTGCGGTAGCCTCGGGTAAGGGCGGGGTCGGCAAGTCCTCTGCGACCGCTAACCTGGCAGCGGCTTGCGCCTCCATGGGTTTGAGCGTTGGCATTATTGACGCCGATGTGCATGGGTTCTCGATTCCCGGGCTGCTGGGCATTACCGCTGGCCCTACCCGCATGGACGACATGATTATTCCGCCGGTGGTTGAGTCCCCTTCAGGTGGCGGTGTCATCAAGGTAATTTCTATCGGTATGTTCGTGAAGCCCGACCAGCCGGTCGCCTGGCGCGGCCCTATGCTGCATCGGGCCCTGGAGCAGTTCCTCACCGACGTGCACTTCGGTCACCTAGATGTGCTCTTCCTCGACCTTCCCCCGGGCACCGGCGATATCGCGATTTCAATGGCCCAGTTGCTGCCCCACGCCGAGATTCTTCTGGTCTCAACCCCGCAGCTGGCTGCCGTGGACGTGGCCCAGCGGGCCGGTACCCTCAGCCTGCAGACCGAGCAGAAGGTGATCGGGGTGCTAGAAAATATGGCCGCCATGCAGCTGCCGGACGGCACCACCCTGCCCCTCTTCGGAGAAGGGGGCGGGGCCGTCCTCACCGAGTCCCTGGGTAGGGCCCTGGGCTACGAGGTGCCCCTGCTGGGGTCGGTACCGCTCGAGGTTGCCCTGCGCGAGGGCGGGGACGCCGGCACCCCGGTTGTCTGGGGCGCACCCGAGACCGCTGCAGCCCAGGAGCTGGTCAAAACCGCCCGGGCCCTGACCCACCGTCCGCGCGGACTAGCAGGAGCTCCCCTGCCCTTTACCGTCTAACCCGGAACAAGGGGACCGCAAAACTTCAAAAGGACCGCATAATATGCGGTCCTTTTTTGAAAATCAGGTCCCCTTGGCGAGAGAAAGAGTTTAGGTGGCCTCGGTGTCGAAAGGGGCCCAGGCGCCGCGGGGCAGGCGCACACTCACAGAGGGAGCCGGTGCAGCTGCCGCCTTTTCTTCAAGTTCCTTGCGGCGCTCTTCGTCGTCCTCGGCAAAAGCCTCCCGCACAATGACGCGGGGGTCGTACTGGCGGGGGTCGTACTGGCGCCAGTTAATATCGCCCAGGTCGGGGCCGAGAGTTTCTTTGAGGTCGTCCTTAGCATCAAAGGCCATACGGCGAACCCACTTGATAAAGTCTTTGAGCTGCTGGGCATATTCGGGCATGCGTTCTGGCCCGATGACAACAAACACCAGGATCGCTAGAACGATAAATTCGAGGCCGCTAATTCCAAACACACAAAGAGATTACCAGCTCAGCCCGAGTGTTCGCCCATAAAACGAGCGGGGTTGATTAAGATGTTTCCAGAATCATTCCCGCGCGCACTCATGTGAAGGTGAAGTACTAGGTGAATACTCAGGAACAGGCTCGAAGCTGGGTTTATGCTGAAGAGTTCCCGTTGGAGGCTCCCGTGGTAGCTTCTGCCCGGGCTGGGGCCGAGCGGTTGGACGCCGCCCCCGTCGCTCCGTCGGTAGCCTCCCTGCTCACGGTGCTCGCTGCCGCTACCAAAGCCCAACACGCTGTAGAAATAGGCTGTGGAGCAGGGGTCGCCACAGCTTCCCTGCTCACGGGCCTGGCTCCCGGTGCGGCGCTCACAGCCATCGATATCGATGCCACCCGCTGCCAGGCAACCCGCACTCTGCTGGCAGCAGCCGGTCTTGATAAGAGCCACCGGGTGCGCGTCATCACCGGCGATGCTACCGAGGTACTCCCCCGTCTCTCAGCAGCTTCCTACAATCTGGCCTTTATAGACGCCGGCAGCCAGCTAGCTGAACAGCTGGTCTACGATACGCTGGCCCTCCTAGAACCCGGAGGGCTCCTGATCCTGCATGACCCGCTGGTGGGCGGGGCTGTTGCTAACCCCACAGCCCGCGATGCCGTTACCGTTTCGGTACGCTCTGTCCTACACGAGGTAGCGGCCTGCACCGCCGATGTTTTTGTCTCGCTCGTGCATGCGGGCGAGGGTCTCTACCTGGTCTACAAACGCTAAAGCCCCTGCCCCAAACCGGTAGGGTTCGGGGCAGGGGCCGAGCTTAGAGCCGAAGCCTAGACGTTTTCAACGCACTTGCGGATCGCCTCGACCTCTTCTTCGGTGATATCAAGAACCAGGCGGCCGCCACCTTCAACGGGAATGCGCATGACGATGCTGCGTCCTTCGCGCACGATTTCGAGGGGGCCGTCGCCGGTGCGTGGTTTCTGAGCTGCCATCTTGGTTCTCCTTCAACGAGGGTTGGTCTGCGGTTTCTCGGCTTCTGTTGCCGGTCTCACCTTCTTTTAATCATAGTGCTTAGTGGCTCACTTCTGGCGTTTTTGGGTGGAAACTTACAGGTTTAGGGCGGGTAGTCTCCGCCGCCGGGTAGCTGCTTCCAGTGCCAGAGCCAGCCGACCCAGCCAAACTGCAGGGTTGCTCCGCTGAGAATCAGCAGCCAGCGGTAGGCCCGCGAAGCGGATAGGGCCACGAGGGGCAGCAGGAGCGGGAAGAGGGGCAGCAGCAGACGGAAGGTGGAGGACTGCGGGTTGAAGAAGGCCAGCATATATACCGTGTAGGCGGCACACCAGGTGATGAGCGCCGGGTGGTGAAGCACCCGCCGGGTCACGGGAGCCAGCAGGGCCAGCAGGTAAGCGCCCAGTAGCAGGATAAGGACGAGGGGGCCCAGCACCTGCCCCAGGTAGAGCTGGCTCTGGGTGTACCAGGGCACAAAGGGCAACACGTGCTCCCCTCCAGCTCTCCACGCGGCCTCGGTAGCGGTGTAGGCGTCGATACGCCCGGTGGAGGCCCAGGCGATGGCCGGGTGGATAAAGGCGAAAGCACACACGGTAAGGGCAGAGGCCAGCTGCGGGGCGGTTGCTTTCAAGGCGCTCAGAGGGTTTTCAGTACGGGCCTGCTGAACCCAGCACACAAACCACCAGATGCCAACCACGGCCCCCAGGGGCACGCCTACGGGGCGGGATAGCGCTGCGCCAAGGGCCGGAAGAAGGAGGAGCACATAGCGTTGCTGCACCAGCCAGTAGAGGGCCCAGGCCAGGAAGAAGAGGCCGGTTGCCTCGGCATAGCCGGTTTGCAGAATCGGTGCAACGGCGCAGAAGCTAACGGCGGCGGTTGCCCACAGGGCGGTTGTCTCTAGTTCAGTGCCCTGGTGAGCAGTAGCGCCCCCGGCAGCAGCCCCGCTCATCTGTAGGCTGGCTTCAAAGAGCCGGTAGATAAACCAGGCTGCCCCGAAGCCAAACAGCAGGGAGACAGTAGGGGCAACCGTCTGATAGCTCAGCCCGGTCACGCTCGCCATGGCACCGCTAATCAGGGGGTAGAGGGGGTAGAAAGCCCACTCATTTTGGGCAACGTGACCGTTGGCGTCCACGGGGAGAACCTCGGGGTAGCCGCCAGCGGCTATCTTGGCGTACCAGTCGGCGTCCCAAATAGTGACAAATTCCAAGTAGCCCATTGAGGTATTTTTCCAGGGGCTAAAGGTATGATGCAGGCCCACGGTTGAGAAAATAAACCAGCCCCAGAGCCGGCTTGCGGCATAGACCAGGGCCACCCGCAGGCCGATGGGCAGGCTCGTGAAGAACAGTAGGCCCCGACTGGCGCTCACACTCAGGGTCGCAGCGACGCGGTCAAGCGCCCCGCTGCGCTGTGGTGCGGACGGACGTCCCACTCCCCTAGCCCTCCCCGCGAAGGTCGGTAGCGGCGTCCCGGCCCCGATCACCGCGCAGGGCCTCAAGCTCTGCCCACAGGCGGCTGTTCTCGGCAACCACCTTAGCGAGCACCCCATCAACCTCATCGCGGTTATAGCCCAGGGCCGAAGTAGCAAAACGAACCCGCTCCAGCTCGTCCGCGCCCGGGCGGTCCGAAAGAATCAGGGGCGGCTCAGCGGCAGGAACCAACGCTACGCCGTCCTTGCTTACCGCATCGATAGACTTCCGCCCCGGAATCAAGCGGTCAGTACCCAGCACCGCGCACCCCGCCATTACCGCCGCCAGCACCACAAAAGTCACCGCAACCAGTAGATAATTCATACCGTCCTCCCGCGGGAGCCAAGCCCTTTCGCCCAGCGCCACTCAACAAAACCCAACAAATATGACTGCAAAAACACGACACCCCGTGTAACAAGTTGTTTACCTTACAGGGTATAAGGTGAAACACATACACCATTTGGTTTGTGCCACAGCACCTCAATGCTACCGGCGCACGCACTGAATCCACCACAAGAGAGGAAGCCCAGTGACTACTGATGCACTGGTTCAGCTCACCCACGTGAACAAGCACTACGGTGAGAACCACGTCCTCAAGGACATCAACCTTTCCATCGGCAAGGGCGAGGTCGTCGTCCTCCTCGGCCCTTCAGGCTCCGGCAAGTCAACCCTCTGCCGCACCATCAACCGTCTTGAAACCATCACCGACGGCACCATCACCATCGACGGCAAAAAGCTACCCGAAGAGGGTAAGGAACTCGCCAATCTGCGCGCAGAAGTCGGCATGGTCTTCCAGGCCTTCAACCTCTTCGCCCACAAGACCATCCTCGAAAACGTCACCCTAGGCCCCCGCAAGGTACGCGGTATGGGCAAGGCCGATGCCGAAGAGCTCGCCATGAGCCTGCTTAAGAAGGTTGGCGTCGATAACCAGGCTTCCAAGATGCCCGCCCAGCTCTCCGGCGGTCAGCAGCAGCGCGTCGCTATCGCCCGTGCCCTCGCCATGAAGCCCAAGGTCATGCTCTTCGACGAGCCCACCAGCGCCCTTGACCCCGAAATGGTCAACGAAGTACTCGACACCATGGTCTCCCTCGCCCGCGAAGGCATGACCATGATCGTGGTAACCCACGAAATGGGCTTCGCCCGCAAGGCAGCAGACCGTATCGTCTTCCTGGCCGACGGCGAAATCGTCGAAGAAGCCACCCCCGACCAGTTCTTCACCAACCCCCAGTCAGACCGCGCCAAGGACTTCCTGGGTAAGATCCTGGGTCACTAAGGACGGCCAGCCATGAATCTCTCCCGCGCCAAAGCAAAAACTGCAGCCTGCGCCGCCCTGCTCGCCACCGGCGTCCTCGCGCTCTCCGGTTGCTCCGCTACCGGCAGCGAAGATACCATCCGCATCGGCATCAAGTACGACCAGCCCGGCCTGGGCTACCAAGACGGACGCGACTACACCGGCTTCGACACCGACGTAGCCCGCTACGTTGCCGCTGAACTCGGCTACTCCGAAGACCAAATCGAATGGGTCGAAGCCCCCAGCGCCAACCGCGAAAACATGCTCACCAACAACCAGGTAGACATGATTTTTGCGACCTACTCCATCACCGAAAAGCGACTCAAGACCGTCGATTTCGCCGGCCCCTACTTCGTCGCTGGCCAGGACCTGCTGGTCCAGGCAGAGAACACCGACATCACCGGCCCTGAATCACTTGCCGGGAAGAACCTGTGCTCCGTCACTGGCTCAACCAGCGCAAAGAAGATCCAGGACAAGTACTCATCAGAGGTACAGCTGGTTCAGCAGAACTCCTACTCTGACTGCGTCGTTGCCCTCAACGCTGGCATGGTCGATGCTGTGACCACCGACGACATCATCCTTGCGGGTCTCGCCTCTACCAAGGCCAACCAGGGCGAGCTCAAGCTCGTTGGCAACACCTTCTCCACCGAAAACTACGGTGTCGGCCTGTCCAAGGGCTCCGACAAGTGCGCCGCCATCAACGCAGCCATCAACAAGATGGTCGAAACCGGCGCCTGGGAAGAAGCCATCAAAAAGAACGTAGGTGCCGCTAACTACACCTACAACGCCGAGCTGAACCCGCCCGTCCTCACCGACGCCTGCGTCACCGTTGACGCCAAATAAGGCCGCAACGCCCAGCGCACCTTCACCACACCACAATCTTTCAACCATCGGAGGCTTTCATGTCGTTCTCTGAACAGCTCTCCACGCTCTTTGCCACCTACGACGTCATCGGCGCTTTCTGGACCAACATCCAGCTGACCTTCTGGGCAGCCATTGGATCCTTCGTCCTCGGCTCCTTGCTGGCACTTATGCGTATCTCGCCTGTGCCCTCCCTACGCTGGGCGGGCACCGCCTACGTGCACCTGGTCCGCAACACCCCGCTGACCATCCTGATGACCCTGGCAATCCTGGGCGTGTGGACCCAGTTCCAGCTCTCACTAGCAACCAGCTTTGAGTGGAACTTCTTTATCTACGCCGTCATCGTCCTTGCCATCTACCACGCGGCCTTCGTCTGTGAGGCCATCCGCTCCGGCGTCAATACTGTGCCCGTCGGCCAGGCTGAAGCGGCCCGCGCTATCGGTCTGGGCTTCCTCCCCACCGCCCGCTACGTGATTTTCCCGCAGGCTCTGCGCGGCTCCATCACCCCGCTGGGCAACACCCTGATTGCGCTGGCCAAGAACACCACCGTAGCCACCGTAGCCTCAGTCGCTGAGGCCTCAGGCATGATGAAATCCATGATTGAGTTCAACTCAGACCTCATCTTCATGATCTTCTTCGTCTTCGCCATGGGCTTTGTGATTATTGTTGTCCCCATCGGCCTGCTAACCACCTGGGCCTCTCGTAAACTGGCGGTGAAGCGATGAGCAAGAAGCGTATGACCTCAACCTCGGTACTCTTTGACGTACCCGGCCCCAAGGCCCGTGCCCGCACCCGCATCTTCAACGTCGTGGCTCTTCTACTATTGGTGGCAGGCTTTGCCTACGTCATGATGGTGATGAACCGCCAGGGCCAGCTGGAAGCCGATAAGTGGACCTCCCTTTTCTCGGGTAACCTCTGGGCTAACTACATCCTGCCCGCCCTCTGGAAGACCCTCTCAGCCGCACTGATTTCTGTGGTCACCTCGGTGGCTTTCGGCCTCTTCTTCGGCCTTGCCCGTCTATCGCCCAATAAGGCAGTGCGAGCCTTCGGCACCGTGGTCGTGGAGTTCTTCCGCGCCGTTCCCGTGCTGATCATGATGATCTTCTTCTGGCTCTTTTTGGGCAAGCTCAACCTCTTTACCCCTTCACAGCTGCCCTTTATCGCCGTGGTTCTAGGCCTGACCCTCTACAACGGCTCGGTCATCGCTGAGCTTCTGCGCTCCGGTGTGCAGCAGCTACCCAAGGGCCAGGGTGAAGCCGGTCTGGCTATCGGCCTGACCCCATGGAAGGTGTTGACCCTGATTCTGGTACCCCAGGCTCTGACCGCTATGATGCCCTCGCTGCTCTCGCAGTTCGTGGTTATTCTCAAGGACACCGCCCTGGGCTACATCATCTCCTACCCCGAGCTGCTGGCCGCTGCCCGCCGCTTTGGCTCTGGCGAGGGCAATATCTTGCAGATGCTCCTGCTGGCAGCGCTCATCTTCGTGGTCATCAACTTCGCCCTGACCCTCTTCGCCGAGTGGCTCGCTAAGTACATGAGCTCCCGCTCCGACGTAGAGATCAAGCACGCCGACGGTGTGCCCGGTGAAGTGGACGAAGCCCGCCCCAAGACCGAGCTGATGTTCAAGATCCCCAAGCACTAGCGTCCGCGCTTTATGCTCCGGTTACAGGCCAAGGGCCCCATCACGCGATGGGGCCCTTGGCGTTTTTCTCGATGGGACTGTGCAGGGTTCTTAGGCTGTGAGCAGGTTTTTCTCTGCACACAGCCCAAGAAGTCTGCACCGGCTGGCAGGGTTAGGACGCCGTCAGCCAGCTTTCCAGCGCCGTATAGCAGGCACGCACCTCGGCGGCTTTAACATACTCGTTATCGGTATGGGCCAGCAGGGCGTCGCCAGGCCCGAAGTTCACGGCAGGAATACCGATTTCGCTGAAGCGGGCGACGTCCGTCCACCCGTACTTGGGCTTGGGATCCTGCCCGACCGACTCAATCAGAGACCTAGACAGCGGAGCATCCAGACCGGGACGGGCCGCTGACGAAAGGTCCACGAAATCCAGCTCATAGCCCTCGAAAACCTCATGCAGGTGCGCAACGGCTTCGTCCAGGGTCTTATTGGGGGCAAAACGGTAGTTGATGTGGACGCCCGCGTCATCGGGAATCACATTCCCAGCAGCCCCGCCTGAAATCTGCACAGCGTTGAGCCCCTCGCGGTAGGCCAGGCCCTCAACCTCATAGGTGGCAGGCTGGTAGGCAGCAAGGCGCCCCAGCACGTCTGCCATCTTATGAATAGCGTTGACACCCTTCCAGGCACGACCCGAATGGGCAGCGACGCCCGAGGTACGAATCCAGAAGCGGATGGTGCCGTTACAGCCGCCTTCGATGGTGCCATCGGTGGGCTCCAGCAGCACGGCAAAGGCCGCGTCAGTCAGCTTCTCCCGGTGGTTGCGCATCAGGCGGGCAAGCCCTGAGAGCTCGGAGGCAACCTCTTCGTTGTCGTAGAAGACGTAGGTAATGTCGTAGCGCGGATCCTTCAGATGGGCAGCCAGAGCTAGCTGCACGGCAACCCCGCCCTTCATATCCACGGCCCCGCGGCCGTAGAGAACCCGCTCCCCCGCTTCCTCAGACCAAGAGGCGGGTACGGTGCCTCGTGAGCCCTCAGTGCGCGGCAGAGGCACCGTATCTAGGTGGCCTGCCAGCACAATGCGGGTATCCCGGCCCAGGTTAGTGCGGGCGATGATGGCGTCGCCATCGCGGGTTATCTCTAAGCCGCCGATCCCCTCAAGGGCCGCCTGCACGGCGTCCGCCAGGCGCACCTCGGCGCCAGAAACAGAATAAATATTGAGCAGATCAGCAGTGAGGTCTTCAACGGGCTGGGTTAGGTTCAGGACGCCGGGGCCCACCTGAGCGAACTCAGCGGCCTGGGCGAGGGCAGGGTTCTTGATCATAGTTCCACCATACAAGCAGATAGCGCCCCGCACCCGCCTGATTCCGTAGACTGGTAGGCATGACTGAAAACAACACCCGTGTAGCATCCGGTCTGGGCCTGGCCACCGTCGTCGCCTCCGGCGAGAACGAAGGCACCGTACTCGATGTCTGGTACCCCGCCCCCGCCCTCACCGAAACCCCCGACGACTCCGTAGCAGCCGACCTCGAAGCCCTGGTCGAAGCCGACGAAGACCGCAACGTTGTGCGTGAGCTGGTCAACGTCACTATCAACCTGGATGAGGCCCCCGCCAACGCAGCGGACGCCTACCTGCGCCTGCACTTGCTATCCCACACCCTGGTTGCCCCCAACACCATCAACCTCGACGGCCTCTTTGGTACTCTCGCCAACGTCGCCTGGACCAACTTCGGCCCCGTCCTGGCCAGCGAATTCAACGCTGTCTCGCTGAAGCTGCGTCGCCGCGGTGCCCTGGTCGTCACCCACGTCGATAAGTTCCCCCGCATGATTGACTACGTCGTCCCCACCGGTGTACGCATTGGCGACGCCGACCGCGTCCGTCTAGGTGCCCACCTGGCTGCAGGCACCACCGTCATGCACGAAGGCTTCGTCAACTTCAACGCCGGTACCCTCGGCGAATCCATGGTCGAAGGCCGAATCTCCCAGGGCGTTGTCATTGGCAACGGCACCGATATTGGCGGTGGCGCATCAACCATGGGTACCCTCTCTGGCGGCGGCACCCAGCGTGTCTCCATCGGTGAGCGCTCCCTGCTCGGCGCTGAAGCCGGCATCGGCATTGCCCTGGGCGATGACTGCGTAGTTGAAGCTGGCCTCTACGTCACCGCCGGCTCCCGCGTGACCGTCCTCAACCCCGGCGCTGAGCCCAAGGTCGTCAAGGCCCTGGAACTCTCCGGCGTCAACAACCTGCTCTTCCGCCGCAACTCCGTGACCGGCGCTATCGAAGTTCTGCCCCGCGCCAACAACACCGTGGAGCTGAACTCAGAGCTGCACGCTAACTAGGTTTAACCCAGCATTAACACGCTTCAAGACCCGCCCTACCGGCTTATCGGTAGGGCGGGTCTTTACAATGGGAGAACACACTCACAACACATCAGAAAGCTATTCATGAAGCGTTCTCTTTCTCTGCTAGCAGGTCTTGGCCTGGCTTCTTCCAGCGTTCTCGTTCCTGCAGCTTTTGCAGCAGATGGTACTACCGACCTGGGCGATTTGACCGTGCTAGCCTCAACCGATGTTCACGGACGCGCCCTCAACTACGACTACTTCACAAGTGCCCCCTATGGCGAAGGTGCTAAGGCTCTGGGTATGGAGCACCTGGCAACCGCCATCGCCCAGACCCGGGCAGCAAAGGGTGCAGAGTCCACCCTGGTGCTCGATAACGGTGACGCCAACCAGGGTAACCCCCTACAGACCTACTACCAGAACAACCGCACCGCCACCAGCGTTGACCCCATGGCCTCGGTCTTTAACCTGCTCGGCTACGATGCCGGTGTAGTGGGCAACCACGAGTTCAACTACGGCCCCGATGCAGCTGCCCAGTACACCCAGAACCTGACTATGCCCCTGCTCGGCGCTAACGTCATCGACACCGCAACCGGTGCTCCCGCCTACGAGCCCTACACCCTGATTGAAAAGACCGTGGGCGGCGAGAAGATCCAGGTAGCCGTAATCGGCGTGGTAACCCCCGGAGTTCGCGTGTGGGATAAGGCTACCGTCGAGGGCAAGCTGGAATTTAAGGACGCCGCCGCTACCGTCGCCGAATGGGCACCCAAGGTTAAGGCGGCAGGGGCCGACGTGGTCGTCGCCCTCACCCACACCGGCCTGGACGCCGAGGGCTACACCTACAACCCGGCAGACCTGACCGAAAACGTCGCTAAGTCTGTTGCCGAACAGTCCACCGACGTTGATGTGGTCGTGGGCGGTCACTCCCACGTCACCAACAAGGTTCAGGAATACTTCACCAACAAGAACGGTGAGCCGGTGCTCTACACCCAGCCCGGCTACTGGGCCCGTTTCCTCTCAGAAGTCACCCTGCCCCTGGTCAAGGAAGCAGACGGTGATATCGAGGTCAAGTGGACCGAGGCCGAAAAGCCCACCGCTGTTGCCCTCAAGGCCGGTGACTACGCCGCCGACGCGTCTGTCCTCGCCGCTATCGAGCCCTACCACTCAAAGACCACCGAATGGGTACAGACCGTCGTGGCTCAGGCAACCGCTGAAATGCCCGCCGCCACCAGCGCTTGGGAAGACACCACTGTTCTGGACTTCATCAACATGGTGCAGACCGAAGAAGTCACCCGGGCCCTGACCGGAACCCAGTACGAGGGTCTGCCCGTTCTTGCTGAGGCCTCTCCCTTCTCCCGCACCGCCGTCTTCAAGCAGGGTGATGTCACCATCGCTGATATGGCGAGCCTCTACATCTACGACAACACCCTCTACGCTGTTGAGCTCACCGGCACCCAGCTCAAGGACTACCTTGAATGGTCAGCTCGCTACTACAAGCAGCAGGAGCCCGGCACTGAGATCACCGACTGGTCCACCGTTACTAACGTCCTCTACGAGGGAGCAACCCGCGGTATTCCCGACTACTCCTACGACGTGCTCTCAGGCGTGAACTACCACATCAACATTTCTAAGCCCGTTGGCGAGCGCATCGAGGGCCTAACCCTGCCAGACGGTACTCCCCTAGCCGATGACCAGAAGGTCATCCTGGCGCTCAACAACTACCGCTGGTCAGGCGGCTCAGGCTACCCGCACGTCACCGCAGCTCCTATCGTCTACGAGGAGCAGAAGGCCGTGCGCGACCTCATGATCGACTGGGCTATCACCAACAAGACCATCGACCCGACCACCTTCTTCGTGAAGAACTGGACGGTTGGCACCAGCTCCCTACCCACCGAGCAGGCTCCTGAAGAGACTCCGGCTCCGGCTCCTAGCGACAGCCCTACCGCTGCTCCTTCAGCTGAGCCCACGGTCGCCCCCACCGAAGAGCCGACTGCAAGTGCCAGTGCGGACGCCCCGGCTCCCAGCGATAGCCCGGCGTCATCGGCCTCCGCTAACACCAGCCAGAGCGCTGTGGCAGGGGCCCGTGAAACTGGAAAGAGCGGCGCGCTAGCCCATACCGGCGCTACTGCCCTGCTCCTCCTCGCAGGTGCTGCCCTCCCGCTGGGTCTAGGCGCTACCGCCTTCTTCGCCGCCCGCCGCAAGAACAGCTAGGGGTAGGCGTCCGCACCTAGCCCCTACCTTATATATGCTCGGCCCCGCCACCGCTTCTACCGGCTGGCGGGGCTGAGTGCAGGTAAGCTAGAAAAACACCAATCGTCTACTAGGGGAAAACGTGAAGATTCTCGTTACCGGCGGTGCCGGCTACATCGGCTCCCACACCGTACTCGAACTGCTCAAGGCAGGCCACGAGGTAACCGTTATGGACAACCTCTCAAACTCCTCCATGGAGTCCCTGGCCCGCGTTGAAGAACTGACCGGCAAGACTGTGGAGTTCCGCAAGGTTAACCTGCTGGATTTACCCGAGATGAAGCAGCTCTTCAACCTGGTTAAGCCCGATGCTGTCATCCACTTTGCTGGTCTTAAGGCTGTAGGCGAGTCCGCTGAGAAGCCCCTCTGGTACTACCAGACTAACGTCGCTGGTACCCTCAACCTGCTCTACGCCATGGAAGACGCAGGCTGCCACTCCATCGTCTTCTCATCATCGGCTACTGTCTACGGCGAGCCCGAGTCTATGCCGCTGACCGAGAAGCTAAACATGGACGCCCAGTCCTGCTACGGCCGCACCAAGGAGCACATCGAGGATATGCTCATCGACCTGGCGGCCTCAGATTCTAAGTGGAACATCGCCCTGCTGCGCTACTTCAACCCGGTAGGTGCCCATGAGTCCGGCCGCATCGGTGAAGACCCGGCCGGTATCCCCAACAACCTGGTACCCTTCATCGCCCAGGTCGCTGTGGGTCGCCGCGAATACCTCAACGTTTTCGGCAATGACTACCCCACCGTTGACGGCACCGGCGTGCGCGACTACATTCACGTCGTTGACCTGGCGGACGGCCATCTCAAGGCCCTGGACTACATCATCACCCACGGTGGTCTGCACACCTGGAACCTGGGTACCGGTAACGGCTACTCGGTGCTTGAGGTTCTGCACGCTTTCGAGAAGGCTGCGGGTAAGGAGCTGCCCTACAAGATTGTGGACCGCCGCCCCGGCGATGTAGCTGTTTCCTACGCTGACCCCGCTGCTGCCCTGGCAGATCTGGGCTGGTCTGCTACTCGCGACATCGACACCATGGTGCGCGACCATTGGAACTGGCAGAAGAATAACCCCAACGGCTACGAGGCGTAGCGGGTAGCCCCTAAAGCCAAGCCCCGGCGTCCTTATGAACTAGCCCCCGAAAGTTGGACTGGTTTAATCCTAGACCGTCAGGGCTGCCAAAGCCTGGCTCCGATACCCCATCGGAGCCAGGCCCTTTAATCGCTCCTGAAGCCTACCGTTGTTATACCAATAGATATAGTCATCAACCGCCTGAC
>NZ_SPQC01000049.1 GCF_004569295.1 Rothia nasimurium
AGGACTACCTCGCCCCGTATCTCCGCCCTCGTCGAGGCTCGGAACTCCGGGGAGCTGACGGACCAAGACCTCAGTACCCAGGTTCGCGAGCTCATGCAGCAGCTACCGCTCCTTGAACCGAGCCAACCCAACCACAGCATCGTTACCTTCATCTACGCTCAAACAGAGCCCCTAGACTCCGTGCTCCTCTTCGCAAACCGGCTGACCGATGAGACAAACCTAGAAGCAACGCTTCTCGAAAGAATTCCGGCAACACCCTACTGGTATGCCTCCTTTAACATGGAAAATACCTGGCGAGCGTCCTACAGCTTCCTGCCCACCCCCCAGGGCCAGCAACCAGCCTGGCTCACCAGCAACCACCACCCCCAGCTCCGCGCAGCCCTCGACGCTGGCCAGGCAGACCCAGCCAACCCCCAGCACTGCCCCAATAGAGGAGGAAACCTCCTCTCAGTCGTCGAACTACCGCAGGCACCGCGTACCCCCTACCAGGCTGACTACCGCACCCCCCACCAGCCGAACTGGAACAGCTACACCCCCAAAGACCCTCGCGCTCACCAGGGCACCCTAGACTACGAGCTCATTCCCATCGGTACCCCCATAGAACACTCGCCCCTCTTCATCATCTTTGACGGAGAAATCTGGGCCCACCAAGGACTACCCGCAGCGAGTGCTCAAGCGGTCAAGGACGCAGAGCTACAAGACCACTACCTACTGCTGATTCATTCAGGCGGACGCGAACAACGCTGGAAACAGCTAGGGCAGGACAGCTCCCTGCTTGCAGAAATCGCCAGCTGTCTACTCCCTTACCTAGCGCAAAAAGAAGCCCTCATGCTCTCCCCAGAGCGTACCGTTCTTGTGGGGCAAAGCCTGGGTGCGCTCGCAGCTCTCGTTGGCGTTTTCACCTACCCCCAAACCTTTGGTATCGCCCTGAGCCAGTCAGCTTCCCTCTGGAACCCTATCGCTAAACAGGCCTTTGCGCAGGCAAGCTGCACCCTGACGTCCGCCCAACGGCAAAAAATCCAGCTCTACCTAGAATGTGGAACCCAAGAATGGGTGCTGCTAGAACCTCACCAGAGCTTTGTGCAGGCTGCTCACACCGCGGGTTTTCATGCCCAGCTTATGACCTATAACGGTGGGCATGACTACGCCTGCTGGCGAAACAGCCTGGTGAGCCACTTGACCCAGATCTTTCCTGCCCCTAAGAACGAAAGCTAAAGCCCATGACAAAGACGTCTGCCCGCAGCCCGCTTCTGCCTATTGCCCCCATGCCCGAAGACTTCGCCCGTGTCTATCGGGAGGCTGGCTACTATCAGCCAGAAACCTTCCCCGAATTTATAGAAAACATCTTCAAACAATACCCCGATAACATTGCTGCCCACGGAGTCAGCACCCGGGAAAACTACCTGTCACCCAGCAGCGACACCAAGAGCTGGACCTACCGGCAGCTAGAGAACGAAGCCCATACCGCCGCTCAACATATCCGTAGCCTCGGTGTTTGCCCGGGCGACCGCGTTATCCTGCAGCTACCTAACACCCTAGAATTTCTCTCCTATATGTTAGGAGCTTTTATTGCCGGTACCCTGCCTATCTTCGCCCTACCGAAACACCGGGCTAAAGACCTGGCCCACTTCGCGCGAACCACAGACGCAGCGCTGCACATCTTCGCCCAGGGCGCTGAAAACACAGATTACTGGGCTCTTCACGCTGATTACAGTCAGCAACTTCAGGAAGAAGGGCTAGAACCGCCCCTGGCGCTAGACCTGACCCAGGCACCTGTTGCTGACCCTGAGCAAGTCCCGCACTATGACCGGCCGGTAGCCGACCGCGGAGCAAGAATCCTGAGCGAAAACACGGCCTTCTTTCAACTATCTGGCGGAACCACAGGGCTATCTAAACTCATTCCCCGCACCCATGCAGACTATCTCTACTCTGTTCGGGCCTCAACAGAAATCTGCGAGGTAACAGAAGAGACGATTAGCCTTGTGGTACTTCCCGCTGCCCATAACTTCACCATGAGTTCACCGGGTATTCTTGGTTCCCTCTATCGGGGAGCTACCTTGGTCTTTGCCCATGACCCCAGCCCCCAAACCTCTTTTGCCCTGATTCAGCGTCATCAGGTAACCCAGGTTTCCCTAGTGCCCCCGCTGGTGCAGAGCTGGCTGCTACTGGCTGAGCGTCGTTCACTGAGCTTTCCGAGCTTGAGGGTTATTCAGGTCGGTGGCGCCAAACTTTCTCCTACCCTGGCCCGAAAAATTACTCCCCAGCTTGGGGCGACCCTGCAGCAGGTAGCCGGTATGGCCGAGGGGCTGGTGAACTACACCCGGCTGAGCGATGATCATGAAACGGTGTGTTCAACTCAGGGTAGGCCCATTAGCCCCCACGACGAAATCAGGGTCGTTGACGGGCAAGGGCAGGCGGTCGGTACAGGCCAGGTGGGGGAGTTACTGACCCGCGGCCCCTACACAATCCGCCAGTACTACGGTGCTGATGCACAGCGGGGAGCCAGCTTTACCGAAGATGGTTTTTACCGCACCGGGGATCTGGTGAAGCTTGATAGCCAGGGAAACCTTGAAATGGTAGGGCGTATCAAAGACCAGATTAATCGTGCGGGAGAAAAGATATCGATTGATGAGCTAGAGGACGCCGCCCTGCAGTTGGCAGATATTAAGGACGCTATTGCCATCGGCATTCCAGACGAACGGCTGGGGGAAAAAGTCGGTCTGGCGCTCACGGTTCAGGAGACAGTTCAGTACCCCACGCTGCAGTCTGTGCGAGAGCAGCTTCGGGAGCTAGGCCTGAGCGAGTACAAACTCCCAGACCAGGTCTTCGTGCTGAACGATTTACCCCTGACAAATGTAGGAAAAATTTCTCGAAAAAATCTCAGGTCTCAGCTCGCACAGGAGCTGCTTGGTTCCACACACTCAAAGTAAGGACGCCCCCATGTCACTTGATCAGTTGAAAGAACTCCTCGCCTCCTATCTTCCCCAGGGCTCGCAGGACCTTGACCCCTTTAGCAGTATTTTTGATGCCGGGCTAGATTCCATGGGAGCTTTTCTTTTACTCGATGATCTGGCAGCTGCCGGGTATCAGATTGAATTTACAGACTTCGTTGCCCACCCCACCCTTCAGTTTTTGAGGGAGGCGACTGCCTAAGATGTCACGGTCCTGGTACCCCCTACCTCGTTCTGCTCAGGGAATCTTCTTTGCCACTGAGCTTGAGCCCGAAAGTTCTACCTATATAACAGCTGAGCTGGTAGTTTTTGAAGCTCCCCTAGAAGCGGGGCTCTTACGCCGAGCAATAAAAGTGGTCTATGCGGAGCACGAAACCCTAAGAACCATTATCGAGCTAGGGGAGCGGGGCCGGGGCACGCGGGAGGTAATGTGGGCTGCACTTCCTGCCGAAGAGCACCTTCAGCGCCTAGAGATTCTTGAGGAGCTAGAACTTGAGGCAGTACCGGGCGAGGAAGAAGCTACCGTTTTAGCCTGGGCCCAGCAACGACGTCAGCGTCCCATGCCCGTTTGCCAGGGGCAGGGGCTTGATTCTGCCCTGGTGCATATCAATGGCCGGTACTGGTTTTATCATGCCATTCACCACCTCCTGGCTGATGGCTTTGCTGCCTATGAGATACTGCGGCAGATTTTTTCTGCCTATAGCCAGCTAGAAAAGGGTGAGGAACCTTCCTTCCACAAGCGTCCTTCGCTTGCTGAGCTTGCCGAAGAAGAGGCTAAAAATCAGCGGGTGCTTGAGGGCCAGCTTGCTGCCTACCTACAGAAACTACCGGAGCTTGCCTGGGACGAGGACCCGAGTCTAGATAGCGTATCTGGTGCAGGTGGAACTGAAGCAGCCGGTGAAACTGTGCGTGTGCGCGCCCTGCTGTCACCTGAGCTGCAGAACTCCTACCGGATAATTGGTGAGCTGACGAGGGCGTCTTGGCCTCAAATGATGATTGCGGCGGTAGGCGCTTTTATGGGCCGGCACCAGGGGCAGGAGGCTTTTCGAGCTCTGGTTCCGCAGATGAACCGTGTGATACCGGGGCTAGCTCCCAGGCTGAGTGCTCAAACGGCTCTGAGCGCGGTGAACCTGCTACCCCTTGTTTGCCCTGCCCGCGGCAACGCCCGCAAAGCACTAGAAACTGTGCAAGACGGGATGTGGTATAACGCCGAACACGCCCTAGCGCCTTATGAAGATCTTCAGGCGAGAGCCTCCCAGCAGGGAGTGCTTCTGGGCGGAGCCCAAATTAATATTGTGCCCTTCGACGCCCGTTTTGTTGCGGGGACTGCAGGGGTGGGGCGCGTTGTGAACGTGGCAGCCGGGCCTGTTCCCCACCTGACCGTGACCGTCCGCGGAACTCCCTACCGGGGGCAAGAGCTGTCGGTAGAACTCGATATCAACCCTGAACTGCTGCTGGCACAAGATGCCGACGCTGTGGCTCAGCGACTAATTCATTGGCTAGAGAAGTGGGCTCAGGTTGCGTTAGAAGATGGCTCTTTGGAAGCGCTGTCCCTGCTCAGCCCCCACGATGAAGCTCTGCTGGAGTCCTTGCAGGGGGAAACAGTTGCCCTAGACTACAAGCCCCTCGCCGCTATTGTGGAGCACAAAGCACAGGAAATACCCGAGCAGGTAGCCTTCGCTGAGGCTGCGAACTATCAGCAAGGCTCCTGGAATTTTCAGGGCGGACGGGAGCTAACCTACGCCCAGCTTCGTAATAGCAGTATTAGCCTGGCTCTTGAATTAGCTAGCCGGGAAATAGGGCAGGGGAGCAGGGTCGGGGTGCGCGGGCATCGCAGCCTTGAGTTCATGGTTCTGGTTTTTGCTCTGGCCTATCTTGGCGCGGTTTATGTTCCCCTTGAGCCCTCGCTGCCAGGTAGCAGGGTGCGGAGCATGTGCCAGGACGCCGAACTTGAGCTAGTTGTCAACAGTGATTTTCTGGGGCAGCAGCAACTCGAAGAACTCTCTCGGGAATACGGGGTAGAGGTTATGGGCTTCCCTGAGAACCTAGAAGACAGGAGCACTGAGTGCGATCTGGCGGAGATGAAGGGCCTGACGCTAGACGGTGATGAGCTGGCCTATATCTTATTTACATCCGGTTCTACCGGCAGGCCCAAGGGCGTGGGTGTTAAGGCCCTAGCCCTGCATAATCGTCTCGCCTGGCAGACCCAGCTCGTCAAGCTAGGTCAGGAAGAGTGGGTTCTATATAAGACTCCTATCTCCTTTGACGTTCATGTCTGGGAGCTCTACTGGGGAGTTACTCAGGGCGCTAGAACAGTGCTCTGTGCCCCTTTGGGGCACCGCGACCCCGCTTATTTAGCAAGGATTATCTGTAGTTCTGCTATTGACGTGCTTCATTTTGTACCCAGTATGTTAGCTGCCTTTAACAGATCGAAGCAGGCCCAAGAGCTCATGCACACAGGGAAGGGGCCGCGGGCAGTGGTCTGCTCTGGAGAGGCTCTTGATGCATCTTTAGTTCGGCAGACCCACCGGCTGATGGGAGCCAAGGTCTATAACTTTTATGGTCCCACCGAAGCCGCTATAGACGTCACGGCCTACTGTATGGATCCTGGGCAGGTGCCCGACCTTGTGCCTATGGGACAGCCCGTATGGAATACTGCAGTATCGATTCGGGACTCTGCGGGGCACCCCTGCCCACCGCTAATGCGAGGCGAACTCTACCTGCACGGAGTACAGGTGAGCGACGGCTACCTTAACCGCCCAGAAGCTACCGCCGCCGCATTTTCATCGGACGACCACGGCCAATCTGTCTACGCTACAGGTGACATGGTGGTGTGGGGCAAGGATGGCCTTCTGTACTACCGCGGGCGGCTGGACCATCAAATTAAGATTCGGGGTCAGCGAGTTGAGCTTGCAGAAATTGAGGCGGTTCTCTCTGAGGTCCCTTCTCTTGCCCGAAGCTGCCTTATCTACCGTCAAGAAGGGGCTAAAGAGTACCTCATCGCCTTTATGGAGATAGCACCCGGCATGAGCACTGACGAAGCAGTAGAAGCTGCCCGCTGTCATGCTGCCCTGCATCTGAGTGACTACATGGTCCCTTCGCACTGGCAGGTTCTAGAGACTTTACCGCTGACTATAAACGGGAAGGTCGACCGCACTACACTGATGGGCTACCCCCTCCTGCCGGAAGAAGAAGCTGGGGAGGCACCACCGCAAAGCTTTACCGTTGAACGTTGCTGCCAGGTCTTTAGTCGCGTGCTGGGGCATGAGATAGGGGCAGAAACTGACTTTTTCTCTGCTGGTGGCCATTCGCTACTTGCCATGGTTCTGGCAGAGGAGCTGGGCCAAGAATTCGGGTGTGAGGTTTCCTTGGTGAGCATCTTCGCTAACCCTACTCCCCAGGGGCTTGCTGCTAGCTTGTTCCAGGAGAAACTGGATGACTTTGCTCCCTGCCTGTTGCTGCGTCCTGGGGACGGCGGTGCCCCCGTCATCTTTTTGCCTCCGGCGGGAGGTCTGGGCTGGTGCTATGCTCCCTTGCTTTCGGCTTTTCCCGAAAGTAGCCCGATTTTTCTGATTCAGGCTGAAGAATATTCTGGGGCGGAAAGAGGAGGGAATAGTTCTTCCCTCGCGGAAGCTGCAGCCAGAGCCCTGGAAAGACTGCTTGAGATGCAAGGAGCTGATTTGCAAGGAGCTACCCTTGTGGGCTGGTCTTTGGGCGGCATGATGGCTCAAGAACTGGCGTATCTTTTGGAGTCACGGGGGCTAGCGCCCCAGAAAGTTATTGTGCTGGACGCCTACCCCCAGTCCTACTGGAGGACTTTCCCGCCTGCGCAAGAGGTAGATAAATGGAGAGCTATTGCCAGGTTAGGTGGCCTAGAGCTAGATGAGGCAGACCTGACAGAAGCTGGGGTCCTAGAGGCTCTGAGGAAGAGCAGTAGCGCCCTGGGCTCTTTGCCGTCGGAGCGCTTGAAGGTCTGTTTGGCACAGGTTCAAAAAGCTATGGAGTGGGTTCGTCAGGGAACTCCGTCAGCTCTCGATGCCCCTGTTGTTCTGATAGCGGCTCAGGAGACGCTGGAGTCAGGTGCTCCTGCCCACGAGTGGAAAGAGTATTGCTCGGATTATGAGCTCGTGGTGGCAGAAGGAGGGCATACGGACGTGCTGAAAGCGGCTCTGATTGAACAGATTCTGTAATGCTTTGCCAATTAGAGAAGAAAAGAGTGACCTAATATGGAAAAATACTTGCCTCACGCTCTTAATTAGGGAAAACTTAACTTTGTATTCGGTAAGGCTACCCTCATATAGCGCTGAATGTATCCTAAATGGGCTTAGCTGCCCTACCACACCACACATTTTTAAAGAGGACAGATGAAACTCTCTCATCAGGCACTCCGCCGCAACCGCTCCCGTTTCCTGCTCACCGGCAGCACCACAGCAATGATGCTAGGCGCACTTTTGATTGCTCCTGTGACCTCAACAGAGAGCGCATTTGCAGATGATTCCACCCAGAGTTGCACCTTCCGGGCATTTGACGTTGCCTCAACCCAGCACCAGGGTCTGCCCGGGCAATACCAGCTGGCTTACTCGGCAGCCAACGACACCCTGTGGGTTACCGGCTCCAACGGACGTCCGCCCATCATGACCTCAACCCTGGCAAAGGTTGACCCGGCAACCATGCAGATTACCCACACCGTCGGTCTGAATACCACCAGCTACTCACCCCGTGGCTGGGAAGGAGAAAACCCTGCTGGCTACCAGGTCGCTGGTGCCTACGGTGTTGGAGTCGATGACGTCAACGGCACCGTCTGGGTGACCAACACCCGCACTAACAGTGTTACTGCCTTCGACCAGGCCACCATGAAACAGGTCTTCACGACTCTGGATTTACCGGAAGACCAGGCAATTACAACTGCCCACCCCCGCGAGGTGCGAGCTGCACAGGGCAAAATCTTTATCGGCACCCAGGGGTCCATCGTTGTTCTAGACGGCGCCACCTACCAGCACCTTGCGGCGATTCCTGTCAGCGATGCCTCCGGCCGTGCAGCAAGCGTCATGAACTTCGCCCTGGACGAAGAAGCAGGCCTGGGTTATTTCCCCGTCTTTGGAACCCCGAAGCTGGTTGTTGTAGACCTTAATACGCTAGCTATCGTCAATGAATTTGCCCTGCAGGGTAACGATGCCAGTGCAGACCTTATTGCTTCTGACGTCACCTTTGATCGGTCACTCAACGAACTTTACGTCTCAAGCCAGGGCTCCAACGGGGTCAACGCAGGTGTGGGCGTCTACGACAAGACCGCCGGTGCCTTCAAGAGCTGGATTAACTTTGGTACCCAGGGCCTTTCAATCGACGCTGACGAAGCTCGAGACCTGGTCTACGCAACTGACCTTTCAACCGGTTCCTACTACGTGATTGACGGGCAAACAGACCGAATTGCCGCCACCGTGGCTCGTACCGTCGGTGAAGGCATGGGGGCAAACGATGTAGCTGTAACCCCCCACGGTGTCATCGGCCTTGAACGTGGAACCGCTTTTACCAATGTTGAAGTACCTTTTACCCTTGACTACAAGACCGGCAAGTATGCTTCAGCTGCGGTTGAGGTAAAGGGTCTGCAGAATGTTGCGGCAGAAGGGCAGCCCGCTGACTGGCAGGATGTTGAAGCTACAGCTATCAACGCGCACGCAATGACCAAGTTCACCGTGACCGACAATGGCACAGTGGCAGGTCAAGCAGCTACGTCAGCTGAAACTATCAATAGTTTTGAAGGCGCCAGTGCTGACGGGGCAAAGCTGGTTGTCACTAACGTTTCTGAAAGCGGTCAGATGACCCTCACTGGTACCGGATTCACTCATCCATCCGGTGGCGGCTCAGTATTGGGACTGCTGTATGACGACAGGGCAACCCAGATGAATGATGGTGAAGGTAGCGTCGTGCGGACTATCGAAGCTGATGCACAAGGCAACTTCACTGTTACCCTGCCTGTTCCCACAGGTAGCAACTCCAACAATGCCTGGTTAGCTGGGTCCACTCATAAGGTGCGAGTTCTCACCGGTAGCCTCAAGGATGGCGACCAGCCTCGTAGCATCCCTGTTGAAGTAACTGTTGCTGAGACTGCAGTAACTACCTGTGAAGCTCCTGAAACTGCCACTGTTACCTCAACTCTGGCAGCCTTTGGTGGCTATGGAACTTTCGTGGACTCTGCTGTAGGAATCGAGCCTGCACCTGAACCCAGCAATGAGCCTACCCCCACTCCTTCTGTAGAACCTAGCCAAGCTCCTAGCTCTGACCCCTCAAGCCAGCCCACCGAAGAGCCGACCACCAATCCCAGCGCTGAACCGACCTCCGATCCCAGTTCAGCACCCAGTGCAGGGGCAACGGGGCAGGCTAGCGACGGCGCGGTAATTTCTCAGCAGCAGACGGGAGTGGCGAACCAGGGCGGCACAAGCACCGGCCAGTCCCAGACCGGTACATCTGCACAGCAGACAGCTAGCTCAGCCGGTAGTAGCAAACTGGCCCACACCGGTGCATCGGTTGCTATCCTATCGGGAATCGGCGCTCTTGCCTTAGTTGCAGGTGTAGCAGTCATTGTTTACCGACGTCGTGCAGCCTAAGCGATAGTGTAGTAGGTATAGGGATCTACCCCAAATAAAAGCTACGATTTCTCACTCAGGGTGGAGAGACTCCGACTGGAGACTCTCTGCCCTGAGGCTTTCTTACTGTCTTGCTGCGGACGATGTGTTGAAAACAACGTGCAAGCAAGGCTCTTTGTAGGGAAGGTCTCTTTTCTAACGTCTTATCAACTGGTAAAGTTTTCATTCTGTGTGGTTCACTATACCCACACAACCACGGTTCTTTTCGTGCCACAGCATAATGCCGCTCAAAACGCGGGGTTCGCCCGCTAACGCGGGTCTAGATGCTCGTCGGCATGATAGGAGCCCAGGCGTGTCCGCCAACTCTTCAACTCATTCAAGGGCTGTAAGAGACCGGCGCGTCAACATCCCGTAGAAATGTTCCGCAAGGCTGGCTCACAAAATACCGTGTGTCGGAACCGGCGAGACGACAGGAGAAATATGATTCAGCAGGAGTCACGACTCAAGGTTGCTGACAACACCGGTGCGAAGGAAATCCTGACCATCCGTGTTCTCGGCGGCTCAAAGCGTCGTTACGCAGGCATTGGCGACATCATCGTCGCAACCGTCAAGGACGCAATCCCCGGCGGTACCGTAAAGAAGGGCGACGTTGTTAAGGCAGTAGTCGTCCGCACCAAGAAGGAAGTTCGTCGTCCCGACGGCTCCTACATCAAGTTCGACGAGAACTCAGCAGTAATTCTCAAGAACACCGATGGTGACCCCCGTGGCACCCGTATCTTCGGACCTGTTGGCCGCGAACTGCGCGACAAGAAGTTCATGAAGATCATTTCACTTGCTCCGGAGGTGCTCTAACTCATGGCTAAGATTAAGTCTGGCGACCTGGTACAGGTTATTTCAGGTGCAGATAAGGGTAAACAGGGCAAGGTTCTGAAAGTATTCCCCAAGACCGAGCGCGTGCTGGTTGAAGGCGTTAAGATCGTCACCAAGCACAACAAGGCTAACCCCATGACCGGCAAAGCTGGCGGCATCGAAAAGGTTGAGGCACCGATTCACGTTTCAAACGTTGCAATCGTTGATCCCGAGACCAAGAAGCCGACCCGCGTTGGTTACCGCCTCGAGACCGTAGAGCGCAATGGCAAGGAACGCACTGCTCGCGTTCGCGTTGCCAAGAGCTCGGGTAAGGACATCTAATGACCGAAGCAAAGATTACCCCTCGTTTCAAGACTAAGTTCAACGAAGTAGTCACCCCCGCCCTGCAGGAAGAGTTCAAGTACGAGAACGTCATGCAGGCACCGAAGATCGTTAAGGTCGTCGTTAACATGGGTGTTGGTGAAGCTGCTAAAGACGCGAAGCTCATGGATGGTGCTATCCGCGACCTCACCGCTATCACCGGTCAGAAGCCGCTCGTTACCCGCGCGAAGAAGTCCATCGCACAGTTCAAGCTGCGTGAAGGTCAGCCCATCGGCGCACACGTCACCCTCCGTGGCGATCGCATGTGGGAATTCCTCGACCGCCTCGTCACCCTGGCACTTCCCCGTATCCGCGACTTCCGCGGCCTCTCGGACCGCCAGTTCGACGGTAACGGTAACTACACCTTCGGTCTGACCGAACAGTCCATGTTCCACGAAATCGATCAGGACTCAATCGATCGCGTACGTGGTATGGACATCACCGTAGTAACCACTGCAAAGACCGACGATGAAGGCCGTGCGCTTCTGAAGGCACTCGGCTTCCCGTTCAAGACCCAGTAACGACTACGTTATAGGTCCGCACCGAATCACGGTGAGGAAACCATAACGAGGAAGGGCTCAGCCCACCATGACTATGACAGATCCTGTCGCAGATATGCTGACCCGTTTGCGCAACGCAAACTCAGCACATCACGACACCGTGTCAATGCCTTACTCCAAGCTCAAGGCTCGCATCGCCGAGATCCTCAAGGCTGAAGGCTACATCGCTGATTTCAAGGAAGAGGAAGCAAAGGTCGGTAAGACTCTCACCCTCGAACTGAAGTTCGGCCCCTCACGTGAGCGCTCCATTGTAGGCGTTCGCCGCATTTCCAAGCCGGGTCTGCGTGTATACGCAAAGTCCACCAACCTGCCCCAGGTACACGGTGGCCTCGGCATCGCAATCCTGTCAACCTCTTCAGGTCTGCTCACTGACAAGCAGGCTGCGAAGAAGGGTGTTGGCGGCGAAGTCGTCGCTTACATCTGGTAGTCGGTAGAAGAGAAAGGAAGAAGAATGTCACGTATTGGACGTCTCCCCATCTCGGTTCCTGCCGGCGTTGAGGTAAAGATCGACGGCAACGTAGTTGCTGTTAAGGGTGCAAAGGGCGAGCTGACCCACGAGGTTGCTGCTCCCATCACCGTTGCACTCGAAGACGGTATTGTCACCGTTTCCCGCCCGAACGATGAGCGTGCATCACGTTCACTGCACGGCCTGACCCGCACCCTGATTCAGAACATGATCATCGGTGTTACCGAGGGCTACTCCAAGAAGCTCGAAATCGTTGGTACCGGTTACCGCGTAACCGCTAAGGGTTCCGACCTCGAGTTCGCACTTGGCTACTCACACCCCATCACCATCGAAGCACCCGAGGGTATCACCTTCACTGTTGAGGGCGCTAACAAGCTGACCGTTTCCGGTATCAGCAAGCAGCAGGTAGGCCAGGTAGCCGCTAACATCCGCGGTCTGCGCAAGCCCGATCCCTACAAGGGTAAGGGTATTCGCTACGAAGGCGAGCAGATCCGTCGCAAGGTCGGAAAGGCTGGTAAGTAACAATGGCTGTAAAGACTAAGTCAGCACAGCGCGCACGCCGTCACGCACGCGTCCGCAAGTACGTTTCAGGCACCGCAGCACGCCCCCGCCTGTCCGTCACCCGCTCAGCTCGTCACATGTTCGTTCAGGTTATTGATGACACCAAGGGTCTGACTCTGGCATCAGCTTCCACCATGGAAGCAGACCTGCGCGCAGCAGAGCTGGACAAGACCGCTAAGGCAAAGCGCGTTGGCGAACTCGTTGCCGAGCGTGCCAAGGCAGCAGGCATCGAAGCAGTTGTCTTCGACCGCGGTGGTAACAAGTACCACGGCCGTGTCGCAGCAGTTGCAGAAGGCGCACGCGAAGGAGGTCTGGCACTCTAATGAGCGAGCAGACTGTAAACGAAAAGGAAACTCAGGTGACTGAAGCAACCGCAGAAGCTACCGCTGAAACCTCCGAGAAGCGCGAAGCCCGCCGTAACGAGCGCGGCGAACGCCGCGGTAACCGCGGTGAGCGCCGCAACAACCGCGGCCGCGAAGAAGAGAAGGACAAGTTCATCGAGCGCGTTGTTACCATCAACCGCGTCTCCAAGGTCGTCAAGGGTGGTCGTCGCTTCAGCTTCACCGCACTCGTCGTTGTTGGTGACGGTAACGGTATGGTTGGCGTTGGCTACGGCAAAGCGAAGGAAGTTCCTGCAGCTATCTCAAAGGGTGTAGAAGAAGCAAAGAAGAACTTCTTCCGCGTACCCCGCGTTGAAGGCCGCACCATTCCTCACCGCGTTCAGGGTGAAGCAGCAGCAGGCGTAGTTATGCTCCGCCCCGCTACCGCTGGTACCGGTGTTATCGCTGGTGGTCCCGTTCGTGCCGTACTTGAGGCAGCAGGCATCCACGATGTTCTGTCCAAGTCACTCGGTTCATCGAACCAGATCAACATTGTCCACGCGACCATCGAAGCACTGCGCCAACTCGAAGAGCCCGTAGCAGTTGCTGCACGCCGTGGTCTTCCCCAGGACGAGGTTATCCCCGGCTTCCTGCGTGTCGCTCAGTCTGAAAAGGCAGGTGCGTAATGACCGGTAAGCGTATTCAGCCCAGCGACGCAAAGCTGGAAATCACCCAGATCAAGTCCTATGTCGGTGAGAAGCAGAACATGCGCGACACCCTCCGTTCCCTGGGCCTCAAGCGCCCCGGCAACAAGGTTGTTCGCACTGCTGACCCCGTCACCTGCGGCATGATTAACACCGTAGCTCACCTGGTTCAGGTTGAGGAGGTCAAGTAAAGATGGCAAACAACGACGCTATCAAGATTCACGATCTGCGCCCGGCTCCGGGTGCCCACAAGGCTAAGACCCGCGTAGGCCGCGGTGAAGGCTCAAAGGGTAAGACCGCAGGTCGCGGTACCAAGGGTACCAAGGCACGTTACCAGGTTCGCGCCGGCTTCGAAGGTGGTCAGCTTCCGCTGCACATGCGCCTTCCCAAGCTGCGTGGCTTCAAGAACCCCTTCCGCACCGAGTACCAGGTTGTTAACCTGGACCGCATTGCGGAACTGTTCCCCGAGGGCGGCGACATCACCGTTGACGCTCTGGTAGCAGCTGGTGCAGTTCGCAAGAACGAACTAGTCAAGGTTCTGGGTACCGGCGAAATCTCAGCAGCTTACAATGTAACCGTTGACAAGGTTTCTGAGTCAGCTAAGGCCAAGATTGAGGCTGCTGGCGGTTCTGTAACCGTCAAGTAGTCCCATGACGCACCGGGGCAATCCGGACGCGGCAAACTATTGCGGGGTGCCCCGCTCACTTCGGTGGGCGGGGCACCTTTCTTTACGCTCAGAGGGCCTGCGCTACGCACAAAAGACTTTTAAGCGATAGACTGGACAAGATTGTGTATCCGCCCCGTCCACCTGCCAGTAGCAGGTTGCCCGGGGCAACCTAATTTTTTTGTCTCACAGGAGGACATGTGCTGACCGCTTTCGGACGGGCTTTCAAGACGCCCGACCTGCGTAATAAGCTGCTGTTCACCCTGGGTATTATCGTGATCTACCGCGTGGGCGTCTTTATTCCCGCCCCCGGTGTCTCCTACGGAAATGTGCAGCAGTGCCTGTCGACCGTTACCGCAAGCGGTGGCGTCTACGACATGATTAACCTCTTTAGCGGTGGCGCGCTGCTCCAGCTATCGATTTTTGCCCTGGGCGTTATGCCTTACATTACCGCGAGCATTATTGTTCAGCTGCTTCGCGTCGTCATTCCCCGCTTCCAGCAGCTCCATGAGGAAGGTGCCCAGGGGCAGACCAAACTGACCCAGTACACCCGCTACCTCACCATTTTGCTTGCTCTGCTGAACGCCACCACCATTGTGTCGCTGGCTCGTTCGGGTATGCTCCTACAGGGCTGCACTCTGCCGATTATTCCCGATGACGGTATCTGGAACATTCTGCTGATTATCACCGCTCTGACTGCAGGTACCGGTGTGGTCATGTGGCTGGGCGAACAGATTACCGAAAAGGGCGTGGGCAACGGTATGTCCCTGCTGATTTTCACCTCGATCGCGGCGTCCTTCCCTTCCGCTTTTGGTTCCATTCTGCAGACCCAGGGCTGGGGCATCTTCTCAGCAGTTGTCGCGGTCGGCCTGCTAGTTATCGTTGCGGTTGTCTTCGTTGAGCAGTCTCAGCGTCGTATCCCCGTGCAGTACGCCAAGCGAATGATTGGCCGCCGCACCATCGGCGGTACCACCACCTACATTCCTCTCAAGGTCAACATGGCCGGCGTTATCCCCATCATCTTCGCATCCTCCATGCTGATGGTGCCCGGTCTCATCGCCCGCTTCAACACCCCCTCAGACGGCTCAGCCCCGCCTGAGTGGGTCAACTGGATCAACACCTACCTGGTCATGGGTGATCACCCGCTCTACATGACCCTCTACTTCCTGCTGATTCTGGGTTTTGCCTACTTCTATGTCTCCATCACCTTCAACACCGAAGAAGTTGCGGGCAACATGAAGAAGTACGGCGGCTTCATCCCCGGCATCCGCGCAGGCCGCCCCACCCAGGAATACCTGAGCTACGTGCTCAACCGTATTACCCTTCCCGGCGCCATCTACGTAGCCCTACTAGCGCTCCTACCGCTGGTAGCCTTCGTCCTCTTCGGCGCCAACCAGAATTTCCCGCTCGGCGGTGCCTCACTGCTGATCGTTATCGGCGTTGGCCTTGACACCGTCAAGCAAATCGACGCCCAGCTCCAACAACGCAACTACGAAGGACTGCTCCGATGAATCGTCTGCTCATCATTGGCCCTCCCGGCGCCGGCAAAGGCACCCAGGCCGTCAAAATCGCTGCAAAGCTGAACATCCCCGCTATCTCTACCGGCGACATCTTCCGCAAGAACATCAAGGAAGAAACCGAGCTAGGTAAGGAAGCCAAGAGCTACATCGACTCAGGCAACTTGGTCCCCGACTCCGTGACCAACCGTATGGTCCGTGCCCGCCTGGCTGAAGACGATACCGCTAATGGCTTCCTGCTCGATGGCTACCCCCGCAACACCGCCCAGGTCGGTGAGCTCGACACCATCCTCGCAGACATGGGCCAGGAAATCGGCCAGGTGCTGCTGCTCGTCGCCGACAACGACGAACTGGTCGAACGTCTGCTGGGCCGCGCCGCTAAGGAAGGTCGCTCAGATGACAACGAAGAGGTCATCCGCCACCGCCTCAAGGTCTACGAAGAAGAAACCGCACCTCTCGTAGCTATTTACACCGAGCGCGGCCTCGTGACCGAGATCGACGGCCTTGGCGAGATTGATGAAGTCACCGCCCGAATCATAGACGCACTCAAGTAAACGTCCGCTCCACCTGTGCCCCCGGTCATTGCGGGGGCACAGGCTTTTAAAGCAGACTGGTGTAGTTTGACTCCACTACGCCACACAAACCTAGCCAGGAAAGAGCACTATGCGCCGCATCGAATACAAAACAGACCGCCAGCTTGCTGAAATGGCCAGAGCAGGTGTGATCACCTCCCGTGCCCTGGACGCAGCGGTAGCAGCTGCCGCCCCCGGCGTCACTACCGCCGAACTCGATACGGTCTTCCGCGGCATCCTCGCTGAACACGGCGCAGGATCCAACTTCCTGGGCTACTACGACTACCCGGCAACCATCTGCACATCGGTCAACGACGAGGTCGTTCACGGTATCCCCGGCCCCCGCGTCCTTTCCGAAGGCGACATCATCTCCATCGACGGAGGCGCCACTGTACAGGACGCCCGTGGCACCACCTGGCACGGCGACTCCGCCCGCACCGCCCTCATCGGCGAGGTCTCAGACGCCCGCCGTGAACTCTCAGAAATCACCCGAGCAGCCCTCTGGCACGGCATCGCGGCCCTCGCCACCGCCAAAAAAATTGGTGAAGTCGGCTTCGCCATCGAAAACTTCGTTCGGGAAGAAACCGGCGACAAGTACGGAATCATCGAAGACTTCGTAGGTCACGGCATCGGTACCTCCATGCACATGTCCCCCGACGTCCTCAACTACGCCGCCCGCGACCTCGGCCCCCGCATCAAAAAGGGCATGGCCTTCGCCATCGAACCCATGCTTGTGACTGGCTCTATTGAAACCGTCACCCTCGAGGACGACTGGACCATCAAAACTGTCGATGGGGGAGACGCCTGCCAATGGGAACACTCCGTCTGCATGCACTCCGAAGGTATCTGGGTGCTCACCGCAGAGGACGGCGGCGCCTCCGAACTCTCCAAACTCGGCGTCACCGTCAAACCCATCCCCGCCTAAAC
>NZ_SPQC01000004.1 GCF_004569295.1 Rothia nasimurium
GCAGACCGCACAGCACAGCAAGAGATTATCGACATTGCCAAGGCACTATCGGGCGTAGGAGGACTACAAGCGTGCGGAATCGTTATTTAGGACAGCATCGAACCCAGCGAACTCTCTCTTACATAGCTATGATTTTGGCAGGAATAGCTCTTATACAGGGTGAAGGTCTCCAAAATTTTCAACTTCTAGGAGTTGCACTAGGACTCGGGGGTATCGCAGGGATTATTTCAGAAATCCGTGACACCATTCTCCACCAACACCCTAACCGTGGGGCTGACGCCGCCCCCCCCGCGCAAGCTCCGCGCTTGACCGGCTGCCGCACAAAACCCCCGCCCTCTTTGACGCGCAGAGCGCGACAAAGAGGGCGGGGGTTTGCTTGCCCCAGGACCCCGTGGGCAAGTGAGGCAGTGATTGGGTAAAGGGCTACAGTTCTAGAGATGCAGGACAGGGCAGCGTGTGCCGACCTAGACCACAAGTAAGAGGTCTACCACCGCAGAAAATCTAGATACTCCAGCGCCCTGGACCCTTACCATCACGTACCTGCACCCAACGAAAGAAGATAAGCACCACCGCATAGAGCACAAACGCGAAAAACTGGTACTGAGTTACCTTTTCAAAGAAGGGCACCAGAAACGAGCTGCCAATACTAGCAGAGAACCGCATTGCCAGCACTACCAGACCTGCAAAGGAAACAGCCCAAGGAATAAAAATTCGGGTAACGAACCAGATGAGATGGTCAGCTAGTGTCAGCTGCCCAGTAGCAGGAACCTGCCCCACACCAGATGGTAGTGACTGGGACACTGAGGCAGCAGGGTCTTGACTCTCTTCAGGCTTAACACCATTGCGGTAGTCCTCAAGGGACTTCCTAAAAACGCTGACCTCTTGATTCTTGTCCTGTTCATTCACGATTAAATCTCTTCCTACTCTTTACTTAATTACTCAACACCACCAGCAGGAACACTTCAGGAAAGCTACTATGCTCCACCTTGTTATCCGCCCTGATACCAGGTGCTGGTTTTAGTGTCTTATCTACAAAAATCTCTATCTGTGATAAAAATACCGTATTACTGCGTGAGGTCGTTACCAGCTTCAAGCACGGTTTTTGCTACTGCGCATAGACGCTCAAACCTAGCCACCGCGTGCCGTACTGTCACCGGAGCATATCCAGTTGCCTCCGCCACTTTCTGAACCAAAGTATCACGCTCTACAGCAAAAGCCCCCACACCCATCACCGCCAAAGGAATAATCCGCAACCACGTACGCTCCATATCATTCTCACCATCCTGCGGGAAACAAGCCAGAACCTCCCTCACCGTCACCGGCGCGTCCTTATCCACCCGCTCATAATGCCCTTTCAAGGCCCGGTCTACCACCCGCGCTATCTCCTGAACATTCCGATGAGACTCCCTCAAGGCTGCAACTTCCAACCCCATACGAGAAGCAGCCACCGAAGCCTGCCCCTCATAATCACGAATCAAACTCAACGACCGGGCATAGAGCTGAGGCTCAACAGCCAGCTTGACCACCTTCAAAACATGAGAAATATTAACGGCAGTATCTAGCCGGGCAATCACACCATCAGCAATATCATCAGCCACGGTATGCATGTAACTCGATACCACCTGGGAGTCCCCGTAGGCCTTGTACTCCAAAAGAGTCTGACGGTTCTTCTGCCTCAGATATGCCCGAGCTTGACGCTGAGCGATACCAGTAATCCACTGCGCGAAAGACCCAAGGGTAGGGTCAAAGCGATCATAGCCGTCCTTGGCTGCCAAGTAGATATCTTGATGAACATCATCAACTGCCCCCTGATGAGAGGGGCCAAGGATGCGCGCTATGACAGGACGTGTTTTCTGCCAGGCAGTCAGATTTTCTTCACCCCAGCTAAGGTTGCGAGGTTCCATGAAGGAGCACCCTTTCACTCACTCAAGATTATTTCAGGTATTTTTTCTAATAAGTGCATAATTCAGGCTTCTAGTGGTGAGAATGCCAGTGGCTCTTACCCACCCAGCTACCTACCACTAACCGGCCTAGAGACCCTACTCGTCAAACAGACCAGGTTCCCACTCTTTCAAAAGCTTCAATTTATTTCGAGCGGTTTTAGCTGACTTTCCGATAACGGCTGCTGCCTCTACGCCAGTTATTTTCTGCCCGGCTTCCTGCTGAGACCGAACCCACTCCCGCAGTTTCACCACATCCTCATCCCCGCCCTCGGCCTCATCCTCATGTAGGTTTGCTCCAGCGTCATCTTCTACCATCTCTGGCGAACCTTGAATCTGAGATACCCCAGCAGCTGCCTCAATAGCGGCCGTAACCTCATTCTTTTCGAGCTCAGCAAATTCTGCCGCACCGGGTACACCGCCAGGGCCCAGAACTTTCTTCTCACCAGCAGCTAGCAGCTCACGCTCGAACTTTCCTGGGGACAGGCCAGCAGCAGAAGAACTACCCCCATCAGCATCCGCAAAGCTCCGTTCGTCCTCAGGCTTACCAAAAGCCAAACGCGATAGCTCCTCAGTGGCGGCAAAAACGCTCAAAGGAGCAGCAGCGGCAATAGCAGCACCAATCCATGACTGAGCAGCAGACTGCCCGCCCCCAACAGTTAGGGCATGAGCGCCGTTAGCGAACACCGAAATCAAGGTAAAAACCATCAACGTCCCCCAGGTCAGGGCCACAGCCTCACCACGGGCCCGGTGAATCACCGCCGCCATCGAATAGGCCAAAATCGCGATATCAATAAAAACTGGAACCGTCCACCGCAGCCAGGGCGGCAGCCCCACCCAGGAGGCCACATCATGCAGCCCATTGAAGGAGACCATAAAGGAGGTCACCCCCAACAGGAGAACCAGCAGGACAGTGAACCAGAGCACAGCCCTGGAGTCCGGATTGATTCTTGCCTGATTCTTAGTATGAGTATTTTTCATAGAAAAGCTGTCTTTTTCTTGTTAGACTGGTGGGGTCAAGAAGAATATGGGTCACGTCACCTTACCCAAGGGCTACGCATATTTTTCTTACGTTTTCACTGTGTCCCCTTCCATCCGGAGGAAGGGGGCACTTTCATGGACGGATATACCGATTGTTAGCTACGCAGGTGCAGCAGCTGGGTATCAAGATGAGAGACCACAGTCTCTAGCACATCCGCCACTTTGCTGTCTTGCCCTAAAAGGTCAGGTTCAAGATTCAAGCGCGCCAGCAGGTGAGAGAGCGACCCTAAACACAGCAAGGTCTGCTCAATAAGGGCATAGGGGTAATCCTGGGAGGCAAAAGGCCCCTTAGCTTCATCCTCAATACCCAGGGCTTTGATACTTTCATTCAGGTGCCCCATGATCCCTTGAAGTTCAACAAAGGCAGGCTCACCATCTTGTGCAGCACCTGCTGCTTCTGCCGGCTGTGAACTAGTCTTCGGGGCTGATGATATACGACCCTGGGGGCCCGGAACTTTCTTCTCAGCAGCAGGGGGTTTCTCCCGCTTCTTCTGTGGTTTCAAGGAGCCGATACCGACCTCAACGGCAGGGGTATCAAGCAGCTCATCGGGCAGGTCAAAAAGCTCCCCACCAGGGCCAGAGCTCCCATGAGGTTCTGCCTCCTCTTCTTGCCTGTAGCTACGCACCCGCCCATCTAAGCCAAGGACAGGGATCTCTTCAAGCTCCCCTGTCTCTTTGGCCTGTTTCAAGGTACGGCTGACGGTATCTTTAGACAGACCGGTTGCTGCAGCGATAGCCCTTGTGCTCATCCCGGCTTGATAGTAGCCAGCTAACACACCGGCGCGCTCTTCTTTCAGTGGGCCAAGTTTCAAATCAGCGAACTCACCTGCCACATACTCATTCCAAGACTCATAACCAAGAGAGAGCCAGACCTTTTTGCGGAAGGCTTCAATCATCATCTCTTGGATACCGGTCAGTGAGTCACGTAGTTTTTGGGTGATTTCTTGTGCTTCGTGTCGGCCCGCAATCTCAAGGGCCTGCGGGCTACCGGGTAGCGGTTCTAGGGTGTGCGATTCAGCTGCCATGCTCTTTTTTTCCTGTCCTTTACGCCTCAGTGGCCTTGCCAGACACACCAAGCGAAGCTGTACCCAAGGGGGCAGATTCAGTAACCCGAGATGAGCGCGAAATCTTGAAAATCCTACGGGTACACATCACGGCTGCGAATGCACTGTAGCAGCAGGCCATATAGAACATAGTCATCAGGATGATCTCGATGTTTTGCTCTGAGAGGGATTCAACGTAGCCAGGGTCCCCGGTGATGGCAGCAAACAGAGGCGGGATAATGAAGGGGCCTGCTGCAAGGGTGTAGGTGGCAAAAGCAAGGACCTTGAAGAGGGATTTTCCTAGTTCTTTGAATACTGCTATCAGGGTTGTAAGCCTGTGTTGCTCTTCGGTGAGATTGGCTGGCTGATTGTCCCAGGGGTCGCATTCTTCATACTCGTTTCCGGTGTATCGATCCCAGGTAATGACGGCCTTTTCTTGAGGAGTTGTCTTATCTTCATCCAGGTGAAGACTGAGATCTTGCGCGCCGGTCACAGGCGCTTTGTCGAAGATCTCTTCGACGTTGAAGTGCTTACCGATGGGGGTTTCTTTGTGGGGTGTGGGCATGATTTTTCTTGTCCTTTCTGTGTTTGATAAGGCATAACGGCGAGGGAACGTTATGTACGCTGTGGTTTTATATTGTTCCGTTACGTTGTGTTCTATGGTGTTGTGTTTTGTTGTTTTCTATTCTGTGCTGTTTGGCTTATCCGCCAGGTGCCCCTACCGGCCAGCCAGTTCAGCTACCCGCTCTTCTGCCAGGCCGGTAATCATGGCGATGGCTTGTACGCCCATGCCGTAGGAGGCGTAGAAGGCGATAGCCTCGGCCTGCTTTTCCGGGCGTGGAGTCAATTCCAGGGACATGAATTCGCACTCGAGATAGTCCTCAAAGGAGTCGTAGTCCAGGATTTCCCAGGTTCGAGCCAGGTAGGCCAGTACCGGCAGCATGGAGGTGCCTGTGTAGTAGATTCCGCCGCGTAGTTCACTATGTAGGCGCAGGGCTTCGTCATGGTTCAGGTGTGCGGAGGTCCAGGTGCTGGTGGCAGTAGTGGTGGTTGTGGGTGTGGTCATGGTGGGTGTCCTTTGTGTGAGTGGTGGCACGAAGTGGAAAAATCTCAAGAAATCTTATTTTCTCTTCTAAGTGCCTATTTTTGTTGCGGTGGTGTCATCACCCCAGGGAGAGGGTTTAGCGCCTTAGAGGGGCGCTTATGGCCTTATGAGGGGTATGCCTGCGCCTAATGGTGGGTCTTCTTTCAGGGTCCGCGCCACCGGGAGGCTGTTTTGGGACTCTTCCAGGGCTGCCATGCGTGGATTGGAACAAACTGGGCAAGCGGCGGAAGTGTATTCGCGGTTGTGCAGCTGGCACCAGGAGGGCTTGACCCGCTTGGGTGCGCCGGAGGTAGCACCAGTTGCAGCAGGGTCTTGAGTCTCAGCAAGGGTGGCTTGAGCCAGTGAGAGCAGCTCGTAGAACTCTTTGGTGATGCAGGAGTAGGCGAATCGCTGGGGGCTACGCACAGGCTGGGTGGCGCGGGAGAAGACGATGGTAATCATCTGGGCCAGTAGCTTTTCGCTGATGCCGGTGGTCTCTAGCAGGGCCTGGTGCAATTCCTGGCGGAGAGTGGCGTGGTTGACCCCGCGGGTAATCCAAGCCGGGGAAGCGGAAGCAGGTGACTGCGGGGCAGGGTCAGCTGGCTCCGAGGCAGCCGGTGTTGCCATAGCTGGGTTCGAGGTAGGTGCATCAGGGGCGATTGGCTCAGGGCTGATTGGCTCGGAGGCAGTCGGTGAGAATTTTTCTTCGAGATTCCCCCGGCCGGTCAGTCCGTCAGTCTGCGAGTTATCCACGGAGGCGGGTTCTTTAACCGACTGACTGACTGATGGGTTATTTAAAGGGTTAAGACGCGCGCATGTTCCTTTTAAGGCAATCGGTTTTTCATGACCATTTTTGTCCGGTAAGACGTCCGTTTTTGTCCGGTAAGACATCGGATTTGTCTCACTATATGACTTACCGGACAAATTGTCCCCTAAATCCTGACTAGGGGAAACTCTTTTACCGGACAATTTGTCCGGTAAGACATTTTCAAAGTTATCCACAGGCTTGTTGAGAAGAAATGGGTTAGGGAGTTGGCCTGGAACGTCATCCTCAGAGTCATACACTTGGACGCCCTCCACGCCCCGAACATTTAGAAAAATAACGTCGATTGCCCTACCGCGCGACCACTTACGCTGGCGGCGCCCAGTCATCATGTAATTCTCTTCAACCAGCACATTGATGTGGCGCCGCAGAACGCGAGCTGCATTATCAATCTCTTCTGGGCCCGCCGTTTCATCAATCCCTGCAACTTTCATAGCCAGCTTGGAACGCCCCAGGAAGACCATTCCTTGATCGTTTGATTCATCTGCAAGAGCCATCAGCGCGAGTTTTGGCCCAGCCTTGAGAGGCTGCTTCCATGCCCAATCTTGAATTTTGTTGGACATTAGCTAGCCACCGCCTTTGCGAAGGCAGGTGCGGGAGCTACAAGCACTTCAATGGGCACGTCAAGAAGCAGGGCAATTTTCTCCAGTTCACTGATCTTGAACTCGATTTTCTCGTTCATGCGGCGACTAACAGCAGCGGATGAAATCCCTAAAATTTGAGCAATGTCATGGCTTGTTACCCCGCGTCGTGAGGCTTCAGCTCTAACGTTGGTGGCGACGGTTTTTGTGTAGGTCATGAGGTTAAAACTACAGATAAAGATTCTCTTTTTCAAGCCTTATTCTTGCTCTTCACGCAAGTTTTAGATGTGAATGATTGACTATTTACTCCAAAGGGGATAGATTGGAGGCATGAACAAGCAGTTGCTCACTCCGCGCCAGGCGCTGGCCCAAGAAGTAAGAGTATGGATGTCTCGTGCAGGCATGAAACAATCTGAGCTTGCTGAGCTTCTTGGCGTAAGCCTTGGTGCAGCTTCACGCAAATATAACGGTTCCAGTGTCTTCACTTTTGAAGAACTACTAGCTATTGCTGGCCATATGGATATTTCCCTAGGCGAGCTTCTAGGTGCTGGGATTCTTAATGCCAGAATCCCCAAGTCAGAAGTGCTCGTAGGCAACGGAAAAGGGCAAAAAAATGCCCCGGTCGGTTTTATACCGAACGGAGCGTCTTATGAGGTGGCTTTGGTCGACTCAGAACTCAAAACACAAAGTAATCGCGTTTAAAGCCCAGCCAATCTATAAGGCCTCGAGTTATGCGATTTCGTTCGCTAAAGCGAAGAAACTCGTCTACAACAACTCGATCTAGCAGCCTGAAGTCTGTAGACCGGGGTACCGTCTGACTCTCCGAAATTGAGTTGAGGATTCGGTAAAAGAACCTTGACCCTTGGGTCTTGAAGAAGCCACCAGCATCGTTCGAGCGCACACCCACCACAACCTGGGCGCCAGCTTCCCAACGGGATAGAAAATCACTGATATAGGCAGGTGGGTGTTGGCTGTCCGCGTCCATAATAAGGACGGCCTGCCCGAGGGCAACTTCGATACCTGCCGTTGTAGCGATTTCTTTACCAAAGTTCCGCGACAGATTAACTACTCTTGTCGCAGTGCTCCCCTGGGCAAGCTCCTGGAGCTTTTCAAGGGTGTTATCTGTGCTTCCATCGTTCACATAGATAATCTCGTAGGGGTCAGCTCCCATGGAGCGCTCAGCAAGACGCTCCGTAACAGCAGCTAATGCTGGAAGTAGAAGTGTCTCGTGAAACGTTTGGATTCCCGCGCTTTCGTTATACGCGGGCACGACGATTGAGAGCACAGGGGCAGCGGGTGAACGATGTGAGGAGTGTGGCACAAAACCATCATACGGCATACCCTAGAACACCTTCTGGAGTGGCAAGACGGATAAGCTAGAGATACTTTCCTTATCGTCATAGAAGATAGAGATTCCGTGAGCGAAGAACATACCGAAGCTGTGATTAGTCGCGGCCAGTCGCTTTTTATTACGGCTTCATCCATTATTAGCGCGGGTACTACTTTCTTGGTGACCTGGCTAGCTGCCCGATCTTTAACGGTCGAAGACAACAAAGATTTTTTGGTTTTTTGGTCTCTTACTTCTTTGGTGTTCGCGACTTTGTTGGGGGTTCAACAAGAGTCAGCACGCCTCATCGGCTCTCATCATTTGAGCAAGGGGAACTCTGCTTCTGTCTCCCGTCAGAGAACCTACAACCCGCTCGTGGTAGCGACCTGGGTGGGTCTCACCTGTGCTCTCATTTTTGCAGCTCTTACACCGGTGTGGCTCGGCACCGTTCTACCAGCAGGAGACTGGAGAACAGTACTTCTGATTACCCTTGTAACGGCTGTATACGCCTGCCACGTCTACTGCATTGGGGCGATGGCCGGCACCCGTTCCTGGACAGAATATGCCCTGTTGATTTCAACCGGCGGTATTTTCTGTTTCCTATGTACCCTGCTTGCATCTGTGGCTGGGGGTGGCCTGCTCGCCTTTCAGCTTTCTTTCTTGGCAACAGCCTTCCTCTGGCTCATTTTTATGGCTTTCTCACCCCGGGTACGCTCAGCGACTCGCTTGCGTCTGGTAGGACGCCCAGGCGCGGCATACCGGAGCATGCTTTTAGCTGTGGGGACCGCGGTAGCTATGGCTGCTATGTCTACGGGCTTTCCTATCTTCTTGGAAGCAACAAGTTCAAAGGCTGAAACAGAGTCCGACGCACTTCTGGCCGCGATTATTTTGGGTATCTCCATCACACGCGCGCCCATCATGATGCCCCTGCAAGCTTTTCAGGGTGTCGCGGTATCTTATTTCCTGGCCCATGCCCAGCGCCCTACCACTGCCCTGCTTAAACCTGTAGGGGCCTTGCTAGCTCTGGGGGCGGTAGGAGCCGCAGCAGCTTATCTGCTGGGTCCCTGGCTTTTCGATGAAATCTACGAGAAGTATGCCGGGCAGCTCGACGGGGCTTTCCTCGCGGCTCTCACTTTTGCGGCGGCTCTGCTAGCGGTGACAACGCTGTCAGGCACGGCGGCCCTGGCGATGGGCGCTCACCGCATCTACCTTGCAGGCTGGGTAGTTACCGTTGTGGTTGCTTTCGGTTGTCTGCTGCTACCGTTGGATCTTGAAACTAAAACCATTGTGGCGTTGATGGCTAGCCCGGTCATCGGTGCGGCAGCGCACCTTGCCGGTATGGAGGTACTGAGCCGAACACAGGCGTCCGCACCAGCCATCTAACAGTGCATAAAACGTGAGGGGCAGCTGAGCTGCCCCTCGATGTTTTAAGAACGTTTGAAGTAGGTGAAGTACTCGTGCAGGGGGCGGATAAGCCCGGACGCCCGCACAAACTGGACGCTGCGCCACAGCAAGTGCGGGGGTAATGCCAGGACGGAGGGAACGCCAAGAGTCTTCGCGAGCTGGCGGCGGCCACTGGTAACTGCCTCGATGTGATCGCCACGGGCTCCCGCCCCCTTACTGATATTGGTAGTGTGCACTCGGTACTGGATTTCATTCCCCTGCAACATCGCTACAGGCCCTAGCACTGCCAAACGCAGGAAGAGGTCATAGTCTTCGAACTGAGCGAGATCCTGACGGTACTCTTTTGCCTGGTGATAGGCTGCCGCCCGGAACACCACCGATGAATGCGGGATAGGGTTGAACAGCAACATGCTACGCCGAACATCGTCACCGGTCGGCGCTTTGAGTTCACCCGTCACTCGGCCATTTTCATCAATGAGGTCTCCCCCAGTACCCACAAGAACACATTCAGGGTGGGCGGCTAGGTAGTCTAGCTGACGGCGAAACTTTGTAGGAGTGATAAGGTCATCCCCGTCAACATTGGCGATAAAAGCTGCCCGGGCGGCATCGCAGCCTGCCCGCATCGCGTTACTGACACCAATATACCGATCAAAGCGCAGGACGGTCAGGCGCGGGTCTGCGAGCCAGGGGTAGGCTTTTTCATCGGCGGCGCGGCCCTCGGAGCCAAGAGTAATCGTAGGACCGTTAAGCACCAGAATTACTTCGAGATCAACATCGTAGCTAGCCAGCACCGAATGTACCGTGCTTTCAAGCCACTTATTCAAAGCCCCACTTCGTATAACAACAGATAGCTCAGGCAAAGATGTCATTTCTAAGCTCCTGACCCGTTAGTCAACGTACGCAAAACCTGCTCATAGGTCTTACCCTGGCTAGCCCACCCCCACCGCTGGAGGTCTTCTACAGGGTAAGCCTGGGGGCCCTGCTCAAGCTCAGCACGTACAGCTGCCGCCAACTGGGGTACACCCTGCTGCTCGACAATGTGAACCCGCACCCCGGCGTCCTTAAGCACCCGGGCACTTGATACATCATGGGTAACGATCGCTGCCTGTGAAACGTAAGCATCGATGATAGTGGTTTGGAACCCTTCAGCCGCCACAGTGGGGTTGACCAGGGTCGCCCCGCGAAGCTCACAAGCTACAGTTGCATGATCGACGAAGCCCTTGAAATCTACTGCGTCAGAAATACCCAACTCAGCGGCATAAGCTTTAGCCTTCTCTAAATCAGCCCCAGCCCCCAGCACTACACCGGTAATCTCAGCATCTTCTGCATGGAGTTGCTGGACGGTTTCGAGAAAAGCCCGCCACCCCTTCACCTCAACTACACGGGCTAAAAAGACAAGCTTTTTCCGCTGGAAGACAACATCTTCAGGGGCAGCCATAGGCAGGGGGGAAACGTTATAAAAAACCTCAGCATCTACACCTGAAAGCTTTTTAACAAAATCACAGGAGGGCTGAGAAACACCCAAAACCTTAGAAGCTGCACGGAGTGTCAGCACACCTAATGTACGGTCTACCAGCTGACTTGCTAGACGAATAACAGCCTTCTCCGAGACCACAAAGCCCGAACCGTGCTCGGTATGGACTACGGGAATCTTCATCATTTGGCCTAAGGCAACCCCAAACCAGCTCATGCTAAAGAAGCGGGTATGAACCGAGATGACATCGATATTCTCGCGCTTCAGCACCTTAGCGAGGCGGGTAAGACCCACTAGAGATGGGAAACCGAGGATGCCGTCGACGGTGAGGTATTCCTTGAGCCGATAAACCTTGATACCGTTTTCAACGCTCACACCGGGTGCATCTGAGAGAGTCACGATAGTGACCTTATGCCCTAGCCTGTGCAGCTCAGCTGACAGGGCAGAAACATGCTGTTCAAGGCCACCCACCTTAGGGGGGTAGTTATTGATAACGAAGGCGATATTCATAGTTTCTATTTGCCCTCTTCTTCTGGGCGGCTTTCAGTAGGCACGGGGTAGCGGGGGTGCTCAGCGTTTCCCTGCTCTAGCTGGGCTCTGAGCATCGCCACTTCTTCAGCCAAGGTTCTGGTATCTTCCCCCAGTCGTGAGAAATCTAGAGTCAGGTGCAGGCAAATACCGATAAGCATAATAATTGCCAGCATGAAAAGCAGGTTGACGGGCACGATGACGCCTGTCAGGTCAGCAAGTGTGCTCAGCAGGTGGGGGAAGAGAGCCAGCACAATAATAGCTGCAGACACTAGCAACCACAGGGCAGCGTACTTTTCCTTCATCTTCTGGTTGCGTACCTGGGCGAAGACCATGACGAAGATGAGAACCGACAGGATCAGAAAAAAGACATTTGACGGCATGCTTAGCCCTCCCCGGCTGTTTTCTTACGCGTCATGGAAATACCGAAGGCGAAAAAGGATCGCACCAGGTAGATAGCTGATTTTAGAGGCCCTGATGAGGGAGTGCCGCCCTGTCGTTCCCTCATTTCTACCGGTACCTGGATAACCTTGCAGCCAGAACGAATGGCCATCACGGTTGAGTCGATGGTATCCCCTAAGTACTCAGCAGGGAAAAATTCACAGTACTGTTGGATACCCCGGCGGTTTAACGCACGGAAGCCGCTGGTAACATCGGTAAATTTCTCACCCGAGATACGGGTGAAGAGGAAGGAGAGCAGGCCCATTGCCCATTTACGGGGGCCTCGTACCTTGTAGGTGTCAGAGGCTGCAAAGCGGGAGCCGATAACGATATCGGCCCGGTTCAGGCCTTCAATGAGGGTGTCGATAAACTCAGGTGGGTGCTGGCCGTCCGAATCCATCTGCATAGCAATGTCGTAGTCCATACGGCGGGCATACCGGTACCCGGTTCGCATGGCAGCACCAACCCCCATGTTGTAGGGCAGGTCAATGACGAAAGCACCGGCCTGGCGGGCCACTTGGGCCGTGCTATCTGTAGAGCCGTCATTAATGACGACCAGGTCAACCCAGGGAGCCTTGGCCCGAAGGTCAGCAATCGTCGCTCCGATAGCCTCTTCCTCATTCCAGGCGGGCATAATCACCAGAACGCGCGGACGCTCCTGCGGTGCAGATTCACTGTTCATCTGTGGGCTGGCTTTCCTGTCTCGTGCATCTATCGGCCGATAGGTAACATGCGTATGGCCCAGTCTATCAGTTTGGGGTAGCCCGACTTAGGGCGCTGAGCAGGCCGTGATCTTGTATAGAACAGCATCACCTTCACGATGAACCTCGGTCAGCACTCCAGACTCAGCTAGCCCCTCAAAGCCCGCGTACCAGCTACTGTGGTCATGCCCGCTGACTTCTGCACGACCGAAGTCAAGATAGTAGTCAGCATTGAGGTTATCCAGGGCGCGGCAGACCTGAGGGTCCGTGAGAGCCTGATTCAGGTGATCCTGAACGTACTTCACATCGTTATCTGCTGAATAGATAGTGTGGTAGGCAGTCACGGGACGGTCTGCTATTGCATAGGCCAGAGCAGCGCCGGTGAAAGGCTGCACTACAACGGTCTCGCCTTCAGGCACATATTCATCGAGCGCCTCAAGCATGTCGAACTCATCGGTGTTCAAGAGGTCAGATTCAGGGTCAGGGGCATACTCGTAGTAGTTGGCCTCAACCTGGTTCTGCAAAGCGGTGCTGGTTTGGCCAAACCCAACTACAGCAAACAGGGCTACAGCACCGACTACTAGCATGCGTCGGGCACTCTCCCACTGGGTTCGCTGCCACCAACGGCTAGCAACCAGTTTTTCCGCTACCCAGTGCACAGCCAGGGCCAGCATAGGAATACTCATGACGGGCAAGAGGGCGGCCAGACGGAAAGAGTCGTGGTACCAGAGACCTACGACTTCATAGCGGCCGTCCTCCCACGCCAGGGAGCGGGCAGCTACATAGAAGTAAACAACCACAGCCCAAGCACCCAGCACCCAGAGGGAGTAAACATTGGCACGGCGGGTGAACGTATACAGGCCAATTACAAAAACAATAGCCAGGAACCACTGGGGCTTAAAGCCCATCGCGGCAAAGGTAAAGGGTTCCCCTAGCGCCTGCCCCTGGGTGAGGACGGGGCCCCACACTTCGCCTGCTGCCTGGGGCGGACGGACCACGCCCCACAGAATATTCATCACGATGAAAATCAGCGCAACGCTTAGGGCTGTGGCTCCCGCTGCACCCCAGTAGGCACGGTGCTTAAAGCTAGTAACGAAGTTAAGAATGACGCGGCCGAGCAGCAAAGGAATAATCATTACCAGGAGCGACATGATCGCGTTGGGGTGGGCAATCGCAATAGCCAAAGCCACCCAGACCCCTAAGACCACCGACTGCAGGGTTGAGATACGGCGAACCGCTACCATGCGGAAGAGCTGCGCTACCAGACCGATACCGGCAGGCATCAGGGCAATACCTAGCAGGTTCGGGTACAGCACACCGAAATCAAGCAACAGAATAGGGTAGGCAGTAAAGGCAGCTGCGAAAGCGCCCACCACCATGATGCCTGCGGTGTTCAGCTTAAAAATTTGGCGCACCATAAAAACTGTGCTGAGAGGCCAGATAATAGCCGAAACCACTACAGCCATAGTGTTAGTTGCCACCGGTATATCAGCGCCTGAGCCCATCGTAATGAGCAAAACGATAGCGTGCCAAGCTCCGGGATAAAAGGTAGATTCCCCTTCAACCGTTGTCATTGCACCCAGGGTGAGGGGCGAGGCGCTACCTGTATCTTCCATGAAACGCACTGCGTTGAGATGGAAGCTGTTATCCCAGGTCTGAGAAATCCATTCAGGCTGACCAATAGCATTCGTAACGTTGCGCCACAGCAGGAGGGCACCCACAAGGAAGCTGCCCCAGTAGGCTATCTGATCTTTCGACCACCAGGCGCTAGCCACTACGGAACGTTGAGGAGGAAGCCACCTCCCCTGATGTGAACGAGCTGGGGCAGAGCCAAGCCCAGCCCAGCGTCCTACGAGAACCACAAGCAGAATAACGGCAGCAAGCACTACAGCCGAGGCAAACGGAACCCATAAAGCCCAGCGAATACCGAGCATAGGGGTCACGGTTGCACCCAGCATAATAGCTGCCACAGAAAGCGCCGGGGCTAGACCAAAAGCCTCAAACCCGCGTAGCCGGGCAGCCGCCGAAATCAGCAGGCCCGGAACAAAAAGATAGATAAGCCCAACCAGTAGAGGCATTGCAATCTCGAACCAGCTCATCGTTCTCCTTGTTTGTTGCCACAGCGGGGGTAAAGCGTCTTCCCCAAGTCTAGTAGTAAAGCCCGGTAAGGAGGTGCTGAAACCTTTAAACAAAGGTCACAGGTGCTAGATACAGTGATTCTGCACGCCAGTCTAAAACTCAGGCGCTCGGCGCCCAATGGTGGGGCGGGCGAAACCCACTACACTGGAAGGTAAATGGCACAGGTCACACAGCCTGTTTTACCTAGTACAAGGAGTCAATGATGACCTATACCGTGGGTAACTATATACTCGATCGTCTGGCTGAGCTGGGCGTAGATAAGGTCTTCGGTGTGCCCGGGGACTTTAATCTCTTCTTCCTCGACGATGTGCTGGCGCACGAAAAGCTGGATTGGGTGGGTAACGCAAATGAGCTCAACGCCGGGTATGCGGCGGACGGCTACGCCCGCATCAAGGGCCTGGGCGCCCTGGTGACCACCTACGGTGTGGGTGAGCTGTCAGCTATCAACGCGACTGCCGGCTCCTACGCTGAGAACGTGCCCGTGATTCACATTGTGGGTGCACCCAGCCTGTCGGCCCAGAATTCTCACCTGCGCATGCACCACACTCTGGGCGATGGGGATTTCAAGCATTTTATGCGTATGGCATCCGAAGTATCTGCCGCCGTTGCGGCCCTGCACCCGGCGACCGCTGCGACCGATATTGACCGTGTCATCCGCACCGCCGTCATCCACCGTAAGCCCGGCTACCTGATGCTGCCGGTTGATGTGTCGACTATGCTGGCCACTCCCCCGTCGCGTCCGCTCGATGTGGATAGCCACGTTTCTTCGACCGATATTGAGGCCCTCTTCAAGGACGCCGTCACCGACTTCATGAGCGGCAAGAGCGTGACGGTACTGGCAGATATCATGGCTGAGCGCCTGGGGGCAGTGCAGGACGTCCGCGCCCTGGTTACCGAGACCAAGTTCCCCTTCGCGTCCCTCATGTGGGGCAAGGCTGTACTGAACGAAACCAAGCCCAACTTTGCGGGCATCTACGTGGGCGGCCTGTCGGCTGAACATACCCGTGCGGTAGTGGAAGATGCCGAGGTGTTGGTCTGCGCTGGCGTGGAATTTACAGATACCACAACCGGCATATACTCACATCAGATAGACTTTGGGCGGGTTATTAACATCGGCGCTGAGAGCACCAGCATCGCCGGTCACCACTATGCCCCGCTCACCATGTCCAGCGCCCTGAACATCGTTAAAGAGGTATCTCTTGAGCTCGGTCTGAAGGGCACCCCCTTTGAGGCGCCCACCACCGACGAGCCCCTACCTGAGATTACCGACGAAGCCCTGACCCAGGACGTCCTGTGGCGGGTTCTCTCATCAAACCTGGACGAGAAGAACACCGTTGTGGTCGATATGGGTACCTCTTTCTTCGGTATGGCAACCCGCAAGTTCCCGCGGGATTCCCGCTTTATCGGCATGCCCCTGTGGGGTTCTATCGGCTACTCCATCCCGGCCCTGCTGGGTGCGGCTATGGCCGATACCGATTCCCGTGGCGTGCTGATGGTGGGTGACGGCTCAGCCCAGCTGACGATTCAGGAGATTGGCACCATTATCCGCGAGGGTGTGAACCCGGTGGTCTTCTTGATTAACAATGAGGGCTACACCATCGAGCGGTCGATTCACGGTGTGGAGTCTGAGTACAACGACATCACCGCCTACGACTGGTCGAAGATTCCGGCGGCTTTCGGCGGCACCGATTCTAATACCGTCACGCTACGCGCTGCTACGGTTCGCGAGTTCGACGAGGCCTGCCGGGTGGCTAAGGAGAACCGTGACAAGCTGGTTTTCATTGAGGTAGTCACTGCCCCTATGGATATGCCTGAACTGCTTGAGAAGTTCGGCGCCCAGGCGGCCCAGCTTAATAAGAAGAAGTAATACGAGAGCCCGCAAGGACGCGCCCGCCCTGCCTTCACCTACGAAGGCGGGGCGGACGCGTCCGGCTATGGCCCACAGGCAGCTAAAGCAGGCTAGCGACCCCAAACACGGCCACGGCACCGGCAAAACCTACGATGCCAATGAGGGTTTCCATCACCGTCCAGGTTTTGAGGGTAGTCTTCTCGTCCATATTGAAGAAGCGGCTGACCAGCCAGAAACCTGAGTCGTTGAAGTGCGAGAGCACCACAGAGCCTGCGGCGACCGAAACGACAAGGGCAGCCAGCTGGATAGAGTTGAAATCTACTGCCAGAACACCGGGGGTGATGAGACCTGCAGCGGTGGTCAGGGCTACGGTCGCTGACCCCTGGGCGACGCGCAGAATTGCGGCAATGAGGAAGCCCGCAACGATGAGGGGAACACCCAGGTCACCCAGTACATCGGCGAGAGCATCGCCGATTCCTGAGGATCGTAGCACGCCACCGAACATACCACCGGCGCCGGTAATCAGGATGACGGAGCAGACCGCGGGAAGTGCGCCGTCCATAGTCTGCTGGATACCTAACGCGTGATCCTTACGTTTGAAGCCGAGCAGGTACATGGCAACGAGGGAGGTAATGAGCAGAGCAACAGGGGTCTCGCCGAGCAGGCGCAGGGTTTGGAACCAGGTTTCATCTGCTGCACTTTCAGGCAGCATGCCTCCCTTCGCCAGAGTGTTGAGGCCGGTGTTAAGGAAGATGAGGAACATGGGGAGCAGGAGCACGAAGAGAACGGTGCCGAAGGAGGGCGGGTTGAGGGGCTCGTCCTGGGTTTCTTCGTGGCCCATGAGGGCGGGTACGGGAAGGTCGATGCGCTTACCGATGAACTTTGAGAAGAGGTAAACGGCAAGGTACCAGGTGGGCACCGCGATGATGAGGGAGACAAGCAGTAGAGTACCGACGTTAGCTTCGAAGAAAGAGGCTGCGGAGACCGGCCCGGGGTGAGGCGGCACGAAGACGTGCATGACGGAGAATGCGCCTACGGCGGGGATTCCGTAGAGCAGAAGGGAGCCACCAACCCAGCGAGCGACGGAGAAGACGATGGGGAGCATCACGACAAGGCCGGCATCAAAGAAGATGGGGAAGCCAAAGAGCATAGATGCCACGCCGAGGGCGATGGGGGCGCGGTCTTCACCGAAGACCGAGATGAGTTTGTGGGCGAGCACCTGGGCACCGCCGGAGTATTGGATGAGGGCACCCAGCATGGCTCCAAGGCCAACGAGCAGGGCTACGGACGCCAGGGTTGATCCGAATCCGCTGAGCATGACGGGCACGACGCTGGCGACGGGGATTCCGGTGGCGACGGCGGTGAGCAGGCTGACGATAATGAGGGCAGGGAAAGCGTGGAGTTTGAATTTGATGATGAGGAGCAGCAGGAGCAGGATTGCGCCGGCGGCGATAGCGAGCAGGGGCCCAGCAGTGAGGGTTTGGGCCCAGTCTTCGGGGAGAGGCATAGTGGTGTGCTTTCGTGTGCTGTTTATAGAGTGGGGCGCAGAGCCGCTAGCGCCGCGGTCGCAACCTGTTCCGGGATGCCAGAGATGTCAACGAGTACCCCGGCTTCGTCAGCTTCAAGGGGTTCGAGGGTGGCGAACTGAGAGTCGAGTAGGGAGGTGGGCATGAAGTGGCCTTCGCGGTGCTTCATGCGTTCTGCGATGGTTTCTCGGGGTCCGGTGAGGTGGACGAAGAGGACGCCGGGGGCAGCTTCACGCAGCACGTCACGGTAGGCGCGCCTGAGGGCGGAGCAGGTGACGACCGTGTGCTCGCCGCGGGCGTCCGTGTCCTTGATCCAGGTGGCGATACTGGCAAGCCAGGGGGCGCGATCTTCGTCGGTGAGGGGAATCCCGGCGCTCATTTTCTGGATATTTTCAGCAGGGTGCAGGTCGTCGCCTTCGACGAATGGCCACCCTAGCTGGTCGCGCAGGGCGTGGGCGATGCTGGTTTTGCCAGTACCGCTCACACCCATCACGACAATGTGATGTGTGTTTTCCGTTGTCATGTCTATTATTGTGCACCCATTTAGTCTATATACCGAATGGACGGAGCACTAAAGACGTGCAGGCTAAATAGGTACACAGCGAAGCTGCTGGCTGGGGCTGGCGTGAATCGCAACGAGCCCCCGGGCGAGAAGCGAGAGGGTCAGCAGCAAGCGTGTGCCTGCTTAACCTGTTACGACCTCTACTCTTTATTACAGCCTAAGCGCGTAACAGTGTCACAGTTCTACTCATAGGGGCAATATGTGAGAAAGGCTAGGGTTTGGTGCACTTGAAGTCCTAGGCTGAAGACCAAGCGCTCCCGGCGCTGTAGTCCCCAAGCAGCCGCACAAAGGAAAACCAACCATGACCACCCAGGTAAATATCAGCGAGAAGACCGCCACCGAACTTTTCTGCGAGGCTTTCGGCGCCCAGGCAGCCGGCGTTGCCATCATCACCGCTGAGGGCTCCGACGGGCTGCCGGGTGGCCTGACCATCTCGTCCCTGTCATCGGTTTCCGCTGAGCCTCCCATCGTGTCTTTCTCTTTCAAGGACCGCACCGGTTCGGCTGCCCGCATTATCGACGCTGACTCCTTCCTGATTCACCTGATTGGTGCCGATAACATCGAGATTGCAAAGCTCTTCTCGATCAGCAAGGCCGATAAGTTTGGCGATACCTCCACCTGGGATCGTCTGCCCACCGGCGAGCCCCTGCTGCACGGGGTGAGCCGGGTGCTGCGCGTCCGTCCCCTGGGTACCCTCAACGCGGGCCCTGCCGTGGTCTTTACCGCTGAGGTCACCGACTTCATCCGCCACGACGCCAACGCCGCCCCTACCGTTTACCACGCCCGCCGCTTCCATGGCTTGGGCGACCACTCAGCCCTGTAATCTAGCGCCCCGGCAGGCCCGGGGTTTTAGACTGGTGCTATGACACTCCCTGCATCTCTTCCCTGGATTGAAAAGCTTATTGCCGCGCAGTCCATCAGCCAGACCAGCAACCGCCCCGTGCTCGACCTGCTGGCGGCTGAGTTTAAGGCTCACGGCCTGACCCCGCACTACACCTATAGCGAGGACGGCGAGCGCGCCAACCTCTTCGTGACCGTACCCGCCGCTGACGGTGGTACGGACGGCGGCGTGGTGCTGTCGGGGCATACGGACGTGGTGCCGGTTGAGGGCCAGGCATGGACGGTCACTGACCCTTTCACTCCCCTGGTGAAGGACGGCAAGCTTTACGGGCGCGGGGCGTCGGATATGAAGTCTTTTATTGGGTCGGCTATGTGGCTGCTGCCCCAGTTGCGTGAAGCGGAGCTGGTGAAGCCCGTTCATTTCGCTTTTTCCTACGATGAGGAAATTGGCTGTGTGGGTGCGCCTGCTATGGTCAGGGATTTCAAGGCCCGCGGTATTAACCCTGATTTTGCGGTGATTGGGGAGCCGTCCATGATGCAGGTTATTTCTGCCCATAAGGGTGCCCACCGCGGCCGGGTGACTTTCAAGGGTATCGCCAAGCATGCCTCCTTGGGCCCGCACGGGGTTAATGCCCTGGCTCAGGCGGCGGAGTTTATTACTTTCTTTGAGCAGTTGGCCGGTACCTGGCGGGCTGAGGGTCCCTTTGATGAGGGTTTTGTGGTGCCCTATTCCACCGGTGGGGTGAACTTTGCCCGCGGTGGTATTCAGTACAACATTGTGGGTGAGCACGTGGTGCTGGAGTATGACTTCCGCACGGTTCCCCAGATGACCACCGACGAGGTGCTGGCCCTGGTTAAGGCGAAGATTGACGACGACCTGCTGCCTGCGCTCAAGGCGCGGGCGGCGGACGCTGAGGCCCTGGCTGGCGCTGCACCCGGCGAGTTCGTGGACGCTGTGGGTATCACCCATGAACTGCTGGCTGCCGTCCCTGCCCTGGGCATCGCTGACAGTGCTGAGATTATTGCCCTGGCCAACGAGTGGGCGGGACGCTCTGGTTCTGTAGAGGCCCAGAAGGTTACCTACGGCACTGAGGCTGGCCAGTTCGCCCTCTACGGCGGGGTGCAGGCGGTGGTGTGCGGCCCCGGTGATATCGCCCAGGCCCACACCCCCAATGAGTGGATTGAGCTGGCCCAGGTTGAGGCCTGCGATTGCTTCATGCTCAAGGTGCTGGAGTGGGCTAGCCAGGAATAGGGCCGGGTATCTGAATTAATGCTCGGTATCTAGTGCAGACTTTTTGGGCTGCGTGCAGAGAAAACCCTGCACACAGCCCAAAAAGTCTGCACAGCACCGAGTAGGAGGCTACTCCCAGAAAGCCCTCTTCTGCACGACCGGGATTTTGCCGGTGGGCGGGCAGGTGGCGGCGACGGACGCGGCGGTAGCCTCGGTGTCCTCGCTCTGGGGTAGTACCTCAGCCGACTTAGACCGGTACATGTGCTTGTTAGCCCACAGGCCAAACCCGAGCACAACCAGGGTCAGCACTACACCGGCCACCTGGAAGATAGAGAACTGGCCGTCGTAGTAGAGCTTGAAGAAGGATCCGCCCATCATTCCACCGGCGATGGGGGCGCACACCGGCACCCAGGCGTAGTACCAGAGGGAACTTCCCTTACCGTGGATAGGCAGCAGGGCGTGCATGAGGCGGGGGCCAAAGTCGCGGGCCGGGTTGAGGGCAAAGCCGGTCTGGCCACCCAGACCAATCACCAGCACAGTGACCAGGAAGCCAAAGGCCAGGGGCTTGAGCACGTGATTGAGATCGAGCGCCAGGGCTGAACCTTCGAGCACGGGGGTGAAGTTAACCCCCACATAGAGGGCTGAGAAGACCAGCAGGAAGGTGCCGATAATCTCAGACAGGGCGTTCGTGAAGTAGTTGTGGATAGCCGGTACAGTCGCAAAAACACCGAGCTTGATTTTGCGGTCGGCGGTTGCCTTCCAGTGGGGCAGGTAGTTGAGGAAGACGAAGCCCGCGCCCACCATGGCACCGGCAATCTGGGCGAGAATGTAGCCGGGCACCATGGCCCAGTCGAACTCCCCGTAGGCGGCTAGGCCGATGGAAACAGCGGGGTTGAGGTGGCCGCCGGAGTAGGCGTGGGAGGCGTAGACGCCGAAGGTGACGGCAAAGCCCCAGCCGAAGGCAATGGTGAAGAAGTTGTCGCCGTGGCCTTTGGAGCGGCGCAGTTCGACGGTGGCAATGACGCCGCAGCCGATGGTCACCATAATCATGGTGCCTAGGAATTCAGCGAGGTAGGGGCTGATGGTATTCACGTGTTTCTCCGCAAGTGTCGGGGGCTAGTACGCCCAGGCAGGTGCCGGATCCTTCAGCCCATAGTTTGCTTCACTTGGCTTTAAGTGTGAATGATTGGGTTTTATGCGGCAAAGCTTAGGGGTAAAAGTGCCCTAACACTTAAGCGGTTTACCGCCCTCTTTTCCGAACGCTGTGACCAAGCACCCATCAACCCCGCCCACCAGCTAAGACAGCGGTAGACAGGGCGGGCGTCCACGCGGGCCAAAGAAGGCGGACGCACCGCCCCACTAGCGCCCGAAGAGGCGGCGCAGCTGCCCCGGCAGGGTATGGCGGTGCTGCCAGGCGGCGAGGGCGCCCCAGCCCAGTACGGCACCCAGGGTGTTGTTGAAGATGTCTTCGGCGTCAAAGGTTCGGGTAGCGCAATCGTAGTAACCCCAGATACCGGTCAGCTGGGTCAGCTCAATCGCGAGCGAAGTGCCAAAGGCAGCAAAGAGCACGGTGCGAAAACTAGCTCCCCAGCGCCAGCGGGCCAGCAGGCCAAAGGGCACAAAGAGCAGCACGTTCAGCAGCATCTGCAGCACATAGATCGAAAAAAGGGCACCGAGCAGGCCGTCATTGGCGGCGATGGCGAAGTCAATACTCCAGCCCAGGAAGAAGCGGGGGTAGGTGCTGCCCCAGCCATCGGGGCAGACAAAGACGTCGTTATCGGGCAGGGGCAGGAAGGTGTAGGCGATGACCCCGGTAGCGTAGAGCACCAGGATGCCCGTGGCAGCTATGCGGCGCAGGAGCCTGCGGGCGGGCAGGTGGCGGCCAAACCACCAGAGGGCGGGCACGATAAACACCATGAGCAGGACCCAGAGGGAAAGCGCCTGCTGGAGCACGGGAATCGAGAAGTAGAAGTAGTACCGCATAGCCTCATGCCGAAGGGGTGGATGGGCTGTTTATTGTACCGATGCTTACTGAACTTTTACAGGGAGCGGCGGGCGGCACGACCCCAGGGCAGGGGCTGCTCTTCGCGGGGGCGCAGGGTAACCCAGGCCAGGGCGATAGCAGCCCCGATGAGCCCACCGGTGGTGTTGGTGATGAGGTCGTCAACGTCGAAGATGCGGTAGACGCAGAGCCAGAGCCCCCCAGACCATACCGGTGTAGCCGAAGTTTGCCCAAGTACTCATGTGTCTCCTGTGGTGCGCTGGTCTTTCTTTTAGATTCCCACAGGGGTATGAGAGCTAGGGCAGGGCGGGCTGTGTGCCTGCCCTAGGTGAGGGCGGTCAGGGCTAGCCCGGCCGCGGCGGCAGCGGTTGCGGCAAGTAGTTGGCCGAGGGGTCAGGACGCCGGTGGCCAGCTTACCGGAGGCTCGTAGGGTTTCGAGCAGGGCGGTGGAGAAGGTGGTGTAGCCACCTAAAAAGCCCATGCCCAGAATGAGGGTGAGATTTTCTGTAATTACAAAAGTTTCCGCGCCGGGAATAAGCCTGATATGGGTAGCAAGAAGGCCGGTAAGGCAGCCCAGAAGAAAGGACCCGGTGACATTAATAAAGAATGTTCCAAACGGCATAGATACTTGCCAGAGACTTGATGCGAGGGCCTTAACCCAGGTATCGACCCACAGGCGCAGGGCGGCGCCTGCTCCACCACCCAGAAAGACGAGCCAGGTTGCGCGGAATGTAGGGGGCCATTCCCCCAGCCTACGCCCCCAGCAGGGGCAGACGCACCGTAAACTCGGTACGCCCCGAGCGGGAGACTACATCGATAGATCCCCCGTGGGCTTCTACGATGGCCTTGGCGATAGGAAGACCCAGGCCGGTAGTACCATCGGAGCCGGAGCGGGCAGCGTCCGCCCGCGTAAAGCGGTCGAAAATCTTGCTCTTGAACTCGGAGTCAATGCCGGGGCCGTTGTCACTCACGCTCATGATGGCCTCGCGGCCGCTGGCAGAAATCGACAGGGAGGCGGTCACCGTGGTGCCCTCGTCCGTGTGCTTCCGAGCATTCGAGAGCAGATTCAACAGCACCTGCTGGAGCTGGGATCGGTCGCCGCGCACCTCCACCACGCCCTCGGGCAGGTTGAGCTGCCAGATGTGAGAGGGGGCTGCCACTTGCAGGTCCATGACGTTTTCGACCAGCAGTTCGGTCAGGTCCACCTCGGTCATTTCAGGCTTGCGCCCCTCGTCGAGGCGGACCAGCAGAAGCAGGTCTTCGACCAGGCGCGACATGCGTTCGGTCTGCGAGTTCACGCGCTCTAGGGAAGTCTTACCCTGGTCGGTGAGGGTTTCGGTCCAGCGAATCATATCCGCATACCCCTTGATAGCCGCCAGGGGCGTCCGCAGCTCGTGGGAGGCGTCCGCCACGAAGACCCGCATCTGCTCCTCGGTGCGCGAGCGTGCTTCGAGGGCCGACTGCACGTTGTCTAGGAGCTGGTTGAGGGCATACCCAACCGCTCCTACCTCGTCGCCGGGGTGGGCGTCCGCGCGCTGCACGCGGGTCGCCTCAGGCAGGGTTTCGAGGGCCAGGTCCATGTGGGCAACGCCCGCAGCGACCTGCGAGACCCGCTCAAGGGGCTGCATGGTACGGCGGATAATCCAGGAGCCCAGCACACCGGCACCAATCATCACGGCAACCGAACCGGCAGCGATCACAGCTACCAGCACAGCGAGGGTGCGGTGGGTTTCTGCCAGGGGTACGCCGGTGACGATGATGCCCTCGCTGACCGGGTTATCCTGCATGACAACCAGGTATTCGCCCACCTCAAGGTCTACTTCAACGGTTCCGTCAGAGGTAGAGAGTGCCAGCAGGGTCTGTTGGTCAGCGTCACTGAGGGTCTGGGTGGAGCCGACCGAGTCGAGCATGCCAGCCACCACGGTCTGGCCGTTGGCGGTGCACAGGCTCAGGGTGCCGGGGCCCTGGCCGGGTGCGTCGAGGGTGGTGCGGCCGTTGAACTGCTGGCAGCCGTCTACCTCGGTGCTGCTGCTTTGCCCGGCGGGCCCACCGGGTTTGAAGGAAACAGCTCGGTGGGCGGCTTCGTCGAGCTGCCCGTAGGCCCGGTCCATGAGGGAGCTAGAGAGGGCGATGTAGCTGGAAACGCCAATAATCAGGCAGGCGATACCCAGCATGGTCACCAGAATGGCGATGAGCTTGGTGCGCAGGTGGGGGGCGGTGCGCAGCCCGGTGGGGGCTGCGTCCTGGGTCTGCTCCTGCCCCGAAGCGGGCGCAGGGGTGCCCGCAGGCTGTGAAGGTGCTGCCATGAGCCCTACTGGTTGACGGGCTTAATGACGTAGCCTGCGCCGCGCACAGTGTGAATCATGGGTTCACGGCCCACGTCAATCTTTTTGCGCAGGTAGGAGATGTAGAGTTCCACAATGTTGGCCTGGCCGCCGAAGTCGTAGTTCCAGACGTTATCGAGAATCTGGGCTTTAGAGACCACTCGCTTAGCGTTTTCCATGAGGTAGCGCAGCAGGTCGAACTGGGTTGCGGTGAGCTGGATTTCTTCGCCGCTGCGGGTGACTTCGCGGGTGTCCTGGTTGAGCACCAGGTCGCCGACCACGAGCTCAGCATCGCTAGCTGCTGCTACGCCGGAGCGCTGCACCAGGCGGTGCAAGCGGATGATGACCTCTTCCATGGAGAAGGGTTTGGTGACGTAGTCGTCGGCGCCAGCTGCCAGGCCGACAATGCGGTCATCCAAGGAGTCTTTGGCGGTGAGGAAGAGGCAGGGCACCTCGGGGTAGAGCTTGCGGATGCGGGAGAGCAACTCAACACCGTCGAAGCCGGGCATCATGATGTCGAGCACGAGGACGTCGGGGCGCCAGTCACGTGCGATAGCCAGGGCTGCGGGGCCTTCACCCGCTGATTTGACCTCCCAGCCAATCATTTTGAGTGCCACACTGACTAGCTCTTCGAGCATGAGCTCATCGTCTACCACGAGGGCGCGGATGGGCGACCCGTCGGGGTGTTCAAGGGCCGGAAGGTTCTTGGCGATATCGGTTGCTGTGCTGCTCATACTTCTAAGGGTAGCTAACCGCGGGAGTTTAGGGGTACCTTAATCGCTATTTGGGGGCTTTGGGAGCTGTTTTCACAGGCGATTCTTATGCGAGTGTGAGCGGGAGCAAACTGGAAGCGGGGGTCCTTATAGAAGCAAGTGAGAGGCTGTTTTGTGTCGCATGAATGACACAGAGATGTAATGTTTCACAAAGACCTGCCATTATGAGCACCGCGGGTTTATTTCCTGGACTTCATCGGGTAGAGTTTTGAGCAGGCTGTCAATTGTTTATTTTTGAAGAAACTTTATGACGGGTTGCCTAGAGGCTTTCTAAGTTTGAGTTGAATGAACCACCTCGCAACTCGTTAGACGGGCTCGCGTTGATGGTTGTGGTTCCCCTCAGCGCGAGCCTCTCTACAGCAAAGGGTCTTGCCCCGCAGATGCGGGAGCAAGACCCTTTCTTTTTGCCCTCCTAAGGGGCCGGTGCGGTGCCCGACTTAGCGGGCGGACGCGCGGCGGTGCTGTACCAGGTCGATGGTGGCACCGATGAGGGCGGCAATCAGAGTGGGTACGAACCAGCCCAGGTCGTAGGCGTGGGCGGGTGCCCAGCCGATGAGGGGCTCGATAATGCTGGAGCCAACCCCCTGGGAGTTGAGGGTCATGAGCAGGGCCCAAATCACCGAGACCAGCAGGGCGAAGCGGTGGGTGAGGTTCACCCAGGGGGCGCGCAGGGCAGCCTCAAGGAGGGTGAGGACGACCAGGGTCAGGGCTGGCGGGTAGAGGGTAGTGATGATGGGGATAGCGAAGCTCATCAGCCCTTCAAGGCCGAAAGAGGCCAGCACGAAGGCAATCAGGGTGAAGATGATAGCCCAGGTACGGTAGGAGACCGAGGGAACCAGCTTGTTGAAGAAGGAGCTGGTTGCGCCGATGAGGCCCACCGAAGTGGTCAGGCAAGCTAGCATCACAATGAGGCCGAAGACGACGGCACCGGGGCCGCCCATGGTCTGGGCTGCAGCGTCGGTGAGCAGGGCTGCGCCGTCCTTGTAGCCCTGGCCGTCCGCGATGTGCTCGCCAATGTAGCCCAGGCCCAGGTAGACCGCACCCAGTAGCAGACCAGCAATACCGCCAGCCAGGGCGACGCTGCGGAGCATTTCGGTGCGTCCGCTGATGCCCTTTTCGCGCAGGGAGGCAATCACAATGATGCCGAAGGCCAGACCTGCCAGGGAGTCCATGGTCATGTAGCCGTTGACGAAGCCGGTGGCAAAAGCGCCGGTGGCATAGTCTTCAGTCGGTGCAGCCGAGGGGGTGCGCAGGGTAATGAAGCTCATCACGACCAGCACGCCCAGCAGGATCACCAGGGCGGGAGTCAGGTACTTACCCAGGGTGTCGACGATGCCGATGGGGTTCATAGCCAGCAGGTAGGAGACACCAAAGAAGACAGCAGAGAAGATGAGGGTAGGCACCATGCCGTCCACCGACAAGTAGGGGTCTACGGCCATGGCGTAGCTGACGGTGCCGGTGCGCGGCAGGGCGTAGAGGGCGCCGATGGAGAGGTAGACCAGGGGCGGGAAGATGAGGGCGAAGATTTTTCCGCCACGGGCCGCCAAATCTTGCAGGTCGCGGCCGGTGACGGCGAGCGCGATAACGGCCAAGATAGGCATGAGGACGCCGGTCACCAGGAAGCCTGCGATGGCGGGGGTGAAGTTTCCACCGGCTTCTGCACCGAGCATGGCGGGGAAGATGAGGTTGCCTGCGCCGAAGAACATGGAGAACAGCATGAGGGCTGTGACCACGATGCTGATGAGCGGTGATGATTTAGTGGGTGCTGAATTCATAAGTGTGGGGGGTAGTTCTCTATTCGTACGAAAGGGTTTAGTTTACTCCTCTTTATTGGGTGGGTTGCGGGCGAGTGGGGCCCGCGGGTGGCAGTGGGTCGGTAGACTAGTAAGGATATTCGCGCGTTTTGAACCTGAGGCGAAAGGGGGTCACGTTGCGCATTTCACGTATTTATAACAACAATGTGGCTCTGGCTCAGACCTATACGGGCGAGCAGATGGTGGTTATCGGTCGCGGCTTAGCGTTTGGTAAGCGCAAGGGCGACATGGTTGACCCCACCTTCATTGAGCAGACCTTCGTGCCGGAGCACGGCACCCCCGATGAGCATTTGGCGGGGTCGCTGGCGAAGATTCCGTCTGAGATTCTGGGTTTGGCGACCGAGCTTGAATTTTTGGTCAAGGCCGAGGGTATTACCATTTCTCATTCCTTTATTGTTCCGGTGGCTGACCATATTAGTTATGCGGTGGTTCGGGCCCGGGAGGGGCTGGCGGTGGATTACCCGCTGGCTCTTGAGGTGTCCCAGCTCTACCCGCAGGAGGTTCGGTTTGGCCACCGGGCACTGGAGCTGGTCAAGGAGCGTCTAGGGGTTGAGCTGCCTGAAATTGAGGCGATTCCCCTGGCTATGCATCTGGTGAATTCGCAGTTTGCCTCGGAAGATATGGGCGGCACCTACCGCATGACCGAGGTTTTTGCCCAGATTTTTGAGGTGATTGGGGCCAGCTTTGGCGGCCCGGTGGATCGTTCACTGATGAGCGCTGCCCGCTTCGTCACGCACCTGCGCTATCTCTTTGTACGCGCGGGCGCTGCCCAGACCGCGGACGCCGGCACGAGCGTCCCCCTGCTCCTTGAGAGTTTGAAGGACGCCCACCCCCGCGCCTTTGCTACGGCGGTGAAGGTGAAGCTGGTGCTTGAGATGCATCTGGAGCAGAACCTGACCGATGATGAGCTGACCTATCTGACGATTCATATCGCCCGCCTGGCCCGGGACCAGTACGGAACCTCCTAACGGCGTCCGCCCTATTCTTTTTCTCTTCACCCCGAGATAATCCCTAGGGTCATGAGAGAAAGAGTAGGGTCATTGGTCTGTTGCCCGGACGCCGAGGTGACGCAACCTCGAGATCAACAGTTCCGGGCGCTGCGCCAGGTCACCCCAGGTGGCACGAATAACCGTCCACCCCGCCAGTTCTAATTCCCGTTGCCGCAGCGCATCATTGCGTAGCTGCTCACCGGTTGCCCGGTAGGCTCCGTAATACTTGTGCAGACCGTCCACCTCAAGAAGCAGTTTAAGGTGGGGCCAGGCAAAATCAGCACGGTACAGGCGCCCGGACGGGGTAATAATTTCAAACTGTTGAATAGGCTGCTCGATACCTCCCTGATAGAGACGAAGCCTGGCAAAAGACTCTAGAGGGGATTCGCTCAGCGGGCTCATCAGAGCAGCCACAACACGTAATTTCTGGGAGCCTCGCCCCGCACAGTGTTCAAGCTCTTCTCGTGCAGTGTCGAGTTCAAGATTCCCGTGTTTTAAAAAGAAATCTGCGATAGCTAGCGACTCTTGCAGAGGCATGGTTTTTCCGCAGTCTATGACGGTTGTGAGCGGGTTCGTGACTCTAACTCCGCCTAAATCAGTAGCCAGGGAACATTCTTTTACCTTATGGCTATGCAGGATTGCCTGTGGGTGCCCCGACTTATTGATACCCAAGAGGGAAAGGTGCACTTTAGGGGGTAGGGCCATCAGCGGCGCACCCCACAGCAGGGCGGCTGACTGATGACTCACTACGGCTGTGGGGCGGGTTTTCTGAAGGGCTACCGTCACAGCTTTGGCTCGGTCGCTGCCTGTGCAGTGTCGTGCGATATCACCTTTGAGATAGACCCCGCGGGTCAGGCGTATAAGCTCGCCTCTACGGTGCTTCGCACTGATGAGGTTGTTGCTCATGCCTGCTTCTTTGAGTTCGCGGTGAGTGTGCATCGCTGAACAGATGTGTGAGAGGTTGAGTTCCATGCCGCTACTGTGGCAAAAAGGTGCGGGTGCTTCAAGTGACCCCACGTGCACCTGTGGATAACCCTTATTTTCGCTCGTCAGATGCCTGTGGACAAGAAGACACGAGATGGCCTCTACATCGTCACAAAGAATAGGGCGGCAGGTCTTCAAAGAAGCCACCCCGGTCTATACCCACGAGGTGCAGTGCACGGTCTTTGAGGGGCTAGACCCCGACATCGCCCGGGCCCAGGCCCACTTTTCCCGCAGTGTGCTCGGCAAGGTTGCCTACCCCGAGCGCAGGCGGGTAAGAGCCTAGAAGATACACAGAGGGGCGGACGCCTGTAAGCGTCCGCCCCTCGTCTTTGCTCTGCCGGTAGGCAGAGCAAAAAATTTTAGATTTTTACTGCTGGTCGGCAGAACCGGGCTTCTGGCCCTTGGGGATGACCCCAACCCGCTGGGCCTTGTAGAGCTGCTCGCGGTTGGCAAGTACCACCAGGGCCAGGGCGTTGAGGGCCAGGCCGATGATGAAGATAATCCAGCCAATCACCATCAGGGCGGTACCGCTCAGAATCGCACCAACAATCAGGGCAGCAACGGAAACCAGGTAGGCGGGGGAGAGAAGAAAGCGGGTATCCATGGGATCCTCTCGGTGGTTCTAGCGGACGTGCGGGCGCGGGGCGCGGGAGCGGAAGATACGCTCGTCGCTGGAGGCAGCAGCACTTGGGGCTGCGGCTGAGACCAGGGGCTGGGACTCGGTAATGGCCTCGGGCTCGTAGAGGTAGGGGTCAGAGGGCGCGCCCTCTTCTTCTTCATACTCTACCTGGGCGTCGGCGTCCGCACCGGCGATCATAGCGGGCAGGGGCCCGCCCTTGAGGCGCTGTACCATCACCAGGGTGGCAAAGACGTTCAGGCCCATACCTGCCAGCAGCGCGACCCAACCCAGCACGGATACCCAGGTGGAACTCGCACCCACCATTAGAGCGCCTGCAAAAAGGGCTGCGAGGGAGGTGAGATATGCCGGGGAGAGGTCTTTGGTGTCCATTAGTCCTGATTCTGTGAGAAAACCTAATATTCTAATTTCAGAATATATTGCCTGCGTGCCCACCCATCCTGAGAAGCCCGCGTCAACCTGGGGCCCACATAGGCCTATAGCGGAATAAGCACTTACCCATAGTAGGTGATGATTCTGCAAATTTCTTGAGTATCACCTAGCCGGTGCCTCGAATCACTCCCGCTCGCGGGCATCCGCACCACCAACTACAGGCAGCTGGCGGGTTGCGACCCGCAGGGCCTCATCGTCCAGCTCCTTTTGGGCCGAGATAATGCGCATCTCGGTGGTCTTAAAGAGCTGCTCCGCCTTCTCACGGTCCAGCTTGTGCTCGCCGCTGATGAAGGACTTATGCAGCGACATGGTGAGCGCCCCGGGGCCCTGCTCCATGGCGTCCTGGGCCTGCACCTGCACGTCAATCTGGTAGAGCACGCTGCTCACCACTTCGTAGTCGTACTTGTTGCGCACATCGAGCACCGCAGCCTGGGCAGCCAGCACCGATTTCTGCCGCACCAGGTTCATGAACTCGCGCTGACGCTGACGTTCAGCCCAGCGCTCCTGGAAGTCACCGGTCTTCTGGCCCTCCTCGATACGGTCCATCATGCTGGTGACCACGTGCTTGAGCTGCTCGAAGGACTGCAAATCCCCACTCTCAGCAACCGTCTTATACATAGACTCCCACATGGCCCGCTGGGCAATCTGCAAGAGCTCCTGCTCCTCGTGGTCGTCCTTTTCAGCCGTGGCGCTCACACCCAGCACCCGCACCAGCCAGGGCAGGGTCAGGCCGGGGAAGACCATGGTGAAGAAGAGGACGGTCAGCACGATAAAGACAGCCTCGGTGCGCAGGCCGTCGGCCATCTCGGGCAGGCTCAGCGCCAGGGCAAGAGTGACCAGACCGCGCATACCGGCCCAGGTCATCACCAACACCTCAGCAAAAGAGCGCGGGGTGGTGCGGCGGGAGCCCCGCCAGCGGCCCCACAGCCACATGCCGGTCAGCCAGGCCAGGCGCGTACCGATAGCAACGGCCGAGATGAGCACTCCGTGCCAAATCATGGTCAGCACGTTACTGTCTGCGCTGTAGAGCAGCTCGCCGGCCTGCAGGCCGATGAGGCCAAAGGCCAGGCCGGTCGCGAGCATTTCAAGCACGTTCCAGAAGGCGGTGTTAGCTAGGCGCTCTTCAGCGGTGAGGTCGGCGCTGTAGCTGGCCATCTGAATTGCCGCAATCACCACGGCTACCACACCCGAGGCGTGCAGCTCTTCGGCGATGATGTAAACACCGAAGGGAATGACCAGGGTTAGCGCGCTGCGCGCCACAGTGTCGGAAAGGTTGCGGCGCAGCAGGCTACCGCCCCAGCCCAGGGCTAGGCCCAGGGCCACAGCAACGAGAGCGCTATAGGCGAAACTGCCGAGGGCAGAGAGGGGCTGGGGGTCAGTGCCAGCGGTCAGGGCAGCGAGAGCGATTTGAAAGAGCACCAGAGATACGGCGTCGTTGAAGATGCCCTCGGTCTGCAGGTTGGAGATGACGCGGCGGGGAATACCCACCGGCTCAGCCACAGCTTCTACCGCCACAGGGTCGGGCGGGGCGACGGCCGCACCGATAGCCAGTGCCAGGGCGATGCTAATGCCGGGCACAATCATCCAGGTAGCCCACCCCACCACCAGGGCAGAGACAGCGGTCAGGGCAATGGAATAAATCAGGACGCTGCGCCAGCTTCTGCGCAGCATGCCCCACGAGACGCGCTGGCCAATAGCCCACAGCAGGGGCGGCAGGAAGATGGGCAGAATAATCTCGGGCTCAATGTGCAGGCTGGGCATCTGCGGAATCACGATGACCACGGCAGTCACCAGCGTCAGCAGCACGGGCCAGGGCAAGTTTAGCCTGTCTCCCACGCTCACCAGCACCACCGTCGCCAGCAACAGCACCACAATCACAATGAGGACTTCCACGCCCACCCCTTCACAACCAGCCTGATGTACCAGCTTTTAACTCTAGTACCTCAACCTAGGGTGAACCTGTGCAGCAGGTGCGGTTTTGAGACGCCCGCTGGGCTAGAAGTTGGGGGTGGCGTCCGTCCCGACCCCGCGGCGGCGAATTTCGGGTACCAAGACCTCGGGAGCCCGCTGCCCACCAGCGGGGCGGACGCCGGCGTCCGCCTCCCCTGCGGACGGGTGGGTCCCGCAGGCCCCGGAGCTACACCCACCGCAGCCACCGGACGCCCCGCAGGGCGCGGGCGCAACAGCAGTTTCCTGGGCGAGGTCTACTCCGTGGGCGCGCAGGTAGTCTTCGTGTTCGGCGACCAGGTCACGGTCTTCGGCGCCGAGCACCACGAACCCGCCGTCCCGAATCATCTTCAGGTCGTCGAGGGCTGACTGACCGGTCGAGGTGAGATAGTCACCCAGGAAGAGGGAGTTGACCACGTGCAGGGCTAGGGGTTGCAGGGTGCGCAGGTGCATTTCGCGTCCGCCTGCCATGCGGAGCTCCTTATCAGGGGCTACCAGACGCACGGTGGCGAGAATACGTAGGCAGCGCATGGGGGTGAGCTCCCAGGTGCCAGCCAGCGGGGTGCCCTCAAAGGGCATGAGGAAGTTGACGGGGATGGAGTCACCGTCCAGGTCACGCAGGGCGAAAATCGCATCGACCAGTTGCTCGTCGGTTTCCTTCATACCCACAATCAGGCCGGAGCAGGCCGAGAGCCCGGCGCTCTGGGCCTTATCGACGGTGGCGAGGCGGTCGGCGTAGGTGTGGGTGGTGCAGATATCGGCGTAGTGGTCTTCGCTGGTGTTGAGGTTGTGGTTGTAGGCGTCCACCCCGGCCTGCTTGAGACGATCGGCCTGGCCGTCCTTGAGAATACCCAGGCAGGCGCAGACTTCCACCTGGGGGTGTTCTTCTTTGAGGTCTTCGACCATGGTGGCAACGCGCTCGACGTCGCGGTCGGTGGGCCCCTTGCCCGAGGCGACCATGCAGACGCGGGAGGCTCCACCCGCGATGCCGTAGCCGGCCTGTTTGACGGCTTCATCGGTTTTGATCCAGGAGTATTTGAGCACTTCAGCTTCGGAGCCAAGGCGCTGGGAGCAGTAGGTGCAGTCTTCGGGGCAGAGGCCGGACTTGAGGTTGACCAGGTAGTTCACCTTGACGGTGTTCCCGAAGTAGTGGCGGCGCAGGCGGGAGGCGGCGTCGACGAGGGCGAAGGTTTCGGCGTCACTGGCGGTCAGGGCGGCAAACGCTTCGTCGCGGCTTGCGGGCTGGCCAGCCAGGGCGCGGTCGGCGATGGCAGAGAAGTCAATCATGGAACCAGTCAACACCGATTTTGAACGGTGTTCAAATTGTTACTTCTCCCTACACAGCTCACAACAGCCAAGGGGACCGCAAAACTTAAAAGGGACCTCGCGTTATGCGGTCCCTTTTAAGTTTTGCGGTCCCCTTGCAGAAGGCGCTAAGAGCCGCAGCCCCCAGAGCCACAGGCACAGTTGCCGCCGCAACCACCGCCGGACGCCGCACCCGCCAGGGCGACCTGGGCGTAGGTGTCCGCGTCCTCCACCCCGGCAGCACGCAGGTGCTCTACATACTCAGCTACCAGGTCGCGGTCGCCCGCATCGACAATGGTGAGGCCAGCGCCCACAATGAGCTTGAGGTCCTCAAAAATCAGGCGGGGCTGGGCGGAGTCTACGGTCAGCACCAGTGAATCCAGGGCACCGACCGCCAAAGGTTGCAGGGAGCGCAGGGTCATTTCGCGGCTCTCCCCCAGGTGCAGGCTTTTTGCGGGTGCGGACAGGCGGGCGGCAGCCAGCACGCGCAGGGCCTCCATGGGAGCCAGGGCGGGTACACCCACAAAGTCCATGTCGATGCGCTCCACCGTAGGGTCGACTGCCAGGTCAGCAAGAGTAGCGGCCAAGGCGTCAGCGTCAAGCGGGGCTGCTACCTCTACAAGGGAGGACGCCACCTGCCGCGCGGGTGCGCCCAGCAGGTTGGTGGCGGTAATGGTTGATCCGAAGTGGGTGGCGCGTAGTTCTGCAGCCAGGTCCATGAGGGCGAAGGTGGCGGCAGGGCTGGCGGTCAGCACGTCGTGAAGGTCGGCCGGTGAGGCAGGTTCGCCTGCGCGCAGGCGGGCGGCAAGATCTGAAAAGTTGAGGGTCATGGGTTCAAATCTACTCCTCTTCGAGGGAACAGTGCCCGCCGCCAGCTGTTGCCGGGAGCGAAAGTAGGTCACAATGAGGGGGTGGCTTTATCCCGTGAGAAGATTCTTGACACCGCTTTTGGTGTACTGCGCCAGTTTGGCTTAGCCGACCTTTCGATGCGTCGACTGGCTACCGAGCTGGGCGTGGCCCCCGGTGCGCTCTACTATCACGTCAAGAATAAGCAGGAGCTTCTGGCCTCGCTGGCCTCCCGCATGCTGGCAACGGTAGAACGACCCAGCACCCCAGCCACCCCCGACACCCTGCTCATCACCGGGCAAAACACCTACCGGCAACTTATTCCGGTTAAGGAATGTTCCGAAGTCATCCGCCTAGCCCTGGCCCTTCACCCCGCAAGCCTCACCCCCGATAGGCTAACCCTGCTCGACACCCTTGAAACTGACTTTGAAGCCGCCACCGGCACCCCGCAACCAGCCCAGGCCGCCGAAATTTTCATGCACACCTGCCTGAGCCTCATCGAGCAGGAACAAACCCGGGCCCTGCTCACCGACAGTACCCCGCCCGCTGAACCACCGGCGTCCTACACCTCCGCCCTCACAGCCATCATCATGGGCTTCACCGCCTAACCAACCCCACTCAGCCAAGCCCCGTAGAACGAAAAGATAAGACCGTGACCCTCCGTGTTGAGCCCGCCTGGGCTACCCTGCCAGACCACCGCGCCGAAGTTGAGGCAGCCCGCGCTGCTTTTGTTGAAAAGTACGGGGTGGAGCCCGACGGGGTATGGTCAGCGCCCGGGCGTCTCAATCTACTGGGTGAGTACATCGACTTCCTCGGTGGGTCCTGCATGCCCATGCCCCTGCCCTACCGCACCTATATGGCGGGTAGGTTGCGCACCGACGGGGTGCTGCGGGCGGCATCCTTGCAGATACCGGGGGACGACCGCACGGTTGTGATTCGTGAAATCACCCCGGGCACTTTTAAGGGCTGGTTTACCTATGTGGCGGGCGTAGCCTGGGCCATGAACCGGGAGGGCGGCAAAGATATCGCCCTGCCCCATAATTTTGGGGCTGACCTGCTGATTACCTCCCAGGTGCCGGTGGGCGGGGGCCTGTCGTCCTCTGCCGCCCTGGAGTGCTCCACAGCCCTGGCCCTGCTGGATCTTTCCTGCCCCCTGCGCCAGGGGTGCGATTGCACTGAGGCTCTGCCCTCTGATCTCTCCCCCGCTAACGACACCCTGCGTGCCCGCCTGGCCCAGGTCTGTATTCGTGCCGAGAACGAGGTAGCGGGGGCCCGCACCGGCGGTCTTGACCAGACCGCTTCGCTACGCTCGGCACCGGGGAAGGCCCTGGTGGTGGACTTCCGCGATTTCTCTATCAACCCGCTGACCGTTGATGTGGCGAGCGCCGACCTAGGCTGGCTGATTATCAACACCAATACCCCCCACGAGCTGGCGGGGGGTGAGTTTGCTGCCCGCCGCGAGGCGAACGAGGCGGTGACCGAAGCGATGGGGCTGGATTACCTGCGCAATGCCCTGCCCGAGGATCTCACCTGTGCCGGTATGAGCGAGCGCGAGGCTAAGCAGTGCCGCCTGGATTTGGTGGATCAGACCGTCAACCGCGCCCTGGTTGCCCTTGAAGAGACCGGCCAGCCCCACACCTTCCCGCGCGGCTGGGTGCGCCACACCCTGCACGATATGACCCTGGTGGAGCGGGCAGCCTACCTGCTGGGCCGTAAGGACGCCGGTGAGCAGGTTGAATGGAGCGAGCTGGGCAGGCTCTTTACCGAGAGTTTTGTATCGATGCGCGATGAGCTGCGCGTTTCGCGCCCCGAAATTGATGTGGCAGTTGATACCTGTCTGGCGGCCGGAGCTCTGGGTGCCCGTATTGTGGGTGGCGGTTTTGGCGGGGCTGTGATGGCCCTACTGCCGACCCACCTGTTGGAGTCGGCAGCAGAGCGGGTGGCTCTAGCCTACGCCCAGCACGGCTATGCCGACCCCGAATTCCTGCCCATGGTAGCAGGCTTCCCGGCAGACCGGGATACATAGAGCTCTTTTATTTCAAGGTGCCTCAGGGGCAGTCATCAGAATTTTCTCAGCCTACTGGGTTTCTTTTTGCAGCACTAGTGCGTAAACTTATCAATAAGGGAAGCCTGCGAACTATCCCTGTATTCCAAACTCGCGCAAGCGAGAGACGAAAGGAGCCCACCATGGCTGCAGAAGACAAGATTGAAAACGGCCTCGACAACCTCGCTGGCAAGGCCAAGGAAGCCGGCGGCAAGCTGACCGGCGATAACCGTCTCGAAGCTGAGGGCAAGGCCGACCAGGTTCAGGCACAGGCTAAGGACAAGATCGACGAAGCCAAGCAGACCATCTCAGACGGTGTTGATAAGGCCAAGGATGCCATCAACGGCATCAAGGATTCCCTCAAGAAGGACTAATCCTCCCCCTTTCAGGCGCTAAACTGCTAGAGGGTACCCATTTCGGGGCCCCTCGCACCGCAAAAGAAAGGTGAAACCCATGGGTTTCGATTTCAACAGCGCCATCAACGAGAAGGCTGGCAAGAAAGTTGTCAGCGAAGAAAACGCTGAGAAGGCTCAGGAAGTCGCTGCTGACACCGCCACCAAGCTCACCGAGAAGTTCGGTAAGTAAAACCGTCTTTTAGGTTTACCGTTATCGCCGGGTGCTCACGATGTATCGTGGACCCCGGCGATAGCTGTATCTCCCCACCTCACTTAGGCCTTGCCGCAAAAAGTGGGAATATCAGGCCCCTCACCGCGTTGTACCGGCTACCCTACCATTTTTGAATAAGGAGTTTTCTATGCCGAGCGTATCTTCTACCCACGCCGCTGCCGAGCAGTTTGTCGCCGAAGGCGGCGTCGCAATTTATTGGCGCCCGGGTTGCCCCTTCTGCCAGCGCCTGGATGCCGGTCTTGGCGAGGTGGGCGAGCGGGCTATCTGGGTCAACATTTGGGAGGACGCGGACGCCGAGACTTATGTAAAGAGCGTCAATGACGGTAACGCTGTGGTGCCGACCGTCCGCACCGCGGAGCGGTCTTTTGTTGCTTCAGCGGCAAGGGCCCCGCAGACCGTAGCTGAGCTCATTGAGGCATCGGGCAAGTAAGGGCTTAAGCCTTATTTTAATGTTAGCTTCATGTGGGCCTGAGAGAATGGGGTCATGATGTTTTCTGTGAAAAAGACTGCTCTTGTGTCCTCCGGCGCGGTCTGGCACTGGCCCTTGCGGCCTGCGGGTCAGATAGTGCCGAGACGAGCGCCCCGCGAACTTCTGTGGCAACAAGCAGTGCAGCTGCTGATAGCCAGGTAACTGCATCCGCTAGCCCCTCCCCCACCATTGAGGGCCCTGCTGAGACCAGGGCCCTGTTCGCCGCCATTGAGCAGGGTCTAGCTGCCCGCCCGGGTGGCACCGTGGTGCAGATGGATGAAGAGGATGAAACCCAAGATAGCTTCGACCTTGCCATAGTGGTTGACGGAATCAAGCATGAGTTCACTCTCTTTGCAGATGGATCTGTGGCTGATGAGAAAACCAGCGAGGATGCCGAGGATGTAGCGCGTGCCGCCGCTGCCCAGGTTCTGGCTGCGGACGCCGTCCGCACCGCCGCTGAGGGGCGCGGCGGGCAGGTTGCCACCGACCTTGATCTTGATGACCAGAACGGCGCCCTGGTGTGGGAGGTTGATTTTGAGGACGCCCGCGGCAACGACCTGGGCTCGGTCAAGGTTGATGCCCTCACGGGTGAGGTAGTACCTGCCGAGTAGTTCTTTTTTGAAATTCTAGGTTTTCTACACCCTGCGGATAGAAGTTATCCACAGGTGGGGATAAAATTGGGGAAATCTCTTACACTGGTGTAATTACAGGCGGCAGTTAAAGCTTTTTGGTGCTGTGCACAGGTTTTTAACATCTGTGGAATTACACCCCTGTAGTTATTAACAGCTGTGGATAAATCCTGTGGACAAAGAGTGAGGGCCCACCGTAATAGTGGGCCCTCACTCTTTTTTGTGCTGTTTTTACGGTCTACGCGGGCGGCTCGGTAGCCGGTCGAGAACAGCAGCGACCAAGGCGCCGGTCACCAGGCCGCCGAGGTGGGCTTCCCAGGAGATGCCCGGCATGAGGAAGCCGAAAGCGAAGTTGATTGCCACAAGAATCACGATGCTGCTGGTGCTCTGCTGGCGGGCCCGGGAGAGGGCGAAGAAGGCCCCAAAAAGACCAAAGACGCCGCCAGATGCACCCAGGGTGCTCACGTCCATACCGCCCAGCACTGAGGCCAACAGGTGTACGGCTACAGACCCGCCAATGATTGAGAGTAGGTAGGTTGTGAGGAACTTCCCTTTCCCCATTAAAGGTTCTAGGGCCTGACCGAAGAGGTAGAGGGTAAACATATTGAGCAGCAGGTGGCTGATGTTATCGGATGAATGCAAGAAGCCCGAGGTCAGCAGACGATACCACTGCCCCGTGTACTCCACGTAGAGGGGGTTGTAGATACCGAATACCGTGACCTGAGGGAAGATAAATTGCAGAATCCACACCACAACATTTATACCGATAAGGGCATATGTAATAGTGGGGTAGGCTTTAGCGTAGCGAATCCGCGGGGCTGAACGCTGCGTTTCTGCCAGGCAGTCCACGCACATCATTCCTGCCTCAAGCGGTACTTGGCACTGCCCGCAGGCTAGCCGCCCGCAGCGTCCGCACCGCACATAGGTCACATGGTCAGGGTGGCGGGGGCACACCGGAGTCTCATCACTGGAATAGCCGTACCTGCCGATCTGCTCGCTCACGCGCTCGTCCTTTCAACTGCGGCGTTAGCCGCTCAAAAAAATTTTTCTAGGGTAGAGCAAAGGCCCACCCAGGAAGGGGCGGGCCTTGCACTAACCTGTGGAAGGTTTAGAGTTCTTCAATGTCGATGGAGGAGATAACGACGTCCTCGACGGGGCGGTCCATAGCGCCGGTTGCTACACCTTCAATGGCGTCAACGACCTTCTTGGAGTCCTCATCTGCAACCTCACCGAAGATGGTGTGGCGGCCGTTGAGCCAGGGGGTCTCAACGGTGGTGATGAAGAACTGGGAGCCGTTGGTGCCGGGGCCTGCGTTAGCCATAGCCAGCAGGTAGGGCTTGTTGAAGCTCAGTTCGGGGTGGATTTCGTCCTTGAACTGGTAGCCGGGGCCGCCGATACCCTGACCGAGGGGGTCACCGCCCTGGATCATGAAGTCGCGGATGATGCGGTGGAAGATGACGTCCTTGTAGAGGGGACCTTCCTGCACTTCGCCGGTGCGGGGGTGGCGCCATTCCTGGGTGCCATCTGACAGGCCGATGAAGTTCTTGACGGTCAGCGGTGCGTGGTTACCGAAGAGGTTAACGACGATGTCACCGTGGTTGGTATGAATAGTTGCTTTTGCAGTTGCAGTCATGCCCCTATTCTCGCACGGGCAGGTGGGCAGCCGCTAGATATGACCTGAGCTTTTGCGGTGAGTGAAAGGGGCGGACGCCGGGGCGCAGCTCTGCCTACAGATCCCCTTCTTTCGCAGGTTTTTAGGGATAGCCGATAGTAAAACAGCTTGTCAGAGATACATCTAAATCTTTCTAAGGCTTTCTAAAATATTTTAGAAAGCCTTAGAAAGATTTAGAACCGCATATTCCCCGAATGTGACTCTCCGTCCCGAGCGTCCGTTCAAACAACACCCGCTCGGGAATTCACGTCGCATTCGCGCGGGCGCGCCCCGACGTCCGCGCACTCTTCAGAAGCCCTTAACTTTAGCGGGCAGAGAAACACGAGGGTTTTTGCGCCGTCTCAAAGCACTTTTACGGTTTTAGAAAGTAAGCTGATACTAAATGTAAGTTGCTTGCCACCGCACTCTACTCAAACTCACGAGTTAGATTAGGGGCAGCCCCACACATGGAGGAAACAACCATGGCACTGTGCAAGAAGAGCAAGGCTAAGAAGGCTCAGAAGCAGGCAGAGAAGTTCTTCTCAAAGGCCGCTAAGAACACCGGCAAGAAGGCTGACAAGCTGACCGCCCTGGCCGAGAAGAAGGCTGCTCGCGCCGAGAAGCTGACCGGCAAGAAGGTTTCAGCGCTGCAGAAGGCTGCTGAGAAGCAGGGTAAGAACATCTCAAAGGCAACCCAGTCTGTTGCTAAGGACAGCTCCAAGAAGCTGGAGAAGGTCCAGTCCACTCTGGCTGACAAGATTCAGCACACCATCGACGACGTCACCCCCGCCGTTGAAAACGCTGTAGCTACCGCCCGCGTCAAGGCTGCCGACGTTGCAAGCACCGTTGCAGACAAGCTCTCTGACGCTGAGGTTCCCACCCAGGTTGAGACCGTTGCTGCTAAGGTCACCGGTGACAAGAAGGCCCTGAAGAAGGCTCAGAAGGCCGCCGTTAAGGCTGCTAAGGGCTACGCCAAGGAGCAGAAGAAGGCCGCTAAGGGTGGCAACAAGGGTCTGCTGGTCTTCGGTCTGATCGTTGCTGGCGCTGTTGCCGGTGCGGCTGCTTTCAAGGCTTCTCGCCCCGTTGAGGATCCCTGGAAGACCCCCGCCGCCTAGTCCTCACAAATACACCAGCCCGCGTCCTTAGCTCGCTCACCGCGCGCGAGCGCGGACGCCCGGCCCCGGCTCCTGCTCAGGGAGGCCGGGGCCTTTGCTGTAGGGGGGCTTATTCTGAGGTTTCTGATGCGTAGACGTCCCACCGGCCCTCGAAGTAGTAGGCCGAGGTGGTGGCGTCCAGCAGGTCAAGGGTAAAGGCGCTACCAATCGCCGTTCCCTGCACGCCTTCGACCATGGCCTGGCGGGCGGCGTCCGTATCGCCCGTGTAACTCTCAAAGCGGGCGGTCACAAAGTAGTCGGTAGAGTCCCGGTATTTGTTGATGCTCACGACTTCTAGACCCTCGGTGTGCGCCGCAAATGCCTGGGCAACCGGGGTGGCAGAACGTGACCAGACCTGCGTCTCGCTTAACGGGCCGAAGACGAAAACCTGTATCGTCTCGGTATCATTCTGCGTTTCATCCACGTACGAGACGCTCTCAAGGTCTGGCCCATCCAGGAGCTCCCAGCTGGCCATATCAGCAAGTAGGGCCTGCTGGTCTGAGTTCTTATCCCCGTAGAGGTAGTATGTGACCTCAACCCAGGTAGCCTCGGTTTCGTATTCGTCAGCCCCGCGAGCGGAAACGCGCACCGACCCCATGCGCTCGTCAGACGCCCGTGTGAGGATTTCCTGCCAGGTCTCGACTAAGAGGGTGATGGGGATTTCCTCGTGGCTGTCGATGCCGATGGAGCCACCGCTCGGCAGGTGAATATAGGTGGAGTGGGTGGATTCTCGCTGGAAGATTCCGCTGGTGCCGCCGAGCTGCGGCACCGCTTGGACTAGGTGCTCTGCGAGCGCCCTCGACTCTATGCTGCCGGTATCGGCAACGCTGAGCCAGGTAGCGTCTGAGTTTGAGGAGCCATCATTAGCCAGCATCGACGAATCCCAGATGCTCCCACCGCCCAGTGTCATGTGGCTACGGGATCCCGCGAAATAGGCCACGAGCGCCAGAACCAGCACCGTAGGAACAGCTAGCACACCCAGCAGAATCAGAATATTACGCCGTGTGTAGGACCTGTTGTCGATTTCGTCGGGGTTGCGAGTACCGGGCACCGTGGCAGGCACTGCTTCAGCCGGCGGAGGCGGGGCGGACGCGGTTTCCCCAGGTGGGGTGCTCAAAGGCTGTTCTGGGTATGGGTGGGTCATGGTGTTTTCAGCCTAGCAGAGCCCCCTTTCCCCGCGGCGGGGCACCCGGGCCGCGCCTAAGCGTCCTTAGCCTTGACCTGCTGCATCTGCTGGGTGTGGCGCTCGCGGTCCTTCATCTCTTTGGGGCGCAGGAAGATGAGCCCCACCGCGATGGAAATAATGAAGATGGCGAGCATGACGAAGAAGAGGGACCAAATCCCGGTCAAATAAATGACGGGGACGGCCAGGGCCGTCACCAGGCCACCGCCAAAGAAGGGCTCGAAGACCAGCTGCTTGTAGCCGAAGGCTTCGAAGGCAGGGGATTCGCCCTTGGGGTCAACAACGCGCATCAGAATCAGGCCGGTGGCGGTGACACCCATAGACTGGCCGAAGTCGCCGATGCCGCGTTCGAACCAGTAACGGCCAATCAGGCGCGGGGCCAGCCAGAGGAAGATAGCCACGTTGAAGCCGATACCGGCTACCGCCAGAATGGCGAAGAGCGCCTTCGCCGAAGCCCAGGTCTTCCATGACGCAGCGCATACCGGCAGCGGTTCCGTGCCCGCCCTCGAAGGCGATTTCGATTAGGGCGCCGGTCATGGGCGAGGCTGTAAAGACGGGGACGAGTACCAGGGCGGCAAGGAGCAGGCCCACGACGTACTGGCCCGACCCTAGAGCCACGCCCAGGGGTAGCTGGGGGCCGGCGAGTTGCACGGCCCGCTTGGGAGTGGGGAGTTCCTGGCCCAGGAACATGGTTGCGAAGATGACGCTCCTGGAGGGCGCCCCAGGTGGTGAGCATGGCGTCGGTAAAGAGGCCGTTTTCATCCCAGGGGCCGGAGAACCGGCCGAGCACCTGGGGCCCGAGCAGGAGCAGCAGAACGCCCGCCACGATGGAGTTGGGCAGGAAGAGGGCTTGCACCCAGCCGACTTTGACTCGAATAATCTTGCCGATGAGAAGGGCTACGCCGAGAATGAGGAGGGCTACGCCGAGAATGAGGAGGGCGAAGCCAACTGCTTGTGGTGATATGGTTTTGCCTTTGTTCTCGCTGGTGCGTCCTTGCACCTGCAATCACAGAGATTGCAATACTACTTACTTTTGAAGTGTTTAGTTTACCTATACAGGGTTACCTCTGGCTATTTATGACAGGGGCGGACGCGAGCGTGCACCATATCGCTGAGCGTGCACCCACCCTGCGCACGCTCAGCGATATCACGCACGCTCACCAAAAAAACTGCGCACATAAAAAGGAACCCCAGTCTTTCGACTGGGGTTCCTTACCACATTTAATTCGGCAATGACCTACTCTCCCACACCGTCGCCAGTGCAGTACCATCGGCGCTAAGAGCCTTAACTTCCGGGTTCGGGATGGGACCGGGTGTTTCCCTCTTGCTATAATCACCGAAGAGTGGAGGCGAGGGGACTCGAACCCCTAACCCCCTGCTTGCAAAGCAGGTGCGCTACCAATTGCGCCACGCCCCCGTGGTGTTATGCTTCTACTTTACTACAGGTTTTTTGCACGCGCAAACTAATTCTACCAAATGTTCGGTTAGCTCCGCCACAGGTTGAGGGTGAAGGTCTGAAAAATAGGCGATATACCCCGGTTTATCCAAGGTGGTGCAGGTACATATCGGGGTCATCGAGCATATTGCGCCAGTGCGTGGTCATATCAAGCTCAGCCCAGGCCAGTCTCTGGATACCCCACTCCCCTATTTCCCACACCAGCTCATTGCGGCGCGTAGCGAGCGCAGCAAGGAGTGGGCTATGGGTGCAGAGCACTACTTGCCCGCCTCGCTCAAGAAAGGCGAGGACGCGGGCGCATAGTTCAAGCTGCCCCGAGAAAGATAGGCCTGATTCGGGTTCATCAAGGATCCAGAGGCCGTAATCATCGAAGGATTCTTCAAGTAAACGCTGGGTGCCCTCCCCGTGGGAGAGGCGCAGAATATCGGCTGCCTGCTGTGATTTGAGGCTGGCCATATGCTCCAGGTGAGCCAGCATTCCCTCAGCTCGCAGGAAGAGCCCTGCCCGGCGTCCGGCGGCCCCGCGTATAACCTGTAAGTCAGTGCCAAAAGCGGAGGCCTGCTCATAGGTAGGGCGGGCAACCCGGTTATCCCCGCCGCCGAGGGGCAGGCCGTAGGCTTCTGCGATGGATTCCACGAGGGAGGATTTACCGGCCCCGTTTTCTCCCACAATGATGGTGAGTTGACCAAAGGTGAGCCCTGCGAGCGCCACCCGGGTGACCGCAAGGTGATAGGGCCAGGTATGGGCGCGGACGCCGGTGGGCGGCTCGAAGTCGCTACGGGCGGTAATGCCGTGTAGGGGGAGGCCGCTGATAGTCGAGACTGGATTTTTCATTTAGTGACGTGCCCGGTCTGGCATGCTGAGCACAATGAGCACCAGCCCGAAGAGGGCAATTCCTAGCCAGCCGGTCAAGGCGAGACGCTCACCAACAACGATCACAGCAAGCAGGGTGGCTACAGCAGGTTCCAACAGTGTAATTGCGGTGACGGTTGAGGCTGGTAGGCGAGACAGACCATACCCGAAGAAGAGGTAGCCCAAGAACATGGGGACGAGCACCATATACCCCACCACAGCTACGTGGGTAGAGGATTCAAGGATTGACCTGCCAGTTGCCAGCAGCACAGGCATAAGCAGCACTCCTCCAAGCCCAAATCCGGCTCCCATTGCGGCCTGGCGGCTTATTCCCTTGGTCATGAGTAGGGCAGATGACCACGAATAGGTGGCGTAGGTGGCTCCTGCTACAAGACCTAAGGCGATACCGGGCATCAGCTGGTTCCCGGAGCTTCCGTGAGAGCTAAGAGAGGAGCTCAGCAAGAGCCCTGAGCCGGTGAGCCCGAGCATGGTGGCTACCATCCAGCGAGATAAGAGCTGACGTTTTTCTAGCGCCCATTCCACGAGCCCCGAAAAAATAGGAGCAGAAGCTAGTGACACCACTGAGCCAATAGCGACGCCGGCCGTAGACATCGAGGTGTAGAAGGCAAGGGGGTACACCATGATTGCTACCGCCCCCAGGATTACGAGCTTCTTTTCAGCCCGTAAAAGAGCTGATTCCCTCTTCAGCTGGGGCAGGGCCACTAGGGCTAGCAGCAGGCCTGACAGTCCCAGCGCAGCTGCCCCAACGGCTAATGAGCTGAGCTGGGGAGCGTACGCTGCTACGGTCCCCGTCGTTCCCCACAATATGGACGTAACAACAACTGCTAATATTGCCCTTGCTGGGCTAGAGGGAAGCCGGCCAGTAGAAGAGGGAGTCATACTTCGTTATTGTATCCCCAGCAGACCCAGCCGCTGGCGCCCCTAGCCCACCAGCCCCCGCCGTCTATGTACAGAATCCTTTAGCCTGCAGCTCCCAGGAAGTTGAAGCCGGTGTAGGCGTAGATGAAGTCCTTGGCAATCCAGAGAATACCGCTCACAACAGCCAAAGCCAGCACCGCAAACAGCACGTAGGCGGCAGCGCGGGCCACAGGGGCAGGCTCAGTGTAGACAGTGCCCTCGGGGGTCTCTACAGCGGTGCCGCTCATCAGGCGCACACCCAGGGCGTAGAGAATCGGCAGGCCAGCACCAAAGCCCAGACCGGCCAGGAAGACGGGGTAAATCTTGTGGAAGATATCAACAATCAACATTTAGAAACCAGCCTTCACGGTGGGAATCGACTCGGTGTGCACCTCGCGGGTGGTGACAGCCTCACCCGAGTGCATATCGATGTGGCTGACGGCGCTCTTGCGGGAGTGGGCCCACATCCAGAAGCAGAAGCCGACCAGAATGAGGAAGACGGTTGCCTCGCCCATCCAGGCGCTACCGGTCATGGAGTTGATGCCGTTACCCACGAACCAGGTCAGCGCACCGACGGAGCCAGCGGCGGGCAGGGTGATAATCCAGGCGATGACCATACGGCGGGCGGTTGACCAGCTCACCTTGGCGCGACGGCCGATGCCGGAGCCGATGATAGAGCCGGTTGCCACGTGAGTAGTAGACAGGGCCATGCCGAAGTGAGAGGAGGTCAGGATGATAGCTGCCGAGGAGCCGTCCGCTGCGAAGCCCTGGGGGCCTTCAATATCGACGATACCCTTACCCATGGTCTTGATGATGCGCCAGCCGCCCAGGTAGGTACCCAGGGCGATAGCCAGGGCGCAGACCAGGCGGACCCAGAAGGGGATATCTGCTTCGGGGTTGATTTCGTTGGCAGCAACCAGGGCCAGGAAGATAACGCCCATGGTCTTCTGTGCATCGTTGGTGCCGTGCGCCAGGGACATCAGGAAAGCGGCAGAAATCTGGCCGAAGCGGAAGTTCTTCTTTTTCTGGTCGCCGGGCACGCTCTTGGTCAGCGCGTAGATGATGGCAGCGCCGATACCGGCAACCACACCCGCGATGAGCGGTGCCATCAGGGCGGGGACGATAATCTTCATCAGCACACCGTTCCAGAGCACGCCACTTGTACCCAGCGATGCCAGGGTTGCACCGATCAGGCCGCCAAAAAGGGCGTGAGAGGAGCTGGAGGGCAGGCCCAGCAGCCAGGTGAAGACGTTCCAAAGGATTGCGCCCACCAGGCCGGTAAAGACAATTAGCATGAGGCTGGGGCCGCCGCCGGCGGTTTCAAGGTCGATGAGGCCGGAGCCGACGGTCTTAGCTACCTCGATGGAGAGGAAGGCCCCGATGAGGTTAAGGACGGCTGAAAGAGCGACAGCCGCTTTGGGCTTGAGGGCGCCGGTGGCGATAGATGAGGCCATGGCGTTAGCGGTGTCGTGGAAGCCGTTGGTGAAGTCGAAGGCTAGTGCGGTCAGCACTACGATCACCAGAATGATGAGTTCTGTAGTCACGGTTTCTATTCTTGTGGGCAAGGCAGGTTTTGGGAAACATCAGGCAACTGAGGAGTTAGGCAGGGATGGAATATTGCTTAAGTTTCTTCAAACCCACAAGAAGCATATTTTGAGCAAGGACGCCCTCTGCAACAGAGAGGGGAATACTTTCGTTTTACCTGGCTAGGGAGTATTTTCTGCAATACACCCCATTAGGGGAATATGGTTTTACATGGTTTTCCCCGAGCGGGCAGCCCCTTCCATCATGGGAAACCCACACTCAGAGCGAGGTTGTTTACCATTTGTTCACTTTAAGACCCCGTGGGGTTGCTCATAAACTGCTACAAAAATTCAAGGTTTACTTGAACCCTATTTTCACACCCCACCCACCCCAGAGCGAAGCAGCTAGACAAAAAGGAACCCCAGTCTTTCGACCGGGGTTCCTTACCACATTTAATTCGGCGATGACCTACTCTCCCACACCGTCGCCAGTGCAGTACCATCGGCGCTAAGAGCCTTAACTTCCGGGTTCGGGATGGGACCGGGTGTTTCCCTCTTGCTATAATCACCGAAGAGTGGAGGCGAGGGGACTCGAACCCCTAACCCCCTGCTTGCAAAGCAGGTGCGCTACCAATTGCGCCACGCCCCCATCGGGTGCTACCTATGAAATTTTATCCGTAGCTTCTTCCCAAGTTTTTTTATTCTCCTGAGAATCCTTAGCCTTCTGTACTGCCACTACTGTTGCCAGCGCAGCGAGCGTGATTGCCATAAATTTCTTCATGTCAACCTTTCAACCAAGGTGAGTGGGCGTACCAGGAATTGAACCTGGGACCTCTACATTATCAGTGTAGCGCTCTAACCGTCTGAGCTATACGCCCTTGGTGTTCATCAGAACGAGATATAACTCTACACAGGTTTTGACACCTTGCCAAATCGAAATAGCGTGTTCTGAGACACACGCCCTGAAAGGATGTTTATAAAGCTTCGTAGCGCCCTGAATCTGCAAGGCACCACGAAGCTGAACAGGGGTTTTGGTTTATTCGTCGGTGAGGGTTACGCCCACGCCGCCGACCAGCTTGGCTGCCACGTTGTAGAGCATGGCTGCCAGGGTACCGAGCAGGGTGAAGAGCACGACGTTCACCACGGAGATGATGGTGCTGTAGAGAGCTACCTGACCCAGTGAGAGGTACTGGGAGATGTCCACGGCGTCGCCGGTGGTACCGAGTAGGGTCAGCAGGTCATTGAGGCTCTGGAAGGCGCCGGTGGCCTGCATGACGAGCCAGAGAATGACGGCCGCAACCACGGTGGCGATACCGATGGCGACCGAGAGCAGGAAGACGAGCTTGGCAACCGAGAAGGTATCTACCTTGGCAACGACCAGGCGAGCGCGACGGATCTTGGAGCGAGGGGCGGGGCGCACCAGCGGCTTGCGCTGGGCACCTGCGGACGCCGTACTCTGGGGGCGTGCCTTACCTTGGGCAGCGCGCGGGGTGCCGGCTCGCGGCGCTGGCCGCGGTGCGGTTCCGGTGCTTTTAGTGCTCACTCTTACCTCCAAGTGCGTCTGCGGTGTCGGCTACTGCCGGGGTGGTGTTGTTTTCTAAAGGTACTTCATCCGCCGGCTTTTCGGAGCTTTCGGCGCCATTTTCGTCGGTGTCGTCTACCTCATCGATGCTGCGCTCGTAGTTGCGGGCAACTTCGAGGATCTCGTCATTCTTGCCGGGCTTGGCGAAAATGACGCCCATGGTGTCGCGGCCCTTGGCCGATACTTCTGAGACCGAAGTGCGCACGACCTTGCCCGACTGCATGACGACCATGACCTCGTCCTCTTCGCCCACAATCAGGCCACCGACGAGCTCGCCGCGGTCTTCTGCCAGCTTGGCGACCTTGATGCCGAGGCCGCCTCGGCCCTGCACACGGTACTGGTCGACCTGGGTGCGCTTGGCGTAGCCGCCAGCGGTGACCACGAAGACGAAGGAGTCGTCGGTGACGACGTTGGCTGAGAGCAGTTCGTCGCCGTCGCGGAATTTCATGCCGGTCACACCTGAGGTTGCGCGGCCCATGGGGCGCAGGGCCTCGTCAGAGGCGTTAAAGCGCAGGGACTGGCCCTGGCGGGAGATCAGCAGCAGGTCGTCCTCGGCGCTGGCCAGCTGGGCTGAGACCAGCTCGTCGCCGTCACGCAGGTTGATGGCGATGACGCCGGCGGCACGGTTGGTGTCGTAGTCCGACAGGGCGGTTTTCTTCACCAGACCGTTCTTGGTGGCCAGAATCAGGTAGGGGGCGTCCTCGTAAGACTTGAGCTCCATGACCTTGGCAATGGTCTCATCAGGCTGGAAGGCCAGCAGGTTAGCCACGTGCTGACCCTTGGCATCGCGGCCGGCTTCCATGAGCTCGTAGGCCTTGGTGCGGTAGACACGGCCCAGGTTGGTGAAGAAGAGAATCCAGGAGTGGGTGGAGGTGACGAAGAAGTGCTGAACCACGTCATCCCCGCGCAGGGAGGCACCCTTGATGCCCTTGCCACCGCGATGCTGGGAGCGGTACTGGTCGCTGCGGGTGCGCTTGACGTAGCCGCCACGGGTGATGGTGACGACCATTTCTTCCTCGGGGATGAGGTCTTCCATGGACATGTCACCGTCGTAGCCCATGAGAATCTTGGTGCGGCGCTCATCGCCGAAGCGGGCGACGATTTCGGCCAGCTCTTCAGAGATGATGGCGCGCTGGCGATCCTCAGAGGCGATAATCGCGTTGTACTCGTCGATCATGCGCATGAGCTCGTCGTGGCGGTCCTGAATCTTCTGACGTTCCAGGGCAGCCAGGCGGCGCAGCTGCATGTTCAGAATCGCCTGGGCCTGGGCCTCGTCGATGTCGAGGAAGTCCATCAGGCCGGTGCGGGCATCGTCGGCGGTGGGGGAGCGACGAATCAGGGCGATGACCTCGTCGAGGGCATCGAGGGCCCTGAGCAGGCCGCGTAGGATATGCGCTTCTTCTTCAGCCTGACGCAGACGGTAGCGAGTACGGCGGACGATGACTTCGAGCTGGTGGTTGACCCAGTGGCGAATAAAGGCGTCCAGGGAGAGGGTGCGGGGCACGCCGTCCACAATCGCCAGCATGTTGGCTGAGAAGTTTTCCTGCAGCTGGGTGTGCTTGTAGAGGTTGTTCAGCACCACCTTGGGCACAGCGTCGCGCTTGAGGACGATCACCAGGCGCTGGCCGGTACGGCCGGAGGTTTCGTCGCGCAGGTCAGCGATGCCGGTGATTTTGCCGTCCTTGACCAGTTCGGCAATCTTGATGGCCAGGTTATCAGGGTTGGCCTGGTAGGGCAGTTCGGTGACGACCAGGCAGGTGCGGCCCTGGATTTCTTCGACGTTGACCACAGCGCGCATGGTGATGGAGCCACGGCCGGTGCGGTAGGCCTGCTCGATACCCTTGTGTCCCAGGATGGTTGCGCCGGTGGGGAAGTCAGGGCCTTTGATGCGGGCAATGAGGGCTTCGAGCAGCTCTTCATTGGAGGCTTCGGGGTTCTGCAGGAACCACTGCACACCGTCGGCTACCTCGCGCAGGTTGTGGGGCGGAATGTTGGTGGCCATACCGACTGCGATACCCGATGAGCCGTTGACCAGCAGGTTGGGGATGCGGGAGGGCAGGACGACCGGTTCCTGGTTCTTGCCGTCATAGTTGGGCTGGAAGTCGACGGCATCCTCGGTGATATCTCGTACCATTTCGATGGCCAGGGGGGCCATCTTGGTTTCGGTGTAACGGGGAGCTGCTGCGCCATCATTACCGGGGGAGCCAAAGTTACCCTGACCGAGGGCCAGGGGATAGCGCATGACCCAGTCCTGAATCAGGCGCACCAGGGTGTCGTAGATAGCGGCATCGCCGTGGGGGTGGTACTGCCCCATGACTTCGCCAACCACGCGGGCGCACTTGTTGAAGGAACGCTCGGGGCGGTAGCCACCGTCGTACATGGCGTAGATGACGCGGCGGTGCACAGGCTTGAGGCCGTCACGCACATCGGGCAGGGCACGGCCGATAATGACAGCCATAGCGTAGTCCAGGTAGGAGCGCTCCATCTCGGAGCGCAGGTCTACAACTTCAACGTTGCCGCCGGCAGGTGCCGGGGTTGCGTCGGTTGCAACGATATCGCCCTCGACGGGCTGGGGTGAGCTGGTGGTGTTCTCGTCGCTCATAAGTTCCTCGTTTTTCGTCCTTGATTTTTATATTCCATATTGGCTATATAGCGCTTAATTCACACTAAAAAGCCCTAGATATCAAGGAAGCGGATATCCTTTGCATTCTGCTGGATGAATTCTCGGCGAGCCTCGACGTCCTCACCCATCAGCACGGAGAAGATCTGGTCAGCCGCGGCAGCGTCTTCCATCTTGACCTGTAGCAGGGTGCGACGCTCGGGGTCCATAGTGGTGTCCCAGAGCTCGGTGTAGTCCATCTCGCCCAGACCCTTGTAGCGCTGGATGCCGTTATCCTTGGGGATGCGCTGGTTCTTGGCGTAGCCGGCTTCCAGGGCAGCGTCGCGCTCGGCGTCAGAGAAGACGTAGTCGTGCGGGGCATTAGACCACTTGATGCGGTAGAGCGGGGGCTGGGCCAGGTAGACGTAGCCGGCTTCGATGAGCGGACGCATGTAGCGGAAGAGCAGGGTCAGCAGCAGGGTGGTGATGTGCTGGCCGTCCACGTCCGCATCAGCCATCAGGACGACCTTGTGGTAGCGGGCTTTCTCGATGTCGAAGTCCTCACCGATGCCGGTACCGAAGGCGGTAATCAGTGACTGGATTTCAGCGTTAGACAGGGCGCGGTCGAGGCGAGCGCGCTCGACGTTCAGCACCTTACCACGCAGGGGCAGAATGGCCTGGGTTTCGGGGTTGCGGCCGCGCACAGCTGAACCGCCCGCAGAGTCACCCTCCACCAGGTAAATCTCTGAAATTGAGGGGTCCTTGGAGGAGCAGTCCTTGAGCTTGCCGGGCATGGAGCCGGTTTCGAGCAGGCCCTTGCGGCGGGTGGTTTCGCGGGCCTTGCGGGCAGCCAGGCGGGCCTGGGCTGCGGTGATAGCGCGGCGGACGATTTCCTTACCGGTACCGGGGTTACGCTCCAGCCAGTCGCCTAGCTGGTCCATGGTCTCGCGCTGAACGAAAGCCTTGGCTTCGGAGTTACCCAGCTTGGTTTTGGTCTGGCCCTCAAACTGGGGCTCGGAAATCTTGACGGAGACCACTGCGGTCAGACCTTCGCGAACATCCTCACCGGTGAGGTTGTCGTCCTTCTCGCGCAGCAGCTTGTTGTCGCGGGCGAAGCGGTTGATCAGGGTGGTTAGAGCGGTACGGAAGCCCTCTTCGTGGGTGCCGCCCTCGTGGGTGTTGATGGTGTTGGCGTAGGTGTGTACCGATTCCTTGTAGGCGGTGGTCCACTGCATGGCCACTTCCAGGCTCATCATGCGGTCGGAATCTTCGGTTTCGAAGGCGATGATGTCATCGTGCACGGTGGTGAGCTTCTTGGAGGTGTTCAGGAAGTTCACGTAGTCGAAGAGGCCGTCCTTGTACATGTAGGTGACGGTCTTGCAGCCGTTGGCGTCGGCGCCTACCTGGTTGAGGGGCAACTTCTCGAGCTTCTCTTCGCCGGTGACTTCGTCGCCCTCGTGCAGCTCACGTTCGTCGGTGAGCTGGATGGCCAGGCCCTTGTTCAGGAAGGCCATCTGCTGGAAGCGGGCGCGCAGGGTCTCGAAGTCGAACTCAACGGTTTCGAAGATTTCGGGGTCAGGGTAGAAGGTTTGAGTGGTGCCGGTTTCGTCGGTGGCCTCCCCGCGGGTAAGGGGCTTGACGGTGTGTCCACCGTTGGCGTAGCTGATGTGCCACTTGTAGCCCTGACGGCGCACCTCGGTTTCGACCTTGGTCGAGAGCGCATTAACAACGGAGATACCCACGCCGTGCAGGCCGCCGGAGACCGCGTAGCCGCCGCCGCCGAACTTACCACCGGCGTGCAGGATGGTCATGACGACCTCGACGGTGGGCTTCTTTTCGGTGGGGTGTTCATCGACGGGAATGCCTCGCCCGTTGTCGGCAACTCGTACTGCGCCGTCCTTCTGAATGACGACCTCAATCAGGTCGGCGTGCCCTGCCAGGGCCTCATCGACGGAGTTATCAACGACTTCGTAGACCAGGTGGTGCAGGCCGCGTTCGCCGGTTGAACCGATATACATACCGGGGCGCTTGCGCACAGCTTCAAGGCCTTCGAGGACCGTGATGTCGGCGGCGCCGTATTCGTGGGAGGTTTCTTCAGTTGCCACAGGTAGTTAGGCTCCTTGCATGGTCGGTCTCGCACCGGCGGACGTTCAGCGCGGACGCCCGCACTCGAGGCGGCGGGGTGGGGCTGCTGTACGGGCGGGCAGGCGCGCGTATTCTGCTCTCAATTCTACCGCACAGGGCTATTTTTGAACCTGTTTTGTGATGTTTTAGAGGGGTACTTAGGGCCAGAAGAGCCCTAGCTCGCTGCTAGAGCGCCCGGAACCCCGATGCTGTGGGTTCTCACAGGGTCAGGGGGTCAGAGGCACAGAAACGATTTTTGTAATTTGCACCCCTGGGTTTTCTACCCGTAGGTATCGCGGGGGCCGCGCCCGCCGGGGGCAACCCGCCGTCCTTTTTTCCAGGAGGGGGCTGCTGGCCCAAAGGCGCGCACGTCTTTGACGACATCGTCCCCCAGCTCCCCGTTGAAGCGGCGCATGATGTCGTATTTCATCTGGCGAATCTGCACGGCCCAGGCGGTTGATTCGCAGCGGACGGTCATCACCCCGTCCTCAAAACTCTCGGGGGTAGCTTTCGAGGCGATTTGGGGGCCAACCAGTTTGCCCCAGCGAGCCATGACTGAGGAAACCGCCAGGGGAGTGGTCCAGCCCCGCTCCATAATGACGCGGTCGAGCAGGCCGCCGAGGCTCTGCGGGTCGCGAGCACTTGGGCCGGCTCCGGTGTAGCCGCCCAGCTGGCCGGTAGGTTCTGTTGAGGCATAGCGGCGTACTTTGGTGCCGGGCTCAGCGTTCATCGCACGGCCGAAGTCCTTGATAATTTTCCGACCGGCAGCGCCCTGCACCCGGTGTTCGCCGCGGGCTTCTTTGGCAGCCCGGATGCGGCTGAGTAGGGCATGGGGGGCGTCTACAGCCTCCGCACCATATTCCGTTTGAGCCATATTATCCCGCACAACAATTTATTCCTTTTCTAGAATATTAACTAGTGGCGAAGGGTCTACCCAGGCTCGGCCAGGTTCCACCCGCACCAGGGTGATATGGCCCAGCTCCTCCGGAATATCGCTGGCGACAGCGCAGGTCACCAACACCTGCTCAGCACCGGCAACAATAGCGCCCAGCTTATGGCGGCGGGCAGTATCGAGCTCAGCAAAGACGTCATCAAGAATCAAGATGGGGGAGGCACCGGGGGCATCGTTATCTGCCAGGTGCACGTACCAGGAGGCCAGTTTCAGAGCCAGGGCATAAGACCAGCTTTCCCCGTGCGAGGCAAAACCCTTGACCGGGATGCCACCGAGTTCCAGGGCAAGGTCATCGCGGTGGGGTCCCACCAGGGTCACGCCGCGCTCCAGCTCTTCCCGCTGCTTATCGGCAAAACCGCGCAGCATAGCCTCCCGCAAATCATCTACCCCCATCAGAGCGGCAGTCGGCAGAAGGTTAGCTGAAATTGGCGGGAAAACAGTAGAGTCGTACACCAGGCTCACGCTCTTGGAGCCGTCCGTGAGCTCGGTATAGGCCCTCTGTATTTGCGGCAGAAGCAGGGCCAGGGTTCGCAGCCGGGCCTGCAAGAGGTGGGCACCGGCGTCCGCTAGCTGCTTGTTCCAGACCTCCAGGGTGTAGGCATCCTCTGGCCCGGTGCTGCGCCGCGAGCGCATGGACTTGAGCAGGGAATTCCGCTGGCGCAAAACCCGCTCATAGTCCGCCCGGTAGGCGGCAACAGAGGGGCGCAGAGATACCGCCAAATCATCAAGAAAACGGCGCCGCCCGGCGGGGTCTCCCTTCACCAGCTGCAAATCCTCGGGTGAGAAGAGCACGGTGCGGGTAACGCCCAGGGCTTCACGGGCACGAACGGGAGCCGCCCGGTTGATGCGCACCCGGTTGCTTTTACCGGGGGCTAGTTCAAACTCAAGAACGGTCTGCTGGTTGCCGCGGACCGTGCGGGTGCGGATGTAGGCGCGGTCAGCGCCCACACGTACCAGCGGGGCGTCCTGACTAACCCGGTGAGAAGCCAGCTGCGCGGTGTAGTCAATGGCTTCAACGATATTGGTTTTGCCCACTCCGTTTGACCCGAGAAAGACGGTGACGCCGGGGGTGAGGGGGAGAGCCAGGAGCTGGTAGGTGCGGTAGTCCATCAACGAAAGGTGGTCGATGTACAGCGCGCCCTCCTTGAGATAGCGGTTTGACCTGCGGTTTTACTGGTTCTGCAGGCGGATAGGCATGAGCAGGTAGTGGTAGTTCTTCTCGTCCTCAGCCTGCCAGTCGTCCTGTTCAGAGAGCACAACGGGCTTGCGGGGGTCGGTGAAGGAGAAGCGCACGAACTTGTTGGCTGCGAAGGTGTGCAGACCCTCAGAGAGGTAGCTGGGGTTGAAGGCTACGGTGATGTCCTCGCCGTGCAGGTGGGCTTGCAACACCTCTGTTGCCTGGGCGTCCTCGCCGGTGCCGGCGTCCAGGGTGACCTGGCCCTGGCTGAAGGCCAGGCGGACGGGAGTGTTGCGCTCAGCGACCAGGGAGACACGGCGGACGGCTTCCATCAGGTCTGAGGTGCGGACGATCGCGTGGACGGGGGTGACTTCGGGAAAGAGGGAACGAATCTTAGGGTATTCGCCGTCGACCAGCAAGCTGGTGGTGCGGCGGGAGTCAGATTCAAAGCCAATGAGCTCGTGGGCATCTGACAGGGCGATGGACAGTTCCCCTGCACCGCCCAGGGTCTTGGCGACCTCAGAAAGAGTCTTGGCCTTGACTAGCGCAGCAGTTGAGATAGAAGCATCTGCGGGGTTCCAGGTCAGCTCGCGCATGGCCAGACGGTAGCGGTCAGTTGCGAGCAAGGTGATCTGGTCACCCTCGATTTCCATGCGTACACCGGTCAGAATCGGCAGGGTGTCGTCTTTGGAGGCTGCTACAGACACCTGGGTAACAGCCTTAGCGAATTCAGAGCCCTCAACGGTACCTGATACTGCAGGGAGGGCAGGCAGCTCGGGGTAGTCAGCTACAGGCATGGAGGAGAGGTTGAAGTTAGAAGAACCGCAGGAGAGGTGAACCTTGCCCTCACGCAGCTCAAAGAGTACATCAGACTTGGGCAGCGAACGGCAGATGTCGGCAAGCAGACGGCCAGATACCAGGGCTTCGCCCTCTTCAGCGATATCGGCTGCGATGTTGAGCTTAGCTGAGGTCTCGTAGTCGAAGCTGGCGATAGACACATCACCGGCCGCTGCCTTGATGAGCAGGCCAGAGAGTACAGGTACAGGTGGACGGGGGGAGAGGGAGCGGGCAGTCCAGCTGACGGCCTCAGCCAAAGTATCGCGTTCGACAGTAAATTTCACCGGAGCACCTTCCAAAGCTTTAAACATGAGAAGCCCTTAAGCGGGCACAGTTCAGGTGTCCAGTCTACCGGACTACCTCGGTACCAAAGCTGTTTTTCTGTAATTACAAGAGCCCAACCCCGCCCGGCAGCATAAACACAGATTTTTTGTTATTTGACGTTTTTTCTTTAAGAATCGTAGTGTTAATAACCCTTGTGAAAACTGTGGAAAACCCCGTTTGGGCCCGGAATCTCAACCAAATACTTGTGGGGCGCCTGTGCAGAAAACCTGTCTCCACTGTGAATGAATAGTGGATGGATATTTATGCAATTATCGAACTGCACAGACTTTGCATATTCATGCACTTAACATCCACATTAAAACCCCTTAAGTCTCAAAGTTATCCACAACCTTGTGACTAGGCCTTTTAGGGTTAGGATGCGTCGCGCGACCCCTGCTTAATACGGTTGGTAAGCTCTGTGACCTGGTTAAAGATAGGTCGACGCTCCGCCATGAGGTTACGAATCTTGCGATCTGCGTACATCACGGTGGTATGGTCGCGGTCGCCCAGCTCCTGCCCGATACGGGGCAGCGACATATCGGTGAGCTCTCGCAAGAGATACATGGCAATCTGACGCGCGTTCACCAGAGTACGGCTACGGGACTTCGAACGCAGATCATCAATCGTCACATCAAAGTACTCTGCCGTCGCCTGCAACACCTGCGATGCTGTGATCTCCTGGGCACCGTCGTCCAGCAGCAGATCCTTGAGCACCTGCTCCGCCAGCTGCATGTCCACCGGCTGCCCCTGCAAAGAAGCAAAAGCGGTCACACGAATCAGTGCGCCCTCCAGCTCACGAATGTTGGTGGAGATATGCGAGGCAATATATTCCATCACATCATCGGGCACATCAAGACCCTCGTTCTGGGCCTTCTTACTCAGAATCGCGATACGGGTTTCGAGCTCCGGCGGCTGAACATCGGTAATCAAACCCCACTCAAAGCGCGAGCGCATACGCTCTGCAAAACCGGTCAGCTGCTTGGGCGGCAAATCAGAGGTAATGACCACCTGCTTCTGGTGGTTGTGCAGGGCGTTGAAGGTATGGAAGAACTCTTCCTGGGTGCTATCTTTCCCAGCCAGGAACTGAATATCGTCGATTAGGAGCATGTCGACATTGCGGTAAATCTGCTTAAAGGTAATACCGTTGTTGTCGCGAATGGAATTGATGAAGTCGTTGGTGAACTCCTCAGAGTTCACGTAGCGTACCCGCAAACCGGGGTAGAGGCTCTTGGCGTAGTGGCCGATGGCGTGCAGCAGGTGGGTCTTACCCAGGCCCGAGCCACCGTAGATAAAGAGGGGATTGTAGGCAGACGCCGGGGTTTCGGACACCGCGAAGGCAGCCGCGTGGGCAAAACGGTTGGACTGGCCAATCACAAAGCTATCGAAGGTGTACTTGGGGTTCAGGCGCGCGGTGGAGTCCCAAGTCTTTACGTCCCCCGGCTCCGCGGGGGCCTCGACCAGCTCCCCTGCCTCAACAGGCTCTTCAAGGGGCTCTACCTCATGGTTGACCTGGGCAAACTCGAGAGCTGCCGGTGCCTGCCCAAAGGCGGGGGTAGCGTCCGGACGCTGGTGGGCAGCTTCGTCGAAACCGGCGCGGGAAGCCGGCTCCCGCTCAGCGGGCACAGGGAAAGACAGAGCAGCAGGACGCTCCGTTGTGGGCATCGCTACCTTCTCAGGAGAATTCTCGAGGCTGGTATCAATAATGAAAGCCTCAGTCACCCCCTGTCCAAAGGTCGCGGTAATAGCCTCCTGCAGGATCTCCTTCAACTCGTGCTGAAAAATATCGCGGGTAAACTCGCTCGGCACTGCAATCAGCAGCACATTACCCATAAAAGCGTGAGGCTGAGCCAGGCCAATATGTGCGCGGTGACGCTGAGCCACCGAGTTATCTGCCCGCAACAGGGTTACCAGGTGCATCCACTTCTTCTGAAGCTCCGGGTCCATATAATCGCCCACTGGCTCTCCTTTAATCTCAGGTCACGCAAAAAAACTTACCCACAGCTTAGCCGCAGGGCCCACCGATTTATCACCATGTTATCCACAGGGTGGAAAACTTGTGATTTAACGAGGGGAGTACCTGTTTACAGTATGTGATTAAACCGCGCACCGCTAGCTCAAAGCCGCAGTTTTTGTAACTTACAACTTTCCCCGGTGCGCCTGTGGATAACTCTCGCTAGGGCGAGCGCGCTCGCAAGCTATCCACAGGTGTGGGCAAACTCTCCCACCTACCTGTGATTAAAGACCTACCCCTAGCGGGCTTGACCTTATATCGCAACCTCTTCTAGAGTTGTTTAGTCAAAGTGTGCTAGGACTATGCCTATATCTAAGGCCTGATATCTGCCCCTCAGCGGCGGAGCTAACACACGAGCAAGAAGCGTCAACCTGTTCGAAGAACTGTTGAAAGGTTGGCCCCCGTACCAACCATTTTTGGAGTAACCAAATGAGTAAGCGGACTTTCCAGCCGAATAACCGCCGCCGCGCCAAGAAGCACGGCTTCCGTCTTCGCATGCGCACCCGTGCAGGCCGCGCCATCCTCGCGAACCGTCGTTCAAAGGGCCGCGCAAGCCTCTCAGCATAAGGCTTCATATCTCCTCGCCTCGGCCTAGCCCCTTGTGCAGGCCAGCGTGATTACGCAGCCCGCCGAGAGACGACCGAAAAGACAAAGGAGACTACGTGCTGGCACAACAGCACCGGATGCGAGCTTCGGCTCAATTCTCAGCAACTACACGTTCCGGCGCCCGCTCAGGGCGTCGGAACTTAGTTCTATATACAGCCAAAACAGGCGAAGAACCAACCATCATCGGTTTCATCGTCTCCAAGGCCGTCGGTAACGCCGTTACCCGCAACAAAACCAAGCGACGCCTCCGCGACATCATAGCCCCCTTCGTCGCCGAAAACCCCACCGGCTACCGTGTGGTTGTGCGAGCCCTGCCGCCGGCAGCGTCCGCCCCCTACACTGACCTCGAAACAGATCTGACCAGCGCGCTGGCCACCACCCTCAAAAAACTCGGTGCCACCGCCCGAGAGGAGCTCTAACCCATGGGCACCTCCCACCAGCACCCCGCCGGGGCACCCGCGGACGAAGACGTCCTGCTAGATAAGGCCCCCCACGAATTCGTCGTCCCCACCACCATCGTTCAGGCAGCTATCACCCTGCCCCAGAACGTCCTCATCGCTTTCATCAAGGTCTACCGCGCCATCGTCTCGCCGCTCTACGGCAACGTCTGCCGGTACTATCCGAGCTGCTCAGCCTACGGGCTCGAAGCGCTCACCACCCACAGCGCCATACGCGGCCTCTCACTGACCGTCCGCCGCCTACTGCGCTGCCATCCTTGGGCCACCGGAGGCCTCGACCCGGTTCCATCCGGGCGACGTACCTTCGCACCCGGCACCGAACCCAAAATAATACTTCTAAACCACCCGCACCAGCACCTGAACCACTAACAGGTACTGGCTACAGTCCACCACAACCGGCTCACACACCCGAGCCAGGGAGAGAACTATGTTCGACATCATTCTCTGGCCCTTCAAATGGATCGTCTCGGCGATTCTCTGGGCATTCCACGAACTCTTCACCGCCATCGGCATGGACCCCGCGTCCGGCGTCACCTGGGTACTGGCTATCATCGGCCTGACCCTGGTCATGCGAACCCTCACCATCCCGCTCTTCATGAAGCAGATCAAGGCCATGCGCGGCATGCAGGAGCTGCAACCCGAACTGGCCAAGCTTCAGGCTAAGTACAAGGGCAAAACCGACCAGCTCTCCCGCCAGGCCATGGCCCAGGAGCAGATGGAACTCTACCGCAAGACCGGCTCCAACCCGCTGGCTTCCTGCATGCCTATCCTGGTGCAGATGCCCATCTTCTTCGGCCTCTTCCAGGTGCTCAACGGCGTACCCACCGCAGCGGCTAACAACACCGGTATTCTGGTGCTCGACAACGCCAAAATTGAGCAGTTCAACGACGCCTACATCTTCGGTGCCCCCCTCTTCTCCACCATGATGAACCCCGGCAACGGCAACCACACCGCCACCATCATCATCGCCGCCATCATGGTTGTGCTCATGAGCGCTACCCAGTTCTACATCACCAAGCAGCTCTCTGCGAAGAACATGTCGGACGTCGCCAAGCAGTCCCCCATGTACCGCCAGCAGCAGATCATGCTCTACGTACTGCCCCTCATCTTCGCTATCTCGGGTATCAACTTCCCCCTGGGCGTTCTCGTCTACTGGACCGTCTCCAACTTCTGGTCACTGGGCCAGCAGTACTGGGTCATCAAGAACAACCCCACTCCCGGCTCTCAGGCCGAGCGTGAGCTCAACGAGCGTCGCGCCGCCAAGGGTCTGCCCCCCGTTGGTAAGACCAAGGAAGAGCACGAAGCTGAGCTCGAAGCCCAGCGTGAGCGTGCCAACCGCGGTCAGCGTCAGCAGCCTATGAGCAAGAAGCGCCAAAAGCAGCAGAACAAGAAGAAATAGCGGCAGCTACAGGAGGAACCCATGACTGAAGCCTACGAAGAAACCGCCGCAGACAGCGTCCTTGAAGACGCCGCAGAGCAGGGCTTTGAGGACGAAGGCGACATCGCCGCCGACTACCTCGAAGAACTTCTCGACATCGCAGACATCGACGGCGACATCGACATCGAGGTGCGCAACGGCCGCACCTACCTCTCGGTTGTGACCGAGGATGGCAACAACACCGAGCTCGCCGCCCTCGTGGGCGAGGACGGCGAAGTGCTGGACGCCCTGCAGGAGCTCGTGCGCCTCTCGGTACTGGCCGCCACCGGCCAGCGCACCCGCCTGATTCTGGACATCGCTGAGCACCGTGCCGGCCGCCAGAAGGCCCTCGTTGACATGGCAGAGACCGCCATTTCCCGCGTCAAAGAAACCGGCGACGAGGTGCATCTGGAGCCCCTGGGCTCCTACGAGCGTAAACTCGTGCACGACATCGTGGCAGCCCACGGCCTCTACTCAGAGTCAGAAGGCGCTGGCCCCGACCGTCACATCGTCATCATGCCGGCGGAGGACTAAACCATGAGCGAAGCAACCACCGACCTTCCCGAACTTGCTGGCCCTGCCCTGGTAGCTGCCGACCAGATTTTCGGTGACCGCCTGCCTCTGGCAGAGCGCTACGTGGAGCACCTGGCTACCAGCGGCATTGAGCGCGGCCTGATTGGCCCCCGTGAGGTTCCCCGCCTCTGGGAGCGCCACGTGCTCAACTGCGCTGTGGTTGAGGAGTTCATCGAGGACGGCGCCCGCGTCGCCGACGTGGGCTCAGGAGCGGGCCTCCCCGGCCTCTGCCTGGCCATTGCCCGCCCCGACCTCAAACTGACCCTCATCGAGCCCCTGGAGCGCCGCGTCATCTGGCTGACCGAGGTTGTGGACGACCTCGGGCTGGATAACGTCAAGATCCTGCGTTCCCGCGCCGAGCAGGCCGTGGGGCAGATCGAGGCTGACTACGTGACCGCCCGCGCCGTTTCTGCCCTGGTAGGCCTGCTGGACATCACCCTGCCGATTCTGCGCGGCACCGGCCAGCTGCTGGCCCTCAAGGGCCGTAGCGCGGCTGACGAGATCACCAAGGCTAAGAAGAAACTCAACAAGTACGGCGCTCGCGAGACCGAAATTCTGGTCGCTGGCGAGACCCTGCTCGAAGAGCCCACCACCGTGGTGCGAGTAAGCCTCTAGGCTTTAGACCAGGACGGCACAGCCCGGCTTCCCCGTAGAGGGAAGCCGGGCTTTTTATGTGGAACCTATCGGGGGTCTCTTCTGAAAATGAACTCGTAGTCTTGAGTGGAACCGACCGTGAAGTAGTAGTCACCAACACGTGCAAAGCCGTAGCGCTGGTAGAGGCGCTGGGCACCGTAGTTTTCAGACCAGACCCCCAGCCAGAGGGAACGGCGGGGGTACTCGCCCTCCAGCCACTCCAGGGCTGTCTCCAACAGTCTGGTGCCCAGCCCTGAGCCCTGCTGGTTCGCTAAGACGTAGAGGCGTTTGAGTTCACCGTCCTGGTTGCTGCAATCAGGGTGGGGGAGGCCAGCAGAGCCTGCCATGACGTAGCCCAGTGGGGGGCGTCCGTATCTTCTGCCAGCCAGATGGCGGTGCGGGGGGCTGCGAGATAGGCGAGGTAGTTTTCGGTGGTATAGGTGGTGGAGAGGTAGTGCTCTAGGTCTTCGGGTAGGTAGTAGTTGAAGGTCTGTGCATAGGTGGTGGCAGGCAGGGCTGCTAGGGTCTGGGCGTCGTGGGGAGGGGTCTGCGAATGGTGATCATGGTCAGTGATTATAGGGGTGTGCAAAGTGTTTCACGTGAAACACGGGTTTTTATCTGTAAAACAACTTAATTATGGTGTTTATTTTTCGATGTTTCGAGAGGTGGGAGAGAGCGGGTAACCTTAGATAAGCGAGACCACCACACCTACCGAGGGAGCATAGCCGGTGTCTACCATCTCCAACATCCCCGATTTTGGGCTGCCACCTGAACCCCAGAACGCCCTAGCTAAGCCTGACCGCGGCTCACATGTTTCACGTGAAACACGTGAAAAGTTGGAGCGCACTGACGCTGCGGCCGCTCAGAATAATCCCATCACCCAGCAGGCTCGCTCGGCCAAACAGCAGTTCGAAGAGCTAGCCAGCGAAACCCTCAACCGCCCCCGAGAAACCCGCATCTTCACCATCTCTAACCAGAAGGGCGGGGTGGGTAAAACATCAACCGCAGTGAACCTTGCCGCGGCGCTCGCCCTCAAGGGCATGAATGTGCTGGTCATAGATAACGACCCCCAGGGTAATGCCTCGACCGCGCTGGGCATAGAACACGGGGTGGAGGTTCCCTCTACCTACGATGTGCTGATCGATGACAAGCCCCTGGCAGACATTGTGCAGCCCTGCCCCGATATCGAAAACCTCTGGTGCGCTCCAGCTAATATCGATCTTGCGGGAGCTGAGATTGAGCTGGTTTCTATGGTGGCTCGAGAGACCCGTTTGAAGACCGCTGTCTCTGATTATGCTGCCGCTCGAGAAGCTGCCGGGCTGCCGCGTCTGGACTATATCTTTATCGACTGCCCGCCTTCCCTGGGGCTGCTCACCATCAATGCCTTCTGCGCGGCCCGGGAGGTGCTCATTCCCATTCAGTGTGAGTACTACGCCCTGGAAGGTCTGAGCCAGCTGCTCAAAAATATTGGCATGATTCAAAAGCACCTCAACTCTGAGCTGCACATCAGCGCTATCTTGCTCACCATGTACGACGGCCGCACCAACCTCTCATCTCAGGTGGCTGACGAAGTACGTGAACACTTCCCTGAACAGGTACTTGAAACCGCTATCCCCCGCTCTGTGCGCATCTCTGAAGCTCCCAGCTACCAGCAAACCGTGATGAGCTATGACCCCGCATCACCCGGTGCCGTGGCCTATCTGAAGGCTGCTATGGAGATGGCAAAAGAGTATAAACACCTTTTCTAGGATGGTTTGGATGTGTTTTATAAATAAACGGCGCCCTGCGTTTGAACAGGGCGCCGTTGGTCTATGCGGGGGAGCTGACTCCACTAGACTTGGGTGAGGAAAACTTTTGAGTACGGAGGTCAACGTGGCAGAGAAGAAACGCGGTCTAGGTCGTGGATTGGGAGCTCTCATTCCAGAGAGCGCTAAGCCCCCGGTGGAGCAGAAAAGCACCGAGTCGGTAGAGAATGAACAGCTAGATTTGGATCTAGGTGTAGAGGCTCCTGCCCCCGCCCAGAAGAGCGTTTCACGTGAAACATCAAAGAAGAAGCGGGCAGACATGGGAGCTGCCCTGCGCACCGCAACCGGTTCCCGGCGTCCTGTCGATTTCTTCTTTGGCGATGAGACTGCCGCTGCAGGTGATGGTCTGGTACCTGTGCCCGGTGCCGATTTTGCTACCCTCAACGTCACCGATATTCACCCTAACCGTAAGCAGCCCCGTACCGACTTTGACGAGCACGATATGCAGGAGCTGGTGCATTCCATCAAGGAAATCGGCGTACTGCAACCGATTGTTGTGCGCCCCAGCCGGGAGGGCGGCGCTGAAAAGTACGAGCTTATTATGGGTGAGCGTCGCTGGCGCGCTACCCAGCGCGCGGGCCTGACCACTATTCCGGCGATTATTCGTGAGACCCAGGACGAAGACCTGCTGCGGGACGCCCTGCTGGAGAACCTGCACCGGTCGCAGCTTAACCCCATTGAAGAAGCTGCCGCCTACCAGCAGCTCTTGGAAGAGTTTGGAACCACCCAGGAACAGCTAGCCCAGCGTATCGGTCGTTCTCGCCCGCAGATTTCAAATACTATCCGCCTGCTGAAGCTACCTGCCTTGGTGCAGCGCCGGGTTGCCGCCGGTACCATTTCTTCTGGCCATGCCCGTGCCCTGCTGGGGTTGAAAAAGGCTGCTGATATTGAGACTCTGGCTCAGAAAATCGTCAATGAGGGTTTGTCTGTGCGTGCCGTTGAAGAGCTCGTAGCTGCAGGATCTTCGGTTGAGCCCGAGCGCACCAAGAAGGGTGCCAAGGTTCAGGATCACTCTGAACGACTGGACTATCTGGCAGATGCCCTCGCAGACAAGCTGGATACCAACGTCAAAATTAATCTGGGAGCCCGTAAGGGCAAGATGACCATTGAGTTCGCCTCGGTGGATGACCTCAACCGAATTCTTGACATCATTGATCCCAAGCTCAAGAAAAAATAGGGGAGCAGTCAGTTTGGACTGGTTGGCCTGCCTATGAGACCTGGAAGCGGTACCTGTTCGAAGTGCAGGTACCGCTTCTTTATGTTTCACGTGAAACATGACGTATAGGGGGGCGCCCCTAAGTGGAAATCTAGGTTTTTTGGGCTTGCGGAGAGGTAAAAAAGCGCTGTACGGCCACCTGAGGACTTTAAAGAGGGTACAACTTACTCGAATGCCGATTAAGCCACGTTAGGCGCTGAGATTGGCTTCCAGAGCTCCAGTTTTTGCGGTAGGGACCAAAATTCTCCTGATTTCCTTGATGTGTGCGTATACGATCGGAACTAATCTGATCCCTTCTCGTGGGGAGACTCTGATTTCTCTAACTCGCAGTAAATATTGTGTGGGGTTTGGATGAGGGAGGTTGTTCTATGCTGGGGGTATCACGAGGAGGTGATAATGGTGAATTTTTTCTATGAATTTATTTCCTGGTTTGGCGTTTTCATTATTTCCGGTTTGATGTTTCTTGCCTTTGTCGTCATTGTGCGTCGTGTAGTTATTAAGGAAAAGCCTAAAGTGGGAAATTCTAAAAATAAACCTGCTGCTAGTAAAGGTGATATATCTTCTGGCGGTAAATCAGCAGTGGGTGATAGTTTAGCCCAGCCCATGGAGTTATACGGTTCTTCTTTTGCTCCTGGGCAGTCGGCCAGATTTGAAGCGCCCCAGAAAGTGGTCGGGAGAGCTCGTCAATCCATGATTCTGGAAAAGACCCTCTAGAATCTTAAAAGCACCCCATAAAGGTTGAGTTTGTATAAACTTCGAGATTTTTTGCCGTTTCATGTGAAACATCACCCGATTTTTGAACCACCCTTTGCTGAATATGTGTCATGTATGGAGGTTGATAATATGTCTAAAAAATTATTTTTTATAGCCCTATCCGTATGGATATTTGTTGCCTTTATTGAAGTATTTGTTTTTCTCGTATGTTTACTTCGTGCCCAACAAATCTAGATTCAATCTATGGCGATGCTGGAGTTTCTCTTATCTATAGTTAGAAACTGCGTAGCACCGTGAGGTTTATTCAAAAGGGGTTCTGTAGGTTCGTGCTCATTGCCTATCACCTAGCCTGGTTCGCTGTCGCTCACAAGGTCGATTCACACCAGCCGACAATCCAGCAGTTTCGCAGCGAACCTGGAGGCTTATTCATAAGGTCCGACCAGCAGCCAAAAACACCAACCCCCGCACCACCGAAAACACCCGCCCATACGACCCAAACGGCCGCCTGAACCCAGTATGAAGAATCCGCCAGGTCTTGACGTGAGTAATCACCCGCTCAACCACCGACCGCAAACGATTCAGCACCCGATTATTCGTCTTTAGCTCCCGATTCAACCGTTGGCCAGGCCTACGCTTGGTCGGGGTAGTTAGCCCCAGGCCCACATAGCCCTTATCCGCCAAAGTCGAAGAATCCAGGAATTCATCTAGCTTGTGGGCTCTGAACGCATGGGCGTCATGCCTAGCACCAGGCAGCGGATCGGTTATCGCCAGGAGTCTGCCATCAAGCGTGCAGATAACGTGGTGATTGAATCCTGCGCGTTTGTGCTTGCCTGAGAAGTTTGTTTTACCTAATGAACGCCAGTTCCAGATGGGAACTAAAGTGCCATCCACCACAAGGGAACCAGGCGCTTTAAGGCTCTCTTTAAGAGGTCGAATCAGCGGGGTAAGGACTTTTTCTAGGGCCTTCTCGATTGTTCTAATCGTCCGTGAGACAGTTGGCTGTGAGACCTCAAAAAGGTGGGCGAGGGCTTCTTGGATGAGGTTGTGCCGGTAGCTGATTAGCGTGATTTTAGTCCCTGGGCCAGGGCGAGTCTGTGGGGTTTTTGGCCTGGTTTGACCCAGGTGAGGGTTGTTAGGAGCGTGGTGGTGAGCCCGGTTGCACGCTGGTATGGCAACGGTTCTTCCCGGTTGGTTTGAGGTTATTTGTAGAGATTTAACGCTCATATTTTGCTGCTTGGTGGGGCCGTTGTCTAGTTGGTGGGGTTGGGGTGTGGACTCCCTTATGAATAAGCCTTAAAAAACCAGCTCACGGTTCTAGTAAAAACCCGTGAACTGGTTCCTGAGTGATTAGAGAAATACCGCAGTAATTATCATATAATTCCCTGCACTGCTAAGAGCGCCAATGAAATAGATGCAGCAGATGTAACTGTTGCTAATAAACCAAAAATTATGTTTACCTTTGTTTTATTATCCCATTGTGCACCTAGGTAAAACAATCCCAAGCTTAGGCCAATCATTACACCAGAAATCACTGATAATATAGGTAGACCTGTTTTTATAGCAGGAACAGAGGTGAAAATTCCACCAAATAAAAGAGATAGAGCGGCACTTAGAATATTAAAACTTTTTATATTTCTGTATATTTTTTGCATTTCTCTATCTCCATATTTCGAGTGCTACTACTCTCCTAACACCACATGCTACCTACAGCGAAATTGTTCCAGTCAACAACCCGCCTCCGGCAGCTGCAATGGCAGCTGGAGGGGCAACGGCCGTAAGGCCTGCCGCAGTCCACAGCACACTATTGGCAACACCAGCAGCTGTAAGAGTAATTGAACAAGCGTTCGGAGCGTAAGGTACCATGCCAGGTTTTGGATTATCAAGGGAAATAGGGATTCCTATCTGCGCCTGGTATAGCATTTTGACTTTGCCCATGGTTGTGGATCCCATCAGCTTCCCATCAGGTCCATAAATTTTTGATTGAGTTGTCCTTCTTATTCCACTGGACTTTATATTATTTGCCCTCAATCACCTGAATCTCAGTCACAATGTTCGACTGTGTATTGGTAGCTGATGCAACCTGACTGGGTGATGTGATTGCAAAAGAAGGGGAGGCTACACCTCCCATAAGACCAATAGCCAAAAGACCGGCAGTGAGACCTGTTGAGACCTTCTTCATGATAGCCATGAATAATTCCTTTCCGTATAACAGCATCTTTGCTGGAGGAATGCTATATGATACCTTCGTCGTAGTGATTAGCAACACATGCATTCTATTGCTATAGAAAAAATAAGTCAATTCATAAGGTATCGAGGGGAACGATAGATACGTCTCTTTGAGTTATTTTGCTCTACCCTCTTTACGTATACAGGACAGAGTCACTGGGCGATGGTTTGGTTTTGTTTCATGCCGTGTCTTGGGATGTGGGGTGCAGGTGGGTAAGTCGTTAACCGCCACAGATGTGGCGGTGGAGCGTTTCAATGCCAGACGTGTTTAAGAAAAAAGTTCCTGTAAACCGGATCAGAGCTGATGGGATAAGTGTGTGGATCTAGCTGCTGCTGGCTGGTTCTGTATCCGTCGTGTGTCTGGTGTTCTTTACTGCTGTTGCCAGTCTTCTTTGAGGCTTATTCATAAGGGAGTCCACACCCCAACCCCACCAACTAGACAACGGCCCCACCAAGCGTAGGCCTGGCCAACGGTTGAATCGGGAGCTAAAGACGAATAATCGGGTGCTGAATCGTTTGCGGTCGGTGGTTGAGCGGGTGATTACTCACGTCAAGACCTGGCGGATTCTTCATACTGGGTTCAGGCGGCCGTTTGGGTCGTATGGGCGGGTGTTTTCGGTGGTGCGGGGGTTGGTGTTTTATGCGGCCGGGAGGACTTTTGAATAACCCTCACCATCTGTTGCACGTGTGTAACAGATATTTTAGGGTGGGACATGTGGATATACCTGGACTCATCCGTGAAGCAGCTAAACAGCCTTCCCAAACAGCGCGAAAAGCCGGTATAGCTCGCTCAACCTTGCTCCGCATAACCCAAGAAAAAACGGAGCCCAAACCTGCGACCCTGCGCGAAATAGCACTAGCTCATGGGTATGATCTCATCTGCTCCCTCAGGCCAGGCTCAGACCCCTGGGCTGTTACTGCAGCTCGTTATCTTCTCGACCCCACCCTGCCAGAAAACCTGCCTCAAGCTCGTCCTGAAGTAGCCCAATGGTTAGCTCGCTATGAGCGGTGGGGAATTACCCCAACCACCCCAGAAGCTCCCCTCGACCCTGAAAAAAATTGCTGAAAAAATCGCTCCTTACGGAAACCTGGCTCAGCGGCGGGGAGTGCGTTTCTATGCACCAGCTTCTTCGATGTCACTAGCCGAACTTGCCTTGCGTGTAGCTTCAGCAGGAGATTAAAGCAAAGCCTCCTGGGCTCTCTCTGGTGCCCCCCTTGCCTCGCGTCTTTTGGGGAAGCAAGCTGTTTTGGCTCCCATCATTCTCTGGGTAGCAGAAAACCTTGAGCTAGCAGCGCAGAATCTTTCTCTAAACCTGGCTGAAGCAACAAATTTTCAACCTGTAGGAATTGTTCTAGCGCAGGCTGAAACCTATGAGCTCGAAGGAGCCACTCAAGAAGGAGGCATAAACCTAGTTTCCCCTGTCCAGGGCATACTTGACCTGCACTCTCTTAGCTTTGGAGCATTAGCCCGCCAGATAACAAGCCAGTGGGGTGAAAACTAACCATGAGTCTCCCTCCGCGCCGCATATATTGGGGCAACGACGAGGAGCAAATTTTTGCCTTGAGTGAGGGCTACAACTTCGTTGCAGAGCATGTTGAGCCGGGAACATTTGAACTGGCCGGGGAGTTCTCCAATCAGGTTCATGCCCTTGTTGCCCGGCATGAAACTATCGAGAGCGGTTCCTTGCCTACTTTTGCTCCGCAGTGCGATCTCAGTTCTATTTTGATGGAAACAGCGGTCAAGCTGCTGAGTTTCACGTGAAACACTCCGACCTTCTTCTGCGATGTCTCTGGCAGCCTTCTGTGGCTACAATCAAGCCCCTCAGCAAGAAGCTGAGGGGCTTGTCAGGGGTATCTAGAGAAGAAGCAGGGCCTACTTGAGGAACTCCGCAAACTCCTGCTCCAAGGCAGCCTTGGGCTTAGCGCCGACGATCTGCTTGGCAACCTCGCCGTCCTTGAAGACGTAGATGGCGGGGATAGAAGTAATGCCGTACTTCATTGCGGCGGCAGGGTTGTTCTCAACATCGAGCTTGAGCACCTTGACCTTATCGCCGTACTCTTCACCGAGCTGGTCGATGATGGGGCCGACCATGCGGCAGGGGCCGCACCATTCAGCCCAGAAATCGACGATGACGGGCTTGTCTGACTTCAGAACCTCGTCAGCAAAAGTAGCGTCAGTAACCTGCTGTGCCATGATAAATAACCTTTCGTAGAGGGGGCTAGGGGAGGCTTAGAGAGCCTCAAGATAGTGCTGGGCATCCAGGGCCGCAACGCAGCCTGAACCGGCTGCGGTGATGGCCTGGCGGTAGGTGGGGTCGATGACGTCGCCTGCGGCAAAGACACCGGGAATAGAGGTGCGTGAAGAGCGGCCCTCTACGGCGATGGTGCCAGCTTCGGTGAGGTCCAGCTGGCCCTGCACCAGGGAGGTGCGGGGGTCGGAGCCGATAGCAACGAAGACACCCTCAACATCCAGGGTGGTTTCTTCGCCGGTCTTCACATTCGACAGGGTCAGGCCAGAGACCTTCTCGTCGCCGTCAATGGTCTTGACGACCGAATCCCATATAACCTCAATCTTCTCGTGAGCCAGGGCGCGCTGGGCCATGATCTCAGAAGCGCGGAAGGAATCGCGGCGGTGGACCAGGTAGACCTTAGACGCAAAAGCGGTCAGGAACAGGGCTTCTTCGAGGGCTGAGTCGCCACCGCCGATAACAGCTAGCGCCTTCTCCTTGAAGAAGAAACCGTCGCAGGTAGCGCACCAAGAGACGCCGTGGCCAGAGAGACGGGATTCACCGTCCACACCCAGCTTGCGGTACTCAGAACCGGTAGAAATAATGACGGTCTTCGCCAGGTGAACTGACCCGTCGGTCAGAATAACCTTCTTAACGTCACCCTCGAGCTCAACCTCGGCGACGTCCTCGTAGCGAATATCTGCGCCGAAACGCTCTGCCTGGGCTCCGATGTTGGTCATCAGCTCGGGGCCCTGAATACCGTTGATGAAGCCGGGGAAGTTCTCAACCTCGGTGGTGGTCATCAGGTCGCCGCCGGGGGAGATCGATGAGGCGAAGAGGACGGGCTTGAGGTTGGCGCGGGCGGTATAGATGGCGGCAGTGTAGCCGGAGGGGCCTGAGCCAACAATAATGACGTTGTGAACGGTCTGGGCGTCGTTTTGGGCGGTGGCGTCGGGGGCGGTAGCGGTGGCTGAGCCTGCCAGGTTGAGGCCGGCAGCGGCGCCGCCGAAGAGGCCGCCGAGTGCGTTCTCGGTCATTGTTCTCCTTGGTGTTGGTTTGGTGCGCTATGGGTATGGAACGGCGGGTGGGTGGGGTTTATTCCCAACCCACCCGCCGGCGGTAGATGTGCTGTTACTTGACGGAAATTTCTGCCAGTCGCAGGCCGTAGACGTAGCCCGATACGATGGGCTGGCTCAGCTGCGGTGCGCTGGTGAACTTAACGATGATGTATTTGGTCTTACCGGCCTGGGCATCCTTATTGAGCTGGACGGTAGTGTCACCGGTGGCTGCGAAGCTACCGGAGCCGATTTCTGTAGCTCCCTGAACAGAGGCTGAGTCGTTGGCGTAGACGGTGAAGGCGCCACCTACACCCGATACCTGGTTGATGGTGATGCTGTTGACGGTGGTTGCCTCGTCGAGCTTGGCTGAGAGGTAGAAGGAATCGGTGAGGCCGCCGAAGTTAGCGGACCCGAAGGCCAGGGATAGCCAGGTGGTAGAGGTGTTGCCGTCGGTCAGGTTGCCTAGTAGGGAGTCGCTTTCTGCCATGAGGGTGGGAGCGGACGGTACCGTGCGGGTGAAGGTGCCCTCAATCTTGGGGGTGGGCAGAGCGGTGGGGCTGGGAGTGGCTGATGCGGACGCGCTCGCTGAGGCACTGGGTGACGCAGTGGTGGCTACGGCGCTGCCGTTGGTGTTGAGTACCTGCTTTGAGGCATCAGAATCTACCATGCTGCCGAGGCTGGCAAAGACGGCTCCGGCGCCGATAACGAGTAGCAGGACGGCCGCAATACCAACGACCCACATGCCACCGTTGCGTTCGGTGGGCTCGTCACCCTCGTAGTAGCCCTCTTCTTCGGCGTCGTATTCTTCGAACTCGTCGGCGGGTTTTTCCTCTACGGTGGAGAGGTTGCGGGTGGCAGAGATGGCGGTTGCACCCGCTACCGTTGCGGCACCTGCTGCCGCGCCGGCGTCCTGACCCTGCTCAGCGGTTTTTTCCTTAGCCACCACGTAGGTATTGGGGGCGGTCATAGAGCCGGTGTCGCCAAAGATTTCTTCGCCGAACTCTTCAGCGGAGTTGCTGCCGCCCTCGGTCAGGAGTATGTCGAGCAGGGTGTCGGGGCGGGAATGGGAGGTAATCAGGTAGGTGCGCTCGCTGTGGTTGCCCAGGTCGAGCACCTGCACAGCGGAACGGGAAAGCGTGCTGGAGTTGCGGGCATTGGTGACCAGCAGACGATTGTGGTCGGGGGCAGCTACAAGGATGGAGACCTTGCGGCCGAGTACCGTATCAAGGCCGTCTAGCACGGCGTCGCCGCTGGCTGTGTCGAGCAGGTGCGCGGTGACTTTGTAGCGATCTCCCAGCAGGGTGTTGAGGGGAATCTGCTGTGTCAAGTGGGGCCTCCCGTTGCGAATGGGTGAGTGATTGGTTAGGTTACTGAGTTTACCCTCTGTGGCGGGCAGTGGGGCGGCGCATACCGATTTTCGCCATAATCGGGTTCATGAGGGTGTCGAGTTCGCGCACGCGGAAGAGCATGAGCATGGCGTAGTAGGCAATCGCCATGACGACGCCGCCTGTAAGGACGGTGATGAAGGCGCTACCTCGTGAGGCCCAGGCGAAGCCGTCGAAGGTGTAGCCGCCCAGCAGGTAGAGGGCGGCGGCGCCTGCTAGACCTGCGCCGATAGAGGCGAAGGACACGCGGGCGTGGGTTGAGACGAGTTCGCGCACCCCGTAGTCGCCGAGGCGGCGGGCAAGGACGCGGTGGTTCAGGTAGACCGCCAGCACGTTCTGCAGGGCGTAGGTGAGGGCCAGGCCGTAGATGATGTGCTGGGAGGCAAGGCGGGAGGCGATGAAGCCCATCGCCATGATGACGACAGCTGAGAAGAGCTGAATGTAGAAGGGGGTTTTGGCGTCTTCTTGGGAGTAGAAGACACGGCCCATCATGAAGGCGATGGTGAGGAAGGGGCCACCCAGGGCTATGACGGCGATGGTCTGGCCGATCACAGCGCCTGCCTGCTGGGAGCCGCCGCCGAAGATCATGCCGATGGGCCCGGCAAAGACGATGAGGGCTACAGCGCAGAAGATGGTGGCGATAGAGGCGGTACGCAGGCCGGACGAGAGCGTGGTGGCTACCGAGGTGTGGTCGTCGTCCTGCGAGGCAGCCGACATGCGGTTGAAGAGGACCGTGGCGATGGAGAGGCCAATGACGCCGTGGGGCAGGGAGTAGAGCATAGAAGAGTAGTTCAGGGCTTGCACGCCGGGAATCTGCACGCCCATGGCCAGGAAGTCCTCGCGGGCGCCGACAACACCGGCCGCTACCTTAGCCAGGTAGAGGAAGGCCAGGTTGGAGATGATGCCGGTGGCCAGCGTCCACCCGGCTAGGTTGGCTGCGGTGCCCAGGCCGATGCTTCGCCAACCAAACTTGGGGCGCAGCTTCAGGCCCACCTTGCGCAGGGGGATAAAGAGAATCAGGGCCTGCAGGGCCACACCCAGGGTCGCTGAACCGGCCAGCACCAGGGTCTGGGCGGACGTCCAGCTCTCCAGGTTGTGGAAGGGCGGGTTGGTGGTGACGTCTTGGGGGCCAAAGGCCATGATGAAAACGACCAGGGCGGCGATAGCCACCACGTTGTTGAGGACGGGGGCCCACATATACCAGCCGAAGGCCCCTCGGGCGTTCAGCACCTGTCCCAGCACCGTGTAGAGGCCGTAGAAGAAAATCTGGGGCAGACACCAGAGGGCGAAAATCCAACCGAAGTGCTGCTGCTCGGGCGTCCACTTACTGCCCATGACCGCAATGATGGGCCAGGAGAAGGGCAGAACCACAGCGGTCACCGCGGCGATACCGCTGATCGCCAGCGTCACCAGACGTGAGACGTAGTCGGAGCCGCCGTCATCGTGCTTAGCTGCCTTGATAATCTGCGGCACCAGCACAGCATTAAAAATACCGCCAGCCACCAGCACATAAATCAGATTGGGCAGGGTGTTAGCGGTTTCAAAAATATCGCCCACGGTGGTTGTAGCACCGAGAGCAACAGTAATCAGGAAGGTTTTAACGAAGCCGAGAACCCTCGAAACGAGCGTACCAGCGGCCATAATTGCGCTGGATAAAGCACCGGAACGTGCCACGGGAATCCTTATCTACTCAGTCAGCTAGGAGAGCTGGTGAATGATGTACTCACGGGCAATCTCAGCGATGCGCCGCTCGTTGGGGAACGAGAGTCTACGCCCCAAATCGTCAATATTGACCCAGGCGACGTCAACCGCCTCGTGGTCAGGGTCGTTCTCGGTGGTGAGCTCGCCACCGGTCGCAGAGAACAAGAAGTGGTGAACCGTCTTATGCACACGGTGCCCCGAAACGTTGAACCAGTAGTCAATGGACCCCAGCGAGGTAATCACATCGCCAGAGATGCCGGTTTCTTCTTCAATTTCGCGGGCCGCAGCTGCCGCCTTGGACTCGTCCCCCTCGGGGTGGCCCTTGGGTAGGCACCATTCCAGACGCCCGCCGCGGTTGATGCGGGCGATGATGGCAACGGGCAGGTTGCGGTCGTCAAAGTTGACGATGACGCCGCCTGCAGAGACCTCCTCAACCGTGGGCATGGCAGCAACGGGCGTGAAAGCCCGCTTCTTTGGTGCCCGGGGAATAGGAAAAGTCATGTCTTTACCTTAACCGATAGAGAGGGGTGATGTTTTAAAAGTTGAGGGTGTAAGTGGTAACTTATGCGGTTTGCTGGCACGATTGAAGGGTTATGGCGCATGTTTTTGATACTTCCCTCATTCACCCGGTAGCACTTGAGGCGGGCGAGTTGTTTGCCCGCGCTGGCTTTGAGCTGGCCCTGGTGGGCGGGCCCGTCCGTGACCTGTTTTTGGGGGAAACCTCGGTAGATTTGGACTTCACTACCAACGCCACTCCCGATGAAACTCTGGCTGTGGTGGACGGCTGGGCTGACGCTACCTGGGAGATTGGCAAGGAGTACGGCACCATCGGCATCCGCAAGGGCAATGAGATGGTTGAAATCACCACCTACCGTGCTGAAAAGTACGACCCTGATTCTCGTAAGCCGGTCGTTGCTTTCGGTACAGATTTGAAGGAAGACCTCTTCCGCCGCGACTTCACCATCAACTCTATGGCCCTGCGTCTGCCCTCCCTTGAACTGGTTGACCCCTTTGGGGGGCAGGAGGACCTGCACAAGGGCATTATCCGTACCCCCGGCACCCCGCAGGCGTCCTTTTCGGACGACCCGCTGCGCATGATGCGCGCCGCCCGCTTCGCCTCCCGCCTGGATATTGACCTGGCCCCCGAGGTCTTTGAGGCCATGGTTGATATGGCTGACCGGATTCAGATTATTTCGGCTGAGCGCGTGCGCGACGAGCTGGTCAAGCTCATCTGCGGTGCCGCCCCCCGCCGCGGCGTTGATCTGCTTGTGGAGTCGGGGCTGGCGTCCTTTGTTCTGCCCGAAATCCCGGCGCTCAAACTGGAGGTCGACGAGCACCACCGCCACAAGGACGTCTACCAGCACTCCCTGACCGTCATGGAGCAGGCAGCTGCCCTCGAAACCGGTGCGGACGGTGCAGTGCCCGGCCCCGACTTCATCCTGCGCTTTGCCGCCCTCATGCACGATATTGGCAAGCCCGCCACCCGCAAGTTTGAGAGCAACGGGGCCGTGAGCTTCCTGCACCACGACGTGGTGGGGGCTAAGCTCACCAAGAAGCGCATGCGCGAGCTGCGCTTCGATAACGACACCATCAAGGCCGTTGCCCGCCTGGTAGAGCTCCACATGCGCTTCTACGGCTACGGGGACGCCGGCTGGTCGGACTCTGCGGTGCGCCGCTACGTACGCGACGCCGGGGACCTGCTGGAGCGCCTGCACCGGCTGACCCGGGCGGACGTCACCACCCGCAACAAGCGCAAGGCCAACCGCATCGCGTCCGCCTATGATGACCTGGAGCGTCGCATCGCAGAGCTGGCCGAGCAGGAGGAGCTGGACGCCATTCGCCCCGATTTGGACGGCGAAGAAATCATGGCGATTCTGGGCATCAAGCCTGGCCCTCAGGTGGGGCAGGCCTACAAGTTCTTGCTTAACCTGCGCCTGGATGAAGGCGCCCTGGGCAAGGAAGAAGCAACGGCCCGCCTGCTGGAATGGAGTAAAAAGTAAGGCCAGAAACTTGGGTATAAGCATATAGCCTTATATATGAATATATAAGGCTATATGCTTATCTTATGTTTGTTCTGACTGTTGACCAGGTGGGCTCATCCGGTGATAAGGACCGAATCCCCGACCTCTTTACCCTTGTCGATGGGCTAGAGGGTGGTGGCGCCCCAGTCTGTCCATTCCAGCGCACCGCAGGCGACGAAGCCCAAGCGGTGTTCGACGACCCAGCTGCTGCGCTTGTAACCGCTCTTGCTCTGGTGCGTGCCGGTCACTGGTACGTGGGCATAAGGGAGGGCTCGGTAAACGTCCCGCTACCTGCAGAAACTCGGGCAGGGGCCGGGCCTGCCTTTGAGTACGCCCGCAGAGCGGTTGAGCGGGCTAAAAAAACAAAAGGACGCTGCTGCTTCGCTGGGTCTGTAGCGGTAGCTCAGCTGGTTGATAGAGCCCTGAGCCTGCTCGCCCGTCTTGAAATAGACCGGCAAGAAACCCGCCAGCAGGCAGGAGAAATGGCTCGTCAGGGGTTGTCTCAGAAACAGATAGCTGAAAAACTTGGGATAAGTCAGTCTGCCGTGAGCCAGCGGCTCAGTGAGGGCTACTGGTCTGAAACACGAGCTCTGATAGACGAACTGGTAGAAATCCTGCGGTAGTCCATACATCTGCTCCATTCCTAAGGTGCATGAAGAACTCACCCCGCAGGCTGATGTTTTCTTCAGTCTGACCCCCTAGTGTTAAAAGTGATACCGTCACGCACAACAAGGGGAGACCCATGCTCGAGGTCAGAAACCTCACCAAAACCTACGGCCCTAAAACGGCCGTCAACGACATCAGCTTCACCGTGCCCAACGGCCGAGTTACCGGCTTTCTCGGCCCCAACGGCGCAGGCAAATCCACCACCATGCGCATGCTGGTAGGACTAGAAAGGCCTTCCAAGGGCAGCGCCCTGGTCGACGGCCAGCCCTACCGCTCCCTCAAAAGCCCGCTCACCTCTGTCGGCGCCCTCCTCGACGCCAAAGCCATGCACCCCGGGCGTAACGGGGCAGCCCACCTGCGCTCACTGGCGCTGACGCACGGCATCCCGAAATCCCGTGTTGACGAGGTTATTGAGATGACTGGCCTGGCCGCTGTCTCAAAGAAGAAGGTCAAGGGCTTCTCCCTGGGTATGGGCCAGCGCATGGGCATTGCAGCCGCCCTGCTGGGTGACCCCCAGAACATCATCCTCGATGAACCCGTCAACGGCCTTGACCCCGAAGGCGTGATCTGGGTGCGTAACCTGGCCCGCCACCTGGCCTCTGAGGGCCGGGCCGTGCTGATCTCTTCCCACCTGATGAGTGAGATGTCCCAGACTGCCGACGACCTTATTGTGATTGGCCGCGGCCGTTTGCTGGCTAACTGCTCCATGGAAGACTTCCTGAAAATCGGTGATGAAAACAAGGTTCTTGTGCGCACCGACGCCCGCGATACCTTCGCTACCGCCCTGAATGAGGCCGGCCACACCTTCACCGCCCTCGAAACGGATGGCCTGATGGTGGAGCAGGCGGACGTCCGCGACCTGGCCCGCCTGGCCCAGGAGGCCGGCGTACTGCTGCACGAGCTCACCCCGCAGAAGTCCACCTTGGAGCAGGTCTACATGAATATGACCCGCGACGACGTAGAATACACCTCGGCTAGCTTCGCTACCCCTCAGCCCGACGGCGGTACGGACGCCCCCGCCAGCTCCCAGCTCCCGGCGGGAGTCTCCGCCCCGGCAACCCCCTGGTCCTCAACCTCAGCACAGGAGAACTAACCATGACCACCGCATCTGTTTCTCCCGCGTCCGCGCAGGTCAACCACTCCCGTTTTGCCGAACGCAAGCTGACCTTCTGGGGTGTGCTGCGCTCTGAGGTGCTGAAGTTCCGCACCCTCACCACCAACTGGGTTATGACCCTGGTTCTGGTTGTGGTCATGGTGGGTATGGCCCCGCTGTACTCCCTCATGTTGAACTCCATGGCAGAGAGTGCTGAGATGATGGCTCAGGCCTCTGAAGGTATGGCTCAAACCAACGCCGGCATCGAATCTATGACCAATATGGCATATGCCCTGGGTGCCTCTGGCGTTGATCTAGCTAATATGCTCATTGCGGCTGTCGCAGCTGTATTTATCGGTGCTGAATATGCCACTCGGTCTATACACACTAGTCTAATCGTTGTTCCCCGCCGCTCATCGCTCTACATCGCCAAGCTACTGGTTCTGAGCGTCTACGGCTTCGTACTGGGCTTTGTACTGGCTGCCCTGGCCTATGCTGCCGGCTACCTCGTGCTTGATTCAGCTATCCGAGACACCCTGGAATTCACCGACGGGCTGGTACTCAACTGGGCGGCCGTGGGCATTTACTTCATGTTCATGACCTGGATGGGCTACGGCTTCGGTGCCCTCTTCCGCAATAACGCCGGCGGCATCGTCATGGTGGTCTTCCTGCTCTTCGTACTGCCCATCATTGCCGCTATCTTCATGGGCCAGTTCGAGTGGGTAGCGGACGCCTACAACTACCTGCCCTCGGGCTTGGGCCGTGTCATTCTCACCTACGACCTGAGTTCAGACGCCGACATCAGCTACCTGGAAGGCGGCGCCTGGTTTGCGCTCTGGGCCGCTGTGCCCGCCCTGCTGGGCTACCTGCGGTTTACTCTCACCGATACCCGCGGCTAAAAAGCTAGCCCTGAGACACAAGAGCCGGTTACCCTCGACGGGGTAACCGGCTCTTTTCTGCTTACTGAACTAAGGCTCTCTGTCCTTCGCAGTAGAGAGGCTATTCAAGATGCAGGGGGCCTACCAGACGCATCTCTTCGATGTCGTAGCGGTCCATCATCTCAATCAGGGCTTTATCATCAATTACTCCCCGGTCGCGCAAAAGAATGGACTGCTCGCGTGAAGCCCGAATGACCCTCAACCTCAGGTCGTTTTCAACCGCCAGTTCTTCAGAAGCTGCTGCGGCGGTTTCGGGCTGCTCGGCATGCTGGCCGAAGTGGCGGATCCACTCTTCCCGAATTTTCTGTTCCAGTTCAGGGGATGCACCCGCTTCTTGGGCAAGCTGAGGGAGCTGGTCCATGACCTTGTGGTAGGTGACGGTGTAGGCCTCTTGAAGTTCTTCTTCTTCGCTCCGCTGGTGGGCTTCTGCGGGGTTGGGGGTGGCGGCTGACCAGCGGACGGCCAGGGGCAGCAGAGCGCCCTGTACCACCAGGGAGAGAATCACGATACCGCTGGTCACGAAGAGGATGACGTCGCGGTAGGGGAAGGGGTCACCGAAGATCCAGCGGGCGGACATCATGGCCAGGTAGAGCACCACCGTGGCGAAGAGGGCGTGTGAGAGAGTATCGCTGCTGAGCCCCCTGACCGTGGTGGGCAGGTGCAGGCCAACGAGCAGGAAGAGGAAGGCATTGAGCACATAGGAGGTAAGGCCCCAGACCGGGCGGCTGAGCACACGGGACTGGGTGGTGCTGACGCGGGGGCAGCGCTGGGCCTGCTTAATGCCGCGCAGGGAAATATTCTGAGCCTCCCAGAACAGTAGCAGGGGCAGGAAGACGCTCAGGGCAACTTCGACCATGAACAACTTTCGGGCAGAGAAAAAGCCGGCCGCAGGTGGCTGCGATACCGGCTTTGGTCAGACAGATACTTCAGTGGTAAGGTGCAACCCAGCCTGAGCGGGTAAAACTTTTACCCGTCTCACAGGTTGGCAAACCTGGCCTCTCAACCCCTACCGCAGCCCTTACCTCGTAAAATAGAGCCATGGTTGAGCGTAAACAGAACGGCGACAGGTGGCTGGCCAGTGCCGCCGCGCACGCCACACCTGATGCTGTGCGCGACACCTTCACCACCTCCATCCAGCGAGTAAGCCGAATCCCCGGCCAGGTTGGGGAGTTCTCCGGGCGCGCCGCCGGCGTCCTTACCCGCAAGGACGCCCGTACCGTCCGCGTCCGCCTTACCCTCACCACCCTCTTCGTCACCCTGCTCGCCATACTGGTCGCCGCTGTAGGCAACTACCTCTCCCTCACTCACACCCCCGAAGACAGCGTAGACCGATATATGAGCGCCCTCGAACGCGGCGACTACATCGCCGGTATCGACCGCGGTGCCTACAGCGACTTCACCTACACCTACCTCACCAACTCCATCTACCGCGCCACCCAGGGGCGCGTAGAAAACTACACCATCACCGGCACCAGTCAGGACGCCACCGGGCAGGTCACAGCCAGCGTCCTCGCCACCGTTGCCGGGCAAGACCACCAGCTCACCCTGCCCCTCACCCGGATACCCCGCACCGGGCCCTTCAACGACAGCTGGCAACTTGCCACCCCAGCCCAGTCCTACCTCACCCTCACCGCGCCGGTGGCGCTCGCCGGGGTGCAGGTCAACGGCCAGTCCCTCGACCTTCCCGTTACGCGCCGTACAGAAACAGAGGCAGGCTACCAGTGGGTTATCCCCACCCTGCCTGGCACCTACGATTTCACCCTGCCCAGCAGCTCCTACTACACCCTCAGGCATGCCGACCACACCGTCACCGCACCCCTGCCAGGTAGCGGAACAAGCACTCAGGAGCTCACCCTCGACGTGCGCCCCTCCCCCCGCATGTGGAACGAAACTAACAACCTCATCACCTCCTGGTTGGAACGTTGCGAAAGCGCCCGCCGCCTCGATGTTGCTGGGTGCCCCACCTCGGCCCTGCACGGGGAAGACTCCACCGCCACCATCAGCAACGTCATCTGGAAACTCACCGACCGCCCCGCCTTCTACCTGGTACCAGACCGCACCGACCCCCGAGTCTGGCGGGCCGCTCGCTACCGTCAAGCCACCTTCGAAGTTACCTACCTGGCTAACGGTAAAGCCCAACGAGAAATCATCCCCTTCTATATCAACGCTGAGGTAGTCTCAGATGGAGCCCAAGCTAGCATCAGCGTGGGCCTGGGCGGCAGCGAAGAAAGCGAAGCCCAGCTGCGCCAAGCCATCAACAGCGAAGACGCCGCCAAATCCACCCTCCAAAAATTTGTGGCCTCACTCTAGGCCCACCTTCTAAAGGCAGGAGACCATGCCCGAACAGCCCCAGCACTACCAGCCCACCTATATCAACAACCCCGGCCGCGCCCGCTCCTTTGCCCAGGGCCAGCCGGTCTACATCGTGCAGGCCAAGTCCACCCTGGTGGCCTACCTGCTTTTCTTCTTCCTCTGGTGGCTCGGGGCCCACAAGTTCTACCTGCGCCAGCCCTTCATGGGTATCTTCTACATCGTGGGTAACTTCATCGCCGGCGGCATCACCGCGGCCGTGCCCTTCATTGGCTGGATCTTCTACATCCCCCTAGTCATCGTCATGATCTGGGACCTCTTCACCATCCCCGTACGCGTCGGCTACCTCAATACTTTGGCCAACCGCCGCATCTACTAATGGTGCTGTGAACAACACCGCTTTAACCGCGCCACCCCTACCCAAACCGGGCGTCCTGCGGTAAAGTTGGTCAAGTCTGTGCTGGCACTCGGCCAACACCTGAGACCGGCCAGACCGTACGTAATCTCCTGCTATGGAAATCCCATAGCCGCTTAGCCCAAAGGAGGGGTTTAATCATGCGTGCATACGAACTGATGGTTATCCTCAACCCCGAGGTAGAGGACAAGGCTGTAGAGCCCACCCTCACCAAGTTCCTCGAAGTTGTCACCAAGGACAACGGCACCGTTGACAACATGGACATCTGGGGCCGCCGTAAGCTCGCTTACGAAATCCAGAAGAAGTCCGAAGGCATCTACGCCGTCGTTAACTTCACCTCAACCCCCGAGACTGCAGCTGAACTGGACCGCGTTCTGAACCTGAACGAATCCGTCATGCGCACCAAGATCATCCGCCCGGAAGATCAGCAGATCTCCTCCAAGTAAATGTTTGAGATGGGGCCCTATTCACTAAAATGTCAGACCCCCGTGCAAAACTTCAAATACTTACTCTTATTACGACTGGAGGCATCACATGGCTGGCGATACCGTCATTACCGTCATCGGTAACCTGACCGGCGATCCTGAGCTTCGCTTCACCCCCAACGGTGCAGCGGTAGCTAACTTCACGATCGCTTCGACTCCCCGCAACTTCGACCGCGCATCCGGCGAATGGAAAGAAGGCGAGACCCTCTTCCTGCGCGCCAGCGTCTGGCGTGAAGCTGCCGAGAACGTCGCCGAGACCCTGAAGAAGGGCATGCGCGTTATCGCGCAGGGCCGTCTGAAGTCTCGCTCGTATGAAACCAAAGAAGGCGAACGCCGCACCAGCATGGAGCTAGAGATCGAAGAAGTCGGTCCCTCACTTCGCTTCGCCTCCGCTAACGTATCCCGCAACCAGCGCCCAGGTGGCAACTTCGGTGGCGACCAGGGCTTCGGCGGCGGCTACGGCAACCAGCAGGGCAACGGCTTCAATGCCGGTGGCCAGGGTGGTTACGGCGGCGGCGCAGGCTACGGCAACCAGGGCGGCTTCGGTGGCAACACCGGCGGCGCACAGCAGGGCAACTTCAACGCTGCCCCTGCCGCACCCGCAGCAGCCCCCCAGGCCGCACCTGCCCAGCAGGCACCCGCTGCTGACCCCTGGGGCCAGCAGTCCGGTGGTAACTACGACTGGGGATCCGGCGCAGACGACGAACCCCCTTTCTAAACCCCGGGTAGGCACCGCCTGCACGGCAGAAGGGAAGGGGCGCCCGGCGTCCTTCTTTGAACCAAGATAAAATATTCATCCATCCCGCGGTTTATCCCGCGGGCTCCCACCAGAAAAAGGAGCACCACGATGGCTAAGGCTGAAATCCGCAAGCCCAAACCCAAGCAGAACCCCCTGAAGGCTGCTGACGTCACCGTAATCGACTACAAGGACGTCGCACTTCTGCGTAAGTTCATCTCCGACCGCGGCAAGATCCGTGCACGTCGCGTCACCGGCGTGACCGTTCAGGAACAGCGCAAGATCGCTCAGGCAATCAAGAACGCCCGCGAAGTTGCACTGCTGCCCTACTCAGGCGCTGGCCGCTAAATCGATAGGAGAGTAGAAGAACATGGCTAAGATCATTCTTACTCAGGAAGTCACCGGTCTCGGTGCCGCTGGCGACGTCGTCACCGTAAAGGACGGCTACGCACGTAACTACCTGCTGCCCCGCGGCTTCGCAGTCACCTGGACTGTAGGTGGCGAAAAGCAGGTTGAGTCCATCCGCGCAGCACGCGCTGCTCGCGCCAAGGCTAACCTCGAAGAAGCAAAGGCAACCGCAGCTGCTCTGTCAGCAAAGCCCGTTGTCGTTGCTCACAAGGCTGGCGCTGACGGCCGCCTCTTCGGCACCGTCAAGGCTGAGCACGTTGCTGACGCCATTGAGGCATCAGGCGCAGGCTCCGTCGACAAGCGTGCGATCAACCTCGGTTCCGCTATCAAGCGCACCGGCGTTTACACCGTTTCTGTGCGTCTGCACGAAGACGTTGTAGCCAACGTTGAGCTGGACGTCGTAGCCGAGTAATTCCCTTGAGGATTATTCGCTAGGTTTCTAGCATCATTAGGACGCCCCCGTTCCCCCCTTCTTGGGGGAGCGGGGCGTTCTGCGTGTGGTGGGCTTGCGGTTTTTACAGGGGAGTCTGGCATGCTAGAGGGTATGGCTTTACAATCGACACCTCCTTCTGTCCGTACCCGCCGCCCCCAGAGCACCCAGACCCTGATTGCGGCTGCGGTCACCGAGGGCGTGGCGGTACTGACGCTGGTGTTGGCTTTTGTGGTGAACGTGGGGTCGCCCTCAACGGTTCTAGCGACCTTCTTAGGGTTCATGGCGATTTCTGTTGTGGCAGCTACCCTGGCCTTTGTGCTGGCCCTGGTGGGTCTGCTGCGCTTTGCCCGGCATACGCTCTGGTTCATCGTGATTCTGGTGGTGTCTGTGCTGGCTAACCCGGTGCTCTGGTTCTTCCTGATTAGCTACTTCTCCTAGAAGTTCCCCGGGGTGGCCGGTGCCTGCCCGCGCCCGGGAGGTGCCCACGGGCGTCCGCAAAAATACCCAGCTTGCTCCCAGGCAACTCAAAACCCAGTTCAAGCCTAGTGCGGTTATATAGATGTAACAGCTCGAAAGGCTATAAGAAGCGAATGTGTGTGTGCTTCGAAAAGCGGGTAATGCTGAACCCGGTTTTCACTCACCGATGGCGAGACCAGTATGGGGGTCTCGCCATCAGTGTTTAAAGCGTTTTTCACCCGCCCGGCGGATGTGTCCTAGCGCCGTTTTCTCTAGGGTAGAAGCAGAGACCCCACACACGAAAGGTAGCGATGGAGCGCCCACACCAGACCCTTCAGCCCCAGTCCCCTCAGACTCTTCCTGCACCTCGCATGCTTGTGCCCGATGTCGCCCGAGGGCTGATGCTCTGGGGCATCGCGGTGGCTAACGTGACCACCGCCTGGGTGGTCTTTGCCGGTGGCCCGGCCTCGATGACGGGCCGGGTGGTAGATGGCAGCTTCTGGGACAAGCTGACCATCATGTTCACCACCTCCTTCGTGCATGCCCGCGGCTTCCCCATGTTCTCGACCCTGCTGGGCTTTGGTGTGGGGCTGATCGCTGCCAGTCTCTATCGGCGCAGCTACCCGCTGCCTAAGGCCCGCGGAGTGATTGCCCGCCGCTACGGTATGCTGGCGATCTTTGGAGTCCTACACATGGTCTTTCTTTTCTGGGGCGACATCATGCTGGCCTACGGCCTGATTGGCCTATTCATGGCCTGCTTAATCGCGGTGCGCACCAAGGTCTTGCTCTGGGTGGCCGGTACGCTTTTTGCCGTGACCAACCTGGTAGCTCTGGCCGGGGTGCTCCTGCTTGAGGCGGTGCTCGGTGCTGGCCAACTCCAGGAGCTACTGAACGGGGGTAGCAGCGGCGGCCTACTGCCCATAACGAGCTACTGGTCGGTACTGCTCAACGGCCTGATTGTGCTGCTCGGTAGCTTCCTTAGTGTGCCGTTGCAGGCTTTTATGTTGCTCCCGCTGATGCTGCTGGGGTTTGTGTTGGCGCGTGAGGGCGTGCTGGCTGACCCTGCGCGTCACCGCCGGGTGCTGGTGTGGCTGGCCGGGGTGGGCCTGGTTGCTGCCCTGGGCACCGGTATTCCTGCCGGGCTTGAGGCCCTGGGTGTGCTGCATACCGGCGTTTTCGGGGTGCTCACGATGACCCTGGGGGTTCTGGGTGGCCCGGGCTTTATTGCCCTGCTGGCGCTGGCACTTGCCGGGGTTCAGGAGCGCACGGACGCCGGTGCCCCCGTCACCGCCCCGCTTCGGCCCCTGATTGCCCTGGGTAAGCGGTCTATGACCGGTTACGTGTTGCAGTCGGTGATTTTCTTAGTGGTCTTCGGCGACTTTGCCCTGGGGCTCTTTGCGGACGCCGGTGCCTCCGTGCTTCTGCTGGTTGGCACCGCTGGGTGGCTGGTGACGGTTCTTGCGGCGGTGACTCTTGAAGCGGCGGGCAAGCCCGGCCCGCTAGAGGCCCTGCACCGCAGGATGTCTTACGGTAAAGGCGGGCTGAATTAGCTGAGGGGCAGAGGCTTCGCCCGCGGCCTGGGGTGCTGTCTAGGTTTCTTGGCGTGTGTGCACGTTTTTCTCTGCACACGAGCTAAGAACCCTAGACAGACTACCGCTCCACATTCCCAGCTGGCACACAGGAACGATATATAGGAGCTTAAGAAGGCTCCGCCATACTAGAGGTACAAGGTTCGAAAGAGCAGCTGCCCGCAGGGTGGCACTGGAGAATCTCAAGAAAGCAGTAGTGTGTGTTTCTTGCATGGGGCCTAGCCCCGATGTGTAAATGTGTGTGTATTGATGGGGCTGGGTCGGGGGACCCGGCCCCATCGTTTTCGCAGCGATGTATGTGGACCTGCGGAAGAGAAAAAGGCGAGCAAAACGATATTCTGTCATTCTGCTTAAATATCCCAAGCAATCGCCGAATCCCCTCATCCAGCACAAGTACATATCAAGTTACTGGCCGGCAGGGGTAGGAGCTGGCATAGGGGCTATCTCTACGAACCCCTGGCTGGGGTACTTGCCTGATACGCCTTTGAGTTCAATCCAGATTTCCTGGCCTTGGCCGGTTAAAGCTGTAGCCATGGTGGTTTGTTGAGGTAGGCAGGGTAGACCCTGCGACATGATGAACCCCTGAGCGTCCCATACTTCTGCTGAGAAGCCCCCATGGTCAGAGCACCAAGCGATGAGGTAATAGTCCACACCTTCGACAGCAACACCAGGTTGCCCCTCAATTGTTTCAGAGTCAAAGGTGATACGTGTTGCTGCTTCATCTGATGGAAGGGGTGGGGTGACGCTGGCAGATGGGGTAGATGTATGATGTGTTGTTTGGCTGGGGGTGGGAGTGCTTTGAGCGCTGTTACTATCTGAACAAGCAATAAGCAACTAGCTAATAGAACCGAGGGTAAGGGCTTAAACGTTTTCAAGGCTAATCTTCCCAGTAGTATCAACCTACTCTGTTGGTGTCAGGGTAAATAATGGTTCCTGACTCAAGAACAGTCGTTGTGCAGTCGTGGTTAACTTCAAACTTCTCAATTTTTCATATGCGGTGCAAAACACTTTATCAACCTCTTTTTAATAAGCAAGATTATTTATATAACAAGTTGGCCTCAAAAAGATTGCGCTTTGGTCTCGGCGTGGGGTATCTAGGTGGAAGTATGGAGGGACGCAGGCTGCCCCTCTTCTTGCTCATGATTGTGGCAGGTGTTGTGGGGCTGAAAGTCACCTCCTAGAGAGGCAGGCGCATAATAGACCCATGAAGGTTTTAATCGCTGTCGATAAGTTCAAGGGCACTCTCACCGGCGCGCAGCTCACCGAGGCGCTCGCCGCCGGGCTAGAGGGGGTTGACGGGTGCGAGGAGATCATCACCTGCCCCATTGCAGACGGCGGCGACGGCACCGTAGACGCCGCCCTGGCTGCCGGCTACAGCGAGGTCACCTGCACCGTCACGGGCCCCTTCGCTGGCCAGCCGGTGACCGCCCGCTACGCCTACTCGCCAGCTGAACGCACGGCCGTCCTCGAAATCGCTGAAGCGGGCGGCATTGCCCGCCTGTGCGAAGACCAGCTGGATACCTGGCGGGCCACCTCCTTTGGGGCCGGTGAGCTGATTCTGCACGCGGTGGGCGCGGGTGTGCGGACGCTCGTGGTCGGCCTGGGTGGATCGGCTAGCACCGACGGGGGAGCGGGGCTCATGCAGGCGCTCGGTGTGAAACTTCAGGACGCCGCCGGGCGCGAGCTTGCCCCCGGCGGCGGAGCGCTGGGGCAGCTAGCTTCTGTTGATATGGCCGGGCTTGATGAGCGCCTATCCGGGGTAGAGATCATTATGGCGAGCGACGTGACTAACCCGCTGTGTGGCCCGTCCGGCGCTGCTGTGGTCTACGGGCCCCAGAAGGGGGCTACCGAAGAGCAGGTGCCCCAACTTAACCAGAACCTGCAAAAACTAGCCGATGCGGTAGAAGAAACCCTCAATGTTTCACGTGGAACATTCGCTGATTCTCCCGGCGCAGGTGCCGCCGGTGGCCTGGGCTTTGCCTGCCTGTCGGTGCTCGGGGCCACCATGCGCCCCGGTGTGGATGTCTGTTTCGAGCTCACCGGCTTCCACCGGGCCCTTGAGCAGGCAGATATCGTCATCACCGGTGAAGGGAAATTCGACGAACAAACCCTCCAGGGCAAGGGCCCGGCAGGAGTCGCGGCAGAAGCCTCCGCCCGCAACCTGCCGGTCATTGCCGTCTGCGGAATCAGCGAACTCTCCCCCAGTCGGGCCCGCGAAGCCGGCTTCACCGCCGTCTACTCGGTCGTGGGCGACACCCTGGCTACTCTGGAAGAATCCCTGGCTAACCCGCGTCCTTACCTTCACGAACTAGCGGCCACCATCGCCAGCACTCACCTGCGCTAGCCCCTTCTCCCTACCGCGGCGCGAGGGCTACTTCTTCTTCCAGTAGCCCTTGGCATAGCCGTGCCCCTTGGGCACGCCCAGCTCCCGCCGCGCCCAGATACGCAGGGGGTGAATAGACCCGGACTCACCCGCCAACCAGGTACACACCGACCCCTCCGGCAGGGGGTAAGCCATCACGGCCTCAGCCAGAGCCCCGCGCCGGGCAGAATCCACCCAGACCACCTCAAAGTTCTCAGGAGCAGCAATCACCTGCTGCGACGCCTCCCCGGGCACCTCAATCACGGCCACACCCCGGGCGCTCGCGGGCAGGCTCTCGATCCAGCGGGCCATACCGGGTAGGCCGCTTTCGTCCCCGGCTAGCAGGTAAAAGTCGTAGTCGTTGCTGATGGAGTACCCCGACTTCGCCCCCAGAAAATGGGCACTATCGCCCACGGCAACGGTGCGGGCCCAGGTGGTTCCAGCCCCGTGCTCGTGCAGCATGATGTTGATTTCCAGCGCCCCGGTGCGCTCGTCAAAGTTCCTGACCGTGTACTTGGCGGTGGTGGTCGGCTGGCTCCATCGCGCCTTGCCCTTCTCAAAGGTCGGCACGGTCAGCACCTCCCCTTTCTTGCCGGTCACCAGGTAGACGTACTCACCCACCAACCCCTGGGCCTCAACCCGCTTGTCACCCACTGGCTCAGCAACTACCCGCATGACGGTGGGTGTCAGCTGCCCCACCTCGGTCACCCGATAGTGGGAGTAATCGCCCCGGTACTTGCCCGACTTCATCGGCTGGGGGTAGGACGCTCCCGCCC
>NZ_SPQC01000050.1 GCF_004569295.1 Rothia nasimurium
TTGTTGGAAGAGGTGGATGAGTTGTTCTCGTTGGTGTTGGGTGAGTGAGCTTCGTGCTCGCATAGGAGATGCTCCCCATTAGTTGGTGACTGTTTTTTAGTAGTCCAACTTATGGGGAGCAGTTCACTTTGAGACCGGGAGGCAAAGCGGGCTTTACATTCGCATTAGTACTTTAGAAAAGCGCCACCTTCGGCGGGGCCGGGAAGATCTCGTCGAGGCGGGCGAGTTCGTCCGCGTCAAACCGGCGGACGACGGCAGCCGCGTTCGCGCGCACCTGCTCCTCGGTGGTGGCACCGGCAATCACGGAGGCAACCGGCTCCTGCTGGGCCAGCCACGAGAAGGCGACCTGTACCTCGGTCAGGCCGCGCTCGGCGGCAAAGGCTGAGAAGGCTTCGAGCTGATCCCAGTTAGCGCCGTCCAAGATATCGGGCTTGATACGGGTCAGGCGCCCATCGGCAGGGGCAAAAGAGCGGGAATACTTGCCCGTCAGTAGCCCGTTGGCCAGGGGGAAGTAGGGCAGTACGCCCAGCCCGAACTCGCGGGCGGCGGGTAGCACCTCGAGCTCAGCGCGACGGTCAAGCAGGTTGTAGTGGTTTTCAGCCGCAATATAACGGTGCCCCAGCGCCCGGCCCAGGTGTTCGGCGTGGGCAATCTGCCAGCCGGTGTGGTTGGACGACCCGATGTAGCGCACCTTGCCCTGCTCAATCAGGGTGCCCAGGGCTGAGAGGGTTTCTTCGATGGGGGTGGCGGGGTCGGGGGTGTGGTGGAAGTAAAGGTCGATGTAGTCGGTGCCCAGGCGGCTCAGGGACGCCTCAACTGCCCGCATAATGTAGCGTCGGGAGCCGCGCACCCCGTGATCGGTGCCGTTGGCCCCGCCCATATCCATACCGAACTTGGAGACAACTACAATCTCATCGCGGTCGATTCCGGTCTCGCGCAGGGCCCGCCCAAACATGGTTTCAGAAACGCCCGGTTCAGCCCCGTAGATATCGGCGACATCGAAAAGGGTAATGCCGGCTTCAACGGCAGCGGTGAGGACGGCGTTGGTTCCGGCTTGTGTTTCGGTGGCGGTTTTGGCGCGGCCCAGGTTATTGCAGCCCAGGCCTACGTTTGAAACGGTGAGGCCGCTTTTTCCCAGTTGACGGTATTCAATGCTCATACCCGTCATATTACTGTCATGTGTCTCAACACACCCGACACAGAGTCAAAAAGCTACACAGAGCAGCGGTTTCTTGCCAGCGCCCTGTCTGCGCTTTTAGTGTAGAACCATCAAATCTATCCAGAGCGACCGAGAGACCTAGCTCGATGACGTCGCAGCAACCACCCTGACGGAAAAGGTGCTCCTGCTAGGACCGATAGAGTGCATCACCAGCGGTCCACCCACCGCACTGGTGGCGCCCTCCCGCCACCAGTGGGAGCGGCCACCGCATTCTTTCGGGTCTACCCAACGACCTGTAAGGAAACCATGAGTACCCATATACCGGCGCTCTCCTACGAACTCTTCCCGCCGCGAAGTTCTGCTAGTTGCGAGAGTCTGCTGACGACTATCGACCAGCTGGCACCTACTAACCCCGATTATGTGTCGGTGACCTATTCCGGTGACCGGGCTCGTAAGCAGAAAACCCTGGCCCTGCTAGACCATCTGGTTCATGAAACCCGGCTCACGCCCCTGGCTCACCTCACCTGTGTGGGGCACACCGCCGAGGAGCTGGAAGCTGCTGTTCGCCGTATTCTGGCAATCGGCGTCCGCGGGTTTTTAGCCCTGCGCGGTGACCTGCCGCTGGGCAACACGCAGGCTCCCGATATCCCCTTTGCCCGGTCCCTGGTGGAGCTCATCCGCCGGGTGGAGACCCAGGATTTTGCCCACCTAGCGGCAGGACGCGTGGCGGTGGGGGTAGCTGCCTACCCCTCCCGGCACCCGGAGTCCAGCTCGGAACTGCAGGATATTGAAATTCTGCTCTCCAAGGAGAGGGCGGGGGCTGACTTCGCTATCACCCAGGTTTTCTTTGAGGCGACCCGCTACGAATCCCTGGTGCAGCGGGCCCGAACCGCGGGGGTAACCCTGCCCCTGATTCCGGGCATCATGCCGGTGACCAGCCTGCGCAGGCTCACCACCCTCTGCTCACTAGCGGGCCTGCCCGTGCCCCAGCAACTGGCCTACGACCTTGAAACCGCAAGCGGGGACGCCCAACGGCACCGTATCGGGGTGGAGTTCGGCGTCCGCCTGCTCCAAGAATCTCTCGACGCCGGTGCCCCCGGCATCCACTTCTACACCTTCAATGAACACGCAGCGGTGCTGGACGTTCTCGAGCGGGTCGACCTGCCCCGCTACAGCACCCGCTTTGAAAACCCCCTGGCCGAACTAACCTACGCCTAAAAATATCGGCCCAAAGACCTCACAGAAAGACACCACCATGACCACCGTTTTCCCCACCGCAACCATCACCGGCTACCCCCGTATCGGCGCCCGCCGCGAACTCAAGCGCGCTGTTGAAGCCTACTGGGCGGGTAAGTCCGACCAGAACGAACTGAAGCAGACCGCCCAGAAGATTCAGCAGGACGCCTACCGCGCCCTCACCGAGCGCGGTCTGACCAACGACTACGCTATTCCCGCAGACTTCTCCTTCTACGATCAGGTGCTCGATACCACCCGCCTCTTCACCGCCCTGCCCGCCCGCTTCGAGTCGGTACGCGACGACCGCGGCCTGATTAACCTGGACGGCTACTTCGCCCTGGCTCGCGGCACCGAGCACCTGCCCCCGCTGGAGCTGACCAAGTGGTTCGACACCAACTACCACTACCTGGTACCAGAAATCGGCCCGACCACCGGCTTTACCCTCAACACTGAAGCTCTCGACGACCTGCTGGCAGCCGCTGAGGCGGCGGGGACGTCCGCCCGCCCCAGCATCACCGGCCCCCTCACTTACCTGCTCCTGGCAAAAGCTGAGGACGGCACCCCCGCCGACTTCGCACCCCTCGACCGTCTAGCAGACCTGCTGCCCCTCTACCGGGATCTGCTCGCCCACCTGGCTGGCCGCGGTGTGCTCTGGGTTCAGTTCAACGAACCTGCCCTGGGCGCTGACCAGGCTGTGAGTGAAGCCGAGCTGGCGCAGCTCATTGAGAAGACCTACGGGGAGCTCACCCAGCTCTCTGACCGCCCCTCCCTGCTAGTCACCAGCCCCTACGGCAACCTGGCTGGTCTGCTAGAACCCCTGGCTACCTCGGGCGTAGAGGCCCTGCACCTTGACCTGGTATCTACCGGCTATGATCAGGACGCCCTCGCCCGCCTCTTCGGCGGCGATTCGGCTCCCCTGCTGGTGGCAGGTGTGGTGAACGGCCGCAATATCTGGCGCAACGACCTGGCAGCCTCCCTCCACACCCTGCAGGCGGTGGGGGCGGCGTCCGTCTCAACCTCAACCTCCCTGCAGCACGTGCCCTACGACCTTGACCTGGAAACCGGGCTCGACCAGAAGCTCACCAGCTGGCTGGCCTTTGCCCACCAGAAGGTCAGCGAAGTTGCCCTGCTCGCTCGGGGGCTCGCCGAAGGGCCCGAGACTATCGCCTCCGAGGTTGAGCAGGCCAAGGCAGCGCTAGCAGCGCGCGCCCAGTCCAGCGGAGTCAACGACCCCTGCATCCGCGAGCGCGCCCTCTCCATTACCCCCGAGAACTACGAGCGTCCGTCCGCTCAGGTGCGTCAGCAGGCCCAGGAGGACCTGAACCTGCCCCTGCTGCCGACCACCACCATCGGGTCTTTCCCGCAGACCGGTCATATTCGTTCACTGCGGGCAGACTACCACAAGGGTGCGCTGACCAGGGAAGAGCTCGATGCTCACCTGCGGGAGGAGATTCGCTGTGTGATTGACTTCCAGGAGCGTTTGGGGCTGGATGTGCTGGTGCACGGTGAAGCTGAGCGTAACGACATGGTGCAGTATTTTGCGGAGAACTTCGACGGGTTTGCGCCGACCGAGCACGGCTGGGTGCAGTCCTACGGCTCGCGCTGTACCCGCCCCTCAATTCTGTGGGGCGATGTGAAGCGTAGCGGTGCGGGTACTCGCGGTGAGGCCTTTACGGTGCCGTGGATTAGCTTCGCGCAGCAGCAGACCGATAAGCCGGTCAAGGGTATGCTCACCGGCCCGGTGACGATTCTGGCCTGGTCGTTTGTGCGCGATGACCAGCCTCTGGCGGCGACCGCTACCCAGGTTGCGCTGGCCCTGGCCGATGAGATTGCTGACCTTGAGGCAGCAGGCACCCGCATCATTCAGGTGGATGAGCCCGCCCTGCGCGAGCTGCTCCCCCTGCGCACCGAGGAGCAGGCTGCCTACCTCGACTGGTCAGTCGGTGCCTTCCGCCTGGCGACCTCGCAGGTTGCCGACTCCACCCAGATCCACACCCACCTGTGCTACTCGGAGTTCAACGAGATTTTTGGAGCAATCGATGCCCTGAACGCCGATGTCACCTCGATTGAGGCAGCCCGCTCCCGCCTGGAGCTACTGGCCGATGTGCCCGAGAGCTTCGACCGCGGCATCGGCCCCGGCGTGTGGGACATTCACTCCCCGCGTGTGCCCCAGGTCGACGAGGTCGAGAAGCTGCTGACTACTGCCCTGGAGCATATCCCCGCCCGTCAGCTCTGGGTTAACCCCGACTGCGGCCTGAAGACCCGCGCCTATAAGGAGACCAAGGCTTCCATCGAGTCTCTAGTTGCCGCTACCGAGGCTGTACGAGCCAGCCTCAACGTAGCGGTCTAGGGGTAAGCAAAAGGACGCCGCCCCCGCCCTCCCTGCCGCCTGGCAGGAGGGTGGGGGCGGCGTCCTTGCATCCGTGAAGTGCAGGTGCGGCCTTAGTGGGCCATAGGGGCGCTTCCGGCAGCCTGCTTGCCGGCGGGCAGAAGCAGGGCTACCACGATAGAAGCCAGCGACATGAAGGCTGCTACCAGGAAGGCCAGGTGCACACCGGCCATGTAGGCCCCTACACCGGTGCCACCGTGGGCGGCCGACCCGATACCCAGCAGAGCAATAAAGAGGGCGGTTGCTGCGGCACCGGATACCTGCTGGAAGGTAGTCATGGCCGAGGAACCGAAAGCGTGCAGCTCCTGGTCAAGAGAGCCCAGCCCCAGGGACATCATAGGGGTGTTAATCAGCGGCAGGGCGAAGGTCATGAGCATGTAGGTGGCCACCAGGTACCAGACGGGAGTCTGGGTATTGAAGGTGCTCATTAGCCAGATGGAGGCGCTAAAGAGCAGGGCACCGGGGATGACCAGGGTGCGGGCGCCGAAGCGGTCCGACAGGCGGCCGACGAAGGGGCTCAGCACCGCCATGAGCACGCCACCGGGCAGCAGCATTAGGCCGGTTTGCAGGGCGCTCATGCCCAGGACGTTTGCGGCGTAGAGGGGAATCATGATTGCGGTACCCAGCATGACGCCGATACCCAGGGAGGTCATGATGACGGTCAGGGTGAAGGGGCGGGCGCGGAAGATGCGCAGGTCCATAAAGGGGCCGCGGTCTTGCAGCTGAATCTGACGGCGCACGAACACGGCCAGCAGGGCAACCGAGACAGCCACGATAACCCAGGGGTTAACGGGTAGGTGGGCACCGCCGTGAGATGAGTCGCCGCCCATGGACGACAGGCCCAGCACCAGGCCGCCAAAGCCCAGGGTTGAGAGGACGATAGAGAAGACATCGAGCTTCTGCGAGCCGCCCTCGGGCTTCTCAGCCGGGGCCAGGCGCAGACCAATCACTAGGGCGATAATGCCGATGGGCAGAATCAGCCAGAAGAGCCAGCGCCAGCTAGCGACGTTCAGAATAAGACCTGAGACGGTGGGGCCAGCAGCCGGCGCCGCCGAAATGACCATACCGATAAGACCCATAGCCTGACCGATTTTGCTGGGGGCAACCAGGCGCATCATGGTCGTCATCAGCAGCGGAATCATCACGCCGGTACCGCCTGCCTGGAGCACGCGTCCGACCAACAGCAGGGCGATGCCAGGGGCGGTGGCAGCCACCAGGGTGCCCAGGGAGAACAGGGCCATAGCGCCTACGAAGACCGCGCGGATGGAATAGCGGGAGATGATGAAGCCAGAAGCCGGGGTTACGACTGCCATGGTCAGCATGAAGCCGGTGGAGGTCCACTGGGCAGTGGAGGCGCTGATGTTCAGATCTGACATGATGTCGGGCAGAGCTACGCCCAGCAGGGTTTCATTCAGAATCAGCACGAAAGCCGCGATGACCATAATGGCCAGGAGCAGGAACTCCTGGTGCTCTAGTTTATGGGCGGCGGGCATTGATACAGTATGCGCTGCCGGTTCGGTGACCGCGTGCGCTCCGGTTTCGGGGTGAGAGTGTGTTTGCATAGAAGACATAGGCGTTTAAGCCTACTCTTCGCGGCTGGGGGCGTATATAGCGTCTTGCTCACACCTGCCTAGGCGAGCCGGGCGAGATGGCTTACTGGGCGGCACGCACCGCAATCAGCAAATCACCCTTGTTCATGGACGAGCGGCCCGGCACCTCAAGCTGCTTCGCCAGCTCATAGAGCTCAGCACGCGTCAGTTCCGCCAGGGGGCGCACCTCTGCCACCAGGAAGGTCTGGTTATCGTCGTCCTGCAGGTCGGGGGCGGACGCCGCATCCTCCTGGGCAGAGGCCTCGACCAGGGGTTCGGTGGTCAGGTCTTCGTCGAAGTCAGCGGGGTCAACAAGCTCCAGGATCTCAACATCAAGGATCTCTTCGTAGCCGGCAGCTTCCTCCAGGCTCTCAGCTGTCTCAGCCAGAATCAGCTCAGCCTCCCGCTGGGCCGCGCTCTTTATGCCCTTCTTGGCTTTCTTCTTTGAGTCCTTCTTATCTGCTTTCTTCGGCTCACTCTTCTTGGACTCAGCTTTCTTAGCCTTCTGGGGCTTCTTGGTCTCGACCTTCTTCGAGTCCTTCTTGTCAGACTTCTTCTCTGCCTTTACCTTCTCGGCCCCCTTCTTACCCTTGCCGGTAGAGGGGGCGGCGGCGTCCTTGCCCTTGCCTTTGCTCTTAGGGGCAGCCTGGGGCTTGTCAGAGATTTTTTCGTACTTCTTGTCCACCAGCTCGTACTTCTTCTCAAGCTTCTTCTGGGCCTTCTTGCGGGCTTTCTTCTCATCGCCGTGCTTGTCTAGAGCCTTGGCGTAGGTCTTCACATAGCGCTTTTGTGCCTTCTCACTGGAGCGCTTGAGTTCCTTGCTGATTTCTGGTTTCTTGCCCATGGTTCACCTTCCACTTATCAGTGTTCTTACTGCCTAAGCGTAGTCCCGGTCACGCGCCACCCCAAGCACGGCACGGTTTGGTTACGCCCCTCCTACAGACTTTGTACCGCGCCCTGCCCACTTTGGACCCAAAAAATGGGCAGGGCGCGGTACAAAATGGCGGGACGGCAGAACACGGGGTAGCGGAAAGGGTCGAAACAGCCCCTCCCGCTCACGCTCTGAGCCGAACCCGCGCACGGCACCTGACGGGTGGCGTCCGCACCCCTAAACTAGGTGATATGACTAACTCAGGTATCGACACTAGCTTCCTTGACCCCGCGACCAGCCCCGCCGACGACTTCTTCCGTTACGTCAACGGCACCTGGTACGACGCCCACGTCATCCCCGCCGACCGCTCGCGCGACGGCGGCATGTATTTCCTCCGCGACGCCGCCGAGGAGCGCGTGCGCGAAATCGTCGAGAAGTTCGCCGCCGAGCAGCCGTCCTCACGCATTGGCGCCCTCTACTCGTCCTTCATGAACACCGAGAAAATTGAGGCGGACGCCGCCGACCCGCTGCTCACCGAGGTGCAGCCGGTGCTGGACGCGGCTACCCCCGATGATTTTGTGCAGGTCATGGCGGAGCTTGACCGCCAGGGCCACGGTGGCCCCTTCGGCTGGTACACCAGCATCGACGCGAAGAACCCCGAGAAGTACGTGCTCTACCTGGCGCAGACCGGCCTGGGTCTGCCCGATGAGTCCTACTACCGCGACGAGAAGTACGCCGAACTCCGTGACGCCTACGTCGCCCACATTGAGCGCATGTTTGAGCTGACCGGCCTGGCCGAAAACTTCGGTCTTGAACCGGCGGACGCCGCCCGCGCCGTCTTCGCCCACGAGACCGAAATTGCCTCCCACCACTGGGATAACGTGCGCACCCGCGACGCCGACCAGCGCTATAACCCGGTAGACGCCGCCGAGCTAGACGAGAAGTTCCCCGGCTTCCCCTTCACCACCTGGCTAGCTGGCATGGGCATTTCCACCGAAAAGGCCGGTACCGTTGTGGTCAACCAGCCCTCCTATTTTGAAGCAGCCGCCCAGATGTGGGCCACCGCTCCCCTCTTTATCTGGAAGCTCTGGTACATCTGGCACATGGCCCACTCCCGTGCCCCCTATCTCAATCAGGCCATCGTTGAAGAGAACTTTGATTTCTACGGCCGCACCCTCTCGGGCTCCGAAGAGCTGCGTGACCGCTGGAAGCGCGGCGTCGGCCTGGTCGAAGGCTCCCTGGGTGAAGAACTGGGCAAGGAGTACGTGGCGATTCACTTCCCGCCCACCCACAAGGCCAAAATGATGGAACTGGTAGACGACCTGCTCGAAGCCTACCACCGCTCCATTACCGGCCTAGACTGGATGACCGACGAGACCCGCGCCCGCGCCCTCGAGAAGCTCAGCAAGTTCGTCACCAAGATCGGTTACCCCGACAAGTGGCGCGACTACTCCGCCCTGGAACTGACCGACGACCTCTTCGAGAACCTGCGCCGCTCGGGCGTCTTTGAGCACAAATTCCAGGTTGCCCGCATCAACGAGCCCGTTGACAAGACCGAGTGGCTCATGACCCCGCAGACCGTCAATGCCTACTACATGCCCCCGTCCAACGAAATTGTCTTCCCCGCCGCAATCCTGCAGGCCCCCTACTTCGACGTGGACGCGGACGCTGCCGTCAACTACGGCGCTATCGGCGGCGTCATTGGCCACGAGATCGGCCACGGTTTCGACGACCAGGGTTCCAAGTACGACGGCACCGGTGCGCTCAATAACTGGTGGACGGACGCCGACCGCGAAGAATTCACCGCCCGCACCAAGGCCCTGGTGGAACAGTATAACGGCTACACCCCCACCGGCCTCGACCCCGAGAAGTTCACCGTCAACGGCGAACTGACCCTGGGCGAAAATATCGGTGACCTAGGAGGTCTCTCCATCGCGCTCAAGGCCTATCAGATTTACCTGGAACGCCAGCGCCTCACCCTCGAGACCGCCCCCGTCATCGACGGTCTGACTGCCACCCAGCGCGTCTTTATCTCCTGGGCCCAGGGCTGGCGTATGAAGACCCGCCCGCAGACCGCCGAGATGTTCCTGGCCATCGACCCGCACTCCCCCGAGGAGTTCCGCGTCAACGGCGTGGTCCGCAACATCGACGAGTTCTACACCGCCTTCGACGTACAGCCCGAGAACGCCCTCTACCTGGCACCGGAGGAGCGCGTGCGTATCTGGTAGAAGAAACTATATAAAGTGCTGGGGACGGCCGTGCTTCTATAGCAACCTACCTAAACACTCATTCCTGGTGGGTGCAGGGGCTTTCCCCGGAAGGCGACTGGCTGGGTCTGGCATGAATCGGGGGAGCGCGCCAGCGCGAGCTCGAGAAGGTTAGTCACCGGAGGGGAAAGCCCCTGCACCCTTAGTAGTATGTGTGTGCCCGAGGGCTAGGACATTGCGGGGACGTCCCAGAGGTTCAGCACGGTGCCGATGCCCTTGCGGACGGCGTTGCGGTAGACCACGGTGCCCCAGGCGACGTCCTCAATGGGCATGCCGCCGACGGAGTAGACGGTGATTTTTTCTTCGTCGTCCTCGGGGGCGGGGTGGTTGAGGGCTTCGCCCATGTCGCGTAGTTCTTCTGGGGCCATGAGGCCGTTGTGGATGCGGTCGTTGAACTTGCAGCCGATGATGGAGACGTAGTTGTGGGACTTGCCGGGTTCGGTTTCTTCGGCCCAGGCGTCGTACATACCGGCGTTGTCGACGAGTTTGCGCACGTCAGGTTCGAACATACCCTCGTCGAGGTTGCAGGCGGCGGGCATGGCGAAGAAGGCGCCGGGCTTGACCCATTCGCGGCGGACGGTGGGGTAGGTTTCGGGGTCGCCCACGTGGATTGAGGTGCAGAAGGTGACGATGTCTGAGTCTCGCACGACTTCTTCGAATTCTTCAACGTCGATGACGTTTATGCCGGGGTAGGTTTCTTCGGCCCAGCTGATGAAGGTGTCGATGCCCTTTTGGGAGCGGCCGAGCACTTTGATGGTATCGACGGTGGGGCGGGCTTCGATGAGGGCTGCGACGGTTGCTTTGGCGATGACGCCGGGGCCCAGCAGGCCGAGCACCTTGGCGTTTTTGGGGGCGAAGCGGCGGACGCCGACACCGGAGACGCAGCCGGTGCGGTAGGCCGAGAGCAGGTTGGCGCTCATGTAGGCCAGGGGGGCGCCAGAGGTTGCGTCGTTGAGGGTGAGCATGAGAATGGAGCGGGGTAGGCCAATCTCGCGGTTGTCGATGTTAGAGGCGTAGGTTTTGACACCCATGGTGCGGAAGGAGCCGCCCAGGTAGGCAGGCATGGCGACGTAGCGGCGGTCGGGGCCGTCGGCGGGCATGCCCTCGTGAGCTGGGTTGACGGGGAACTGTACCTTAGCGCCGTGGGATTCGCCGTTGTGGCCGGCCATGCGGTAGTCGCCGCGGGCGTGCATGGCCAGGGCTTCTTCCATGGCGTCGGTGCAGGCGGCAACGTCTTGTACGCCCGCTGCAATCATGTCGGCTTCTGAGAGGTAGCGGAAGTCGATGCGGGGGAAGACGGGGTTGAGTTCGGGGTCAACGGCTGCGTTGAGGTAGGCGTCGTGTGAAGTCAAGCGGGGGATCTCCAACTGTGAGTGTTAAAAGTTCAGACGAATCAACATAACACTTTTGCCGGGTGCAGATAAACGAGTTTTTGGGCATACCTGGCAGGTGGTAGGGCTCTGTTCCGCGTGCTTTTGCTGTAGAGCGGCTCAACCTGCTAGACAGGTCGTTTAAGAATTCATGCGATGTTAAGCAAGAGGCGGTAAGGTCGTCTCTGTACGCGTCTCACCAGGGTGGGTAGTAGCCCACCCGCACCAGCCCCGAGGAGGCCCCGTGAACCCCTCCCCCAGCGTCCTTTTTATCTGCCAGTCCAACAAGGGTAAGTCGCAGATGGCTGAGGCCCTCATGAACCTTCATGCGCAAGGACGCGTGCGCGCAACTTCGGCGGGTACCAAGGCTGCGGTGGGTAGTGCGGTGAATGCTGAGTCGGCAGCTTCGCTGGCCGAAATTGGGGCAGATATGAGTGCAGGTACCCCCAAGTTCGCGTCGGCCGAAGATCTAGCTGCCGCGGACCGCATTGTTATTGTGGGGGCTGCTGCCCAGCTTGAAACCGATGACCCTGCGATTCTGGCTAAGACCGAGCGTTGGGAAATTGTAGAGCCTTCCCACCAGGGTATTGAGGGTGCAGAGCGTATGGCCCTGATTCGCGACGATATTGATAGCCGCGTCAGGGCCCTGCTCGACGAACTTTCTCGTTAGGGTTTTATTTCAGCACGGTGAGGGTCATGGGGTAGGTGAAAACTTCACCGTTATTGGCCTTCACCGCTGCAAGAATGTGCACGACAATTAGGACCATCCAAACCCCGATGAAGATAATCCAGGTAAATAGGCCCGCTATTCCAAAGGTCACAAGGGTAAGTACCCAGGCGGCAATATTCACTAGCCAGAGGGTGAAATTAAAGTTGAAGGCACCCGCAGCAGCCACGCGTACAAAGGCGTACCCCGGCTTGTCCTTGTAGATAGCCCAGAAGATCAAGGGCCCCACAAAGCTCGCGAAAGATGCAGTCAGTATCAGGCCCAGCAGGCCCGAGAGATGGGCAAACATGGCCAGGCTCTTGGCATCAGCAGGAATAAGGTTGCCGTAAGCATCATAGGTCGGGGAAGCAACATTGGGGCCCTGCCCGTAACCGTGCTGACCAGCGGGGCCCTGCCCCGGCTCGCTCTGATTGCCGTAGTTGCCGTAAGGGTTCTGATTCTGTTCAGTCATGGTAGTACGCCTTTACTTGTTTCCACTGTGCTATCTAGCTTATCTATTCACCTGTCTTCGCCAGAGCGTGGCACCCCATAGGTGTATGTATTTCTGTGTTACGCCAAGCACTTCAAAATCACGTTGTTTTTGCAAAACACTTGACACAGAACCCCCACAGACCGCTTATTAGATAGTGACATACACCACTCATGTATGCAGAACGTGCACATCTAAGGAATCCCATGAAAGAATCCTCCTTCCACAAGAAAGCAGCTCAGGGTAGCGCTGCAGCCTTGCTGGGCCTGGTTCTTTCCCTGCCGCTTGTCGCGCCCCCGGCGCAGGCATACGACAGCGATCTGGCATCCCAGTCCAGCAACACCGCAGGCAAGGTCAGCGAATCCCTGGCTAATGCAGAGGGCACCATTGAGGCCTTCGTCCAGTTCCGCGGCGCCGGCGCTTTTGAGAGCGCCCAGCCCCAGAACGTCCGCTCCGGCCAGCGTGAGCCTGTCAGCGCTCAAGCCCAGGTGAATGCACCGCGCTTTACCGACGTCCAGCCTGGCAATCTCTTCTATGAAGAAATTTCATGGCTAGCCCAGCGTGGCATTAGCCGCGGCTGGTCAGACGGCACCTTCCGTCCCCAGGAATGAAGTAAAACGCGATGCGATGGCAGCATTCCTCTACCGCTACGGCCAAAGCGTCCTGGCTAAAAAGAGGTACACCTGTAGCGGAAGGTTCGCACTAAGTCGGATCCTCTCACTAGCAACCCCTATACGTTCTACTAATCACCCCAGTAAAACGATAGGGGTCGCTCACTATCTGTCCAGTTAATTCCGTACACATTTTGAGAAACCCCTTGACAGAGACCCACCTCACAACGGTTAGATAGATAGTGACACTCACCCCCGTGGGCGTTAATACACACACCCTAAGGAAACCCATGAAGAAGAATCCTATGCGACGGAAGGCCGCACAAGGCAGTGCTGCTGCCCTGCTTGGTCTCGCGCTTTCCTTGCCCATGGCCGCTCCACCGGCCCAGGCATACGATGTAGACCTCAACCCTTCAACTCAGGCCAACGATGCCACCAGCAAAATTGGGGGCTCACTGGCAGAGGCAGAAGGCACAGTTGAGGTCTTCGTTCAGTTCCGAGGAAATGGCGCTTACGAAAGCACCCAGCCTCGCAGCGTCCTTTCTGGCGAAAGTGACCCTGTGCAGGCCCAGGCCCAGGTTGAAGCCATCGCCCAGCGTGTAGAATCCCAGACCCAGCAGGTCGCCACCCAGGCTAATGCAGAGGTCATCTACACCACCCACAATGCCCTGCGAGGAACCGCTCTGCGCGGTAACGCCGAAGAGCTCCGCGCGCTGGCCCAGCGTAGCGACGTTGTTCGCATCTCCCGCATCGTCCCCAAGGAACGCGCCAACGGCGGTACCGCTATCACCACCGAGGCCCTCAACACCTGGGTACAGACCGGCAAGACCGGTAAGGACGTCACCATCGCCGTCATCGACTCCGGTGTGGACTACACCCACGCAGCGTTTGGTGGCCCCGGCACCGTTGAAGCCTACAATGAAGCTAAGGCCTCAGCCGATATGCCCGCTGCCGACAGCGGCCTCTACGACCCCGAAAAGTTCGTCGGCGGTTACGATTTGGCCGGTGACGACTACCTCGGCTCTAACGCACCGAAGCCCGATAACAACCCCCTTGACTGCACCGCCAACGGCCACGGCACCCACGTGGCAGGTAGCGCTGCGGGCTTTGCCGTCAATGCAGATGGCAGCACCTTCCGCGGTGACTACACCAAGCTCACCCAGGACGATGTTCTGGGCATGAAGATTGGCCCGGGGGCAGCCCCCGAAGCTAAGGTCGTCGGCCTACGTGTCTTCGGCTGTGACGGTAGCACCAATCTCACCGGTCAAGCCCTCGACCGCGTCCTCGACCCCAACGGCGACGGCGATTTCTCCGACAAGGCAGACATTGTCAATCTCTCCCTGGGTGCTGACTTCGGCGCGGTAGATGACCCCGAAAACTACATCATTGATTCCCTCTACCGCCAGGGTGTCCTCTCGGTTATTGCAGCCGGTAACGCCAACAGCTACCAGGGCCAGGGCGATACCTACTCAATCCTGGGTACTCCCGGTAACACCATCTCAGCTCTGACCGTAGCTAACTCCATCGGAACCTACGCCTACGCTGACAAGGCCGAGATTCTCTCCCCTGCCAATATCGCTGGCCCCGTCCAGGGCGACTACAGCATCAACTTCAACTACGCTGCAGCATCTGAAGACCAGCTCACCGGTGAAGTTGTCATGGCCCCCGAAAACAACCGCTACGGTTGTGAAGCTTTCCCCGCGGGAACCGACTTCAACGGCAAGTGGGTCTGGATTGACTGGGCCGAAGACCTCGAAGGTAACTTCCCCTGTGGCTCCACCGTCCGCTTCAACAACATTGAGAAGGCCGGCGGCGCAGGCGTCGTCCTCGCGTCCAAGGTGCTGAAAGAAACCTCAGGTATCGCCGGTAACTCAACCATCCCCGGCGTCCGCCTGACCGTAGCAGATGCCGAGAAGGCTCTGCCTGCCGCCCAGGCCGGTACCCTGCGTATCAAGCTGGATTCTGACTGGATTGGCAAAACCGTCTTTGAGACCGGCGCGCTCGACACCCTCAACTCATCAAGCGGCCGCGGCCAGTTTGGTGTAAACGGCTTCACTAAGCCCGACGTCGCTGCTCCCGGTACCTCCATCAGATCCGCTGGTGTTGGCTTGGGCTCTGATTCGCTCATCATGACCGGTACCTCAATGTCATCTCCCCACGTTGCAGGTATCGCAGCTCTTGTGCTGGAGGCTCATCAGAATTACGGCCCCGCCGAAATCAAGGCTGCCATCATGAACACCGCTAACCACGACCTGGTTACCGATGAAGGCAATGTCTACTCTGTTGAACGAGTTGGCTCGGGCCGTGTTGACGCCCTGGCTGCTGTCAACACCGACGTTCTGGTCTACAACTCCAACCGCCCCGAGCAGGTCTCAACCAGCTTCGGTGCACCCGAAGTTCCCGTAGGTGAGTCTCTCACCATCTCCCGCAACGTCACCGTTGAGAACTACTCCGACCGTGAGCGTACCTTCAAGGTAGCTCTGGACGATAGCTCCACCGTAACCGGTGCGACCATCAGTGCCCCCAGCACCGTAACCGTTCCTGCCGGTGGCCAGGCTGAAATCACTCTCACCGCAACCCTTGATGGTTCCCAGCTCACTAAGGACCGTGACCCCGCGGCTCTCGAAACCCATAAGGAAAATGCCCGCCAGTACCTGGCAACCGTTTCTTCACGTCTGATTCTGACCGAGGGCGATACTCAGCTGCGCGTACCCGTGCAGGTAGCTCCCAAGCCCGTTGCCGATATGAAGGTAGCTAACTCAGCTATCGAGTTCGGCCCCGGCTCAAACGCCACCGAAGTCACCCTCTCAGGTACTGAACTCAACCAGGGCGGCTACCGTTCCGCTGTTGGTGCCTTCCAGCTGGGTGTTGAAAGCCCTCGCATTCCCACCAGCTCCCTGGGCAGTGTCTCATCTCAGGTAGCCGACCTCATGTATGCAGGTGCTAACTCAACCGCTCCTGTTCTGGAAGCTCAGGGTGAAGACCCCACTACCGGCTACCTCAACATCGGTATTGCTTCTTGGGCTAACTGGGCAACCATTAACCGCACCTGGTTCTACGAAGTAGACCTCGATGTCAATGGTGACGGCCGCCCTGAGTTCTTCGCGATGACTACCCGCATTCCGGGTATCGACCTGCCCGTTGTGAACCTCTACAAGCAGGTCAACGGTCAGTGGTCGGTGATTGGCTCACAGCCTGTCAACGGCACCTTCGGTGACGTAGACACCAACCTGATGGGCTCCAACACCCTGGTTATGCCTCTTAGCCTGGAGGCTCTGAACCTGACCTCAGCTCAGGCCCAGGCCCTGCGCTACAAGATCTACTCAGGCACCTGGTACCACAACGGTAATATCGAAAGCACTGAATGGGTCAAGTACAACCCCTACGCACCCGATCTCTACTTCAGCAGCGAGCAGGCCGTGGGTACCTCCCTCTTCGTTGCTTCACCGGCCAACACTCTGACTGCCCACCGTGCAGCAGACACCACCGATGCTCGTGCACTCTTCCTGCACATGCACAACGCCACCGGTGACCTGGCAGGCATCAAGGCAGATGCTCGCGGTGACAAGGCTCAGGTTGTAAACGTTAGCGGTTTGAAGACCCCTGCCACCAACAACCCGCGCTTCACCGACGTACCCACTGACCATGTCTTCTACAACGAGATTGCATGGCTGGCTAACCGCGGTATCACCACCGGCTGGTCCGATGGCACTTTCCGCCCCTACGAGCCCGTCAAGCGCGACCAGATGGCAGCCTTCTTCTACCGCATGGCTGGCTCACCTCAGTACACTCCGCCCGCTGTCTCCCCCTTCTCAGATGTACCGACCGATTACGTCTTCTACAAGGAGATTGCTTGGATGGCTGAGCAGGGTATCACCACCGGCTGGCCCGATGGCACCTTCCGCCCCGCTGATCCTGTGAACCGTGACCAGATGGCAGCCTTCTTCTACCGCATGGCTGGCTCACCTGAATACACCGTTCCTGCAAACAGCCCCTTCAAGGATCTTTCAGCAAGCGAGCACGTCTTCTACAAGGAGATTGCTTGGATGGCTGAGCAGGGTATCACCACCGGCTGGCCCGATGGCACTTTCCGCCCCTACGACCCGGTTAACCGCGATCAGATGGCAGCTTTCATCTACCGTTTCGACCAGAAGGTCCTTAACAAGTAATCCGCTTGTGTAAGGAAGGTTAGAAGCGCCCCGACCCCTGTTTGAACTGCTCCCCATAAGTTGGACTACTAAAAAACAGTCACCAACTAATGGGGAGCATCTCCTATGCGAGCACGAAGCTCACTCACCCAACACCAACGAGAACAACTCATCCACCTCTTCCAACAAG
>NZ_SPQC01000051.1 GCF_004569295.1 Rothia nasimurium
CCAAAGATAAACCTGCCGAATACGTACCCACCGCTCTGGTTGCATCCCAAATTATCAGCCAACGAAAATGTCTCGTCTGCACCAAACCAACCGGCAAACCCCACACCCGCTACTGCCCAGAACACACCGGCTCATTCTGGAAGTGGCTCCAGTGCTCTGAACCGGGCTGTGAAATCGTTGGAGAACGCAGCATACCGGGTCAAACTCTCTATCGTTGCCCGGCCCACCGAGCCACTGCCAGCCAGCCTAGCCCCGAACGGGAGGAACCCACAGGGGATAACGCTGGTAGAGCTGCTGTCAGAGCCTTACTTGCAGAACGCCGTCATAACCTCGCTCAAGAACGCGAAAGCCGTTCACTTCCACCTCGACCGCCCGGAAACGTAGGCCATTATGACTACTACTACGCTCGATAAAGCCCGCGAAACACTGGCATGGGCCGCTAACCGCCTCACTGAAGCCCACCGAGACACAGACCTACCCGATGTAGCTTTCGCAGAAGTACTAGACACCTTCCTACTAGCAACCCGCGCTTACCACCAGACCATCAGAGACACGAACCAAGAAATACGCCATGATTACCGAGAACTCCATTACCGAGCTTGACCGGCTCACCCGTGAATACAAGAAAACCCTCAACGCCCTACGCCGCCTTCAAGGCAAAGGACAACGGATAGAAGCAGGAGAACTTATCGCCCTCTACGCCACCGCTGACCATATCGGCGGTATGCTCCACTACCACCTACGCCGTCTAGCCCGTGCCACCGAAGCGACCACCCGGTTCACGGTTCAGACCACCCCCCACCTACAGGCACACCCCCGGCTACGCAAATACGCACCCCCCACCGCTAGAATAGGCACCCCCCGCCGTGGCAAGTAGACGGTGGGGTGGGCGCAAGACCATGGAAGCCCTGGCCGCGCTCCGTGTGCTGTATGCCGACAACCTGGTGTGTCATATATGCGGGCTAGAGATAGTAGACCACCGCAAGACACCACACTGTTGCGATAAGCCTAAGCGTCTGCACTGGCTGACTGCTGACCACATCACGCCACGGTCACAAGGTGGAACGGACGCAATCAGCAACCTAAGACCAGCGCACCACGCTTGCAACTCAGCACGCGGCGCGCGTCCACTGCCAGTGGTGAAGCCAGAAGATTCAACCAATTTTTTTATCTAGACACCCCGCGGACACCGCGCGCCCCATTTTCTTCCTTCCCCAATCCAAAAAAATTTTCAGAAAAACACCCAACAACAAGGCAAAACAATGAAAAACGCCAATACTCCCGCTAATCCCTTCCTGCCCCTTCCCGTCTTCGGTTCTGTGGGCAAGCCAGCCCTAGAACGCGCCGCTGAAAAGCTCGTGCACCAGCTTGCAGAAGACGGCAAGCTCAATGATTCTCACGTTCTGACCGTTCAAATGATTATTGACCTAGCCCGAGTCTGTGGCCTATCAGCCGACAAAGGTAGCGCGTCCGCCGTAGCAATGGCTAGCCGCGAGCTTCGAGAGATTCTAGCGACCCTGCCCGGCGCAGATATGACCGTAGAAGAAGAATTTAAGGCCATGCTGGCAAAAGCCGGGGTAGCCTAGTCGTGCTAGAGACCCTAGCCTCTGAAGACCGCGCCCTTTACGAACAGCTAGGCGCGGCGGTTCCGCGACACACTACCCTACCGACCCCTGGCGCGGTGCATGACCTGCCCGCAACCGTGGCCACCTCAAAGCTACTGCAAACACCGCTTATGCCCTGGCAAAAATGGGTCGCCCGTATTGCCTCTGAACGTCACCCGCAAGACCCGGCCCGGTATCGCTATAAGTACATCTATCTGACCGTGCCACGACAGGCAGGCAAGACCACGGCTATGCGCTGTGTGCTGACTGAACGGGCATTGAGGCAGAGTAACCGGGTGGCTTTCTATACCGCCCAGACGGGCAAGGACGCCGCCGAACGCTGGAAAGACCTCATAAAGCGCGTAGACAAATCGCCCTTGAAGCGGTACGCCAAAATCAGAATGGCCGCCGGGTCACAGGCACTTACCTTCATCAACGGGTCAGTCATTAGCCCCTTCACCCCCTCCGGTGAATCGCTTCATGGCTACACCCCACACGATGTGTTCCTAGATGAAATCTTTGTATGGACTGAGCAAGAAGGCGCTGACCTGCTAGGCGCTATCGTACCCGCACAGAACACCTTGCCCGACTCTCAAATCTGGCTCGTCTCCACGATGGGCAACGCCCACAGTGAATTTATGAATGAATGGCACCAAAAAGGGATTGACAGCCTACAAGACCCTGACACCAACATCGCCATTATTGATTTTGGGCTACCTGACGGGCTGGACGCCTTCGACCCTGCCAACTGGGATATTCACCCCGCGCTCGGCCATACGATTACCAAAGACGATATAGCCGAGGCTGTAGCCGCACTATCCCCCGGCGAATTTGAACGCGCCTACATGAATCGCCTGGTTGCCGCTGACGAAACCTTCGTCCCTATCGAAGATTGGGACGCCCTGGCCAACACCGACCAGAAGCCCGTTCCCTGGGGGCAAATCTGTGTGGGCTACGATGTGGCCCACGGCGGGGACTCTTCAGCCGTGGTAGCTGCATGGTACGACAGTAACGGGACTATCCAGCTGCGCCCGCTACGCACAGCGCCCGGCTCCACCTGGCTGCCTGCATATCTCCGTGAAGAAGTCAAGCCTAAACGTCCCCGCGCCCTGGGAGCCGACGGGGTAGGTGACACCCGCGCCCTGACCGACACCCTAAAAAACGAGGGATTCGCCACCCGCCCCACAGAGCTAACACCCCGCGACTATTCAAGCGCCTGTATCAGCTTCAAAAACCTAATCATCACCAAGGGACTTCAGCATAACGGCTCACCGGCCCTACGCACCGCAATCATGAACGCCGTCACCCGCCCCCTAGGCGAGGGCTGGGCTTTTAGCGCCGCAAAGTCCGCCGGGCCTATCGCAGAGCTAAAAGCCGCCGTGGTAGCTATCAAGCTCCTAGAACAAACCAAGTCCACTGCCACCGTCCCGAAGCTAAGGTTTTGAGCTATGTTTGAGGCCAAAAAATTTGAGGGTTTCAATCTTGATTACACACAGTTTTCAGTCGTCACAGTCTGCCTTAATCCGGCCTGCTCCTGGCGTGCCGTTACCACGAACCGCCTAATGGCATGGCAAATAGCGGCCAAACATGAGGCACAGGTACACCCCGCACAGGACATCGCCCACAGGTCGCTACGACTAGCAGAATTTAAGGCTCGCCGTTTTCAGGATTAACGGTGCCGGGTTTAACTCGATATATGGCACTTTTTGGAATCTTTGGCAAAGGAAACAGGCTAGCAGACGCTGCCCTGGGTGCACCTATGCCCACCGAGGTTTTCAGCTACGCAAGCCCCTGGGCTGATTCTTCCACTCTCAAAGAAGCCGTCATTACCCACCTGCACGACCTTCCGGGCGAAGACGCCCCTATTAACCGTGCAACCGCTATGAATCTAGCGGCTGTCTCAAAAGCTAGGCACCTTATCGCCTCCACCATTGGGCGCTTCCCCCTGGTGGTCATGTCAGGGCGTGAAACCTACGAGCAAGCACCGGGGTGGGCCACCCAAATTGAAGCTGCTCGCCCCCGCTCTCTCACTATCACCTGGACAGTAGACCACCTCATCTTTTACGGGCGCGCCTTCTGGGTCATTACAGACCGGTACGCCACCGGCTACCCACGCCGCTTTGCCTGGGTTCCTGAAGCCGAAGCTGAAGTATCAGAGACCGGCGTACTGACCGCAGCCTGGGGGCACCCTGTCAGCCCAGAAGCCTACATCAGATTCGACGCTCCGCATGAGGGTCTCTTGAACTTTGGCCGTCGCATTCTCCGCAAAGCCCTGGATACTGAACGCGCCGCAGAAAACGCAGCGGCTAACCCGGTTCCCTCCATTGAACTACATCAAGTCAGCGGGGACGAGCTAACCGATGACCAGGTAGACCAGCTACTTGAGGGCTGGCGTCTTGCCCGTACCGCTAAAGGTGGCGGGGTAGCTTTCACGAACCCAGTCGTTGAGGCTAGGACGCATGGGCAAGCTGCCGAACAACTTTTGATTGACGCCCAGAATCAAGCCGCTCTAGGTATCGCCCGCGCTATGGGCGTTCCCGCCTGGGCCGTTGACGCGAACGTGGCCGGGTTCTCTATGAATTACAGCAATTCAGCTAGCCGAGGCCGTGAACTCATTGATTTCGGTCTAATGCCCTATATGGCGGCTATTGCTGACCGGTTGAGTATGGACGATGTGGCCGCCCGTGGGGTCTGGGTCAAGTTTGAAACCTCCGACTACCTTGACCCGCCCTTTAGGGAAAAGGTTGAAGCGCTCAAGGTAGCTATTGACGCCGGTATTTATAGCCCCGATGACGCACGAAAGATTATTCAAGGTATCCCCCTAGAAAGTAAGGAAGAGCATGGAGAAGACCCTAGAGACAGCCCCGCCGCTAGCGGAACTGACCGCCGCGGCAACCCTGAACAACCGGCGCATTAGTGGCCGTATCGCCGTATTCGATACCCCCGGATCCCCCAACATGGGGCGCATGTCCTTCGCCCCCGGTTCCATTACCATTCCTGAGCCGCTGAGCAAGGTCAAGCTACTTATCAATCACGATAAGAACGCGCCGGTGGGCTATATGGAGAGCTACGAGCAAGACGCCCACGGTATCAAGGCAACGTTCGTGGTTGCTGAAACTGATGCCGGGGACATGGCCCTAGCTGAGGCTAAAGCCAAAATACGCGACGGCCTTTCAGTGGGAGCTATGGTTCACCGCCTTGACCCCTCACCGCCTGAACCGGGTACACGGCGCATTATCAACGCCGCCCTGTACGAAGTATCTCTAGTTTCCGTTCCCGCTTTTGAGGACACTCTCGTTGAATCTGTAACCGCGTCCCTAGGCGCAGAAAGTGACACCATGACCGAAAACCAGAACCCCGCACCCGAGACCACCGAGAAAGAAAAGGAGCCGGTTCCTACCCCAGCTACCCCGCCTGTGCCTGCTGAGGGTGAACCCTCTGCCTTGACTGCTGCCATTAACGCAGCGAACCTTGCCCCCGTACCTGCTGCTACCCCGCCGCTAACCGTAACCGCAGCTGCTGACCGCCTGCTAACCGCCGTCAAGGACGGGGAAAACATCGGCGCAGTTATGGCCGCGCTCTCCGATGTCGTCCCTGCCAACGATAAAGGCGAGGCATTTTTCAAGAAGTTCTGGATTGGTGAACTCTGGAAAGCCTCCGTCGTAGAACGCCCCTTCATCGAGGGCTTCGGCTCACCGGGTAAGCTCACAGGTCTGAAAGCCTACGGCTGGCGCTGGGTCAAAACCCCTGAGGTAGGCAAATACAACTCAGATAAGACCGCCATTCCCTCAAACACCCTCAGCACCGAGATGGTCGAGGGCGAAGCACAGGACTTCGCAGCCGGTTGGGACGTGGCCCGCAAGTACATTGACCTAGGTAACGCTGACGCTATCGCCCAGATTTTCCAGCTAGCGGCAGATGACTACCGCCGCAAGACTGAAGAATGGTTCAGCGGGCGCATTATCGAACAGGCTACCGAGCTAGATAACATCACCTCTGCCCTAGGAGCCATGAAGACTATCCCCCGGTACATGAAGAAGCTGGGCGCGCATGTCTCAAAAATTAAGATGGGTGAAGCTCTCTACGACCAGTTCCTAGAACTCTCCGATGAACAAGTGCCCTGGTGGCTCAAAGCACAGGGGTCGGTCAGTCTTTCAGATTCAACCGGGGTAGCCGCCGGTGTCTCCGTCGAATACTCTGACCAGCTAGAAGCACATCAGGTCATGGCTTGGGACTCACGCGCCGCAACCTACTATGAACACGGTTCCTCCCCTATTCGTCTACAGGCTCTTGATATTCCCCGCGGTGGTATTGATATTTCCGTCCACGGGTATGCAGCCGAGATTGTGCATGACCCCCGCGCCATTATCAAGGCAACAGTCACTCCCGCAGCAGGCTAGGCATGATTGAAGCTAAAAATGTAGCTGACTGGGTAGACGCGCCTTTTGCTGATAAGCACATGGAAATGGTGGTCGCTGCCGTGAATGTCTACGTGGACGCCCTGCCCTCTATCGAACGTACCGAGGGCGGGGCCTGGGACAAGACCACGATTCTAGGGGCAACCATGTTAGCGGCACGCTTGTATAAACGCCGCAATTCCCCTAACGGCATTGAGTCTTTTGCAGAGATGAGCCACACCTATATCTCCCGGTATGACTCTGATATTGCCCGCCTCTTACATATGGAGTCGTTCAGGAAACCGAGGGCACGCTAATGGGTTCATTCGTTGAAGCACAACAATGGTTACTCGATGATTTGACTGCTAAAGGCGTTGTGGCTGCCTCTCATGCCCGCAAGCTGCATAACTTCCCAGCGGTGCTTATTGTCCCAGCAGAGTTTGATTACAACCGGCTGAGCAAACAAGCCTATACCGCCCGTTTTGAGGCCTACATCGTGGCGCGTGATTCAGGTATGGACAATCAGCCACTAGATGACCTGTACCCCCTGGCTAAACTTCTAGCCGAGGAATACGGGGCAACCCGTTTTGAACCTATATCAGCCACCCTAGCTAACGTGTCCGGGGCGGACGGGCTACCAGCCCTCAAAACCGAAATAACAATCACTGTGAAAGAAGACATCTAATGAGTTCTAACGCTATCGGCACCACCATTCTAGGCCCCGGCGTCCTGACCCTGGGCTCCGCTAGTAGCCTGCACACTATGAGCAATCAGGTCACGAGCGTGAAACTTGTACCGAAGGTTGATAAAGACAAGGGTCTCACTGTCCTGTCAGGTCTGAAGAAGGGTGGGGCGCGTTCTGAGTCCTGGACGCTTGAAGGAAAATTCATCTTCGACCTAGGCACTGCTGACAGCACTTCCGACTTCCTCTTTGAAAACCGAGGTAAGGACATGCCTTTTACTTTTACCCCCGCTACTGCCCGCGAGGTCACTTTCACCGGCACCGTCACTATCGAATCATCAGATATTGGCGGGGACGTAGACGTGGACAATCAGGAAGTTGATTTTTCCTTTGAGCTCGTCGGTGAGCCGACCAAGAAGCGCACGGCGGCAGCCGGTGGCTAGTAAGCGCGGCTCGCTCTTTATTGAGGTTGAGAACGGCGTGCTTTTACGGCGGGCTATCCGTCAAGCCGGAATTGACCTGAAAGAGCTATCAGCTATCAATAAGCGGGCGGCGGCTATCGTAGCCGCCCGCGCCAAACAGATAGCGCCGGTTGGTGATGATAAAGGCGGCCATATCAGGGTCACTATCCGCCCCGGCGCTACCCAGCGGGCCGGAATCGTCCGTGTGGGCAATAAGTCTAAGCCCTATGCCGGTGTCGTCCACTTCGGCGACCGCAAGCGAAACATCACAAAGGTTCGCCCCTGGGTCATTATCGCAGCAGAAGATACAGAACCTCAGTGGCTCAACCAGTACTACAAAGAAATCACTGAAATCATTGAAAGGATTGGCTAATTATGGCTAAGTTCTCCACCCCTGCCCTCTCTATCATCTTCACCAACGATGAAGGTCAGGAAGTCACTATCGAGCGTATTCAGACTATCGCAGCTGACCAGTTCGCTTACGATATGATTCGCCGAAACACCCCTAACTTCCCGTCGCACACTGAAGCCCCCTTGCTCTGGTGCTATGTCCTTGCTTTTAACGCCTTGAAGCGCACCGGACAGATTGGTAAAGAACATCGTTTTGATACCTGGATTGAAGAACACTTGCTCTCTGCTGACGTACTACGAGAACAGGCCGATGACGCAGCCCCTTTAGCGGCATAGTAAAAGCCTGTGTGACCCTATCTATCGCTACAGGAATCCCTTACACCGTCTTTTTAGACGCCCCTGCCCCTATTATGACCGAGTACATCAACCAGCTGGAAAAAGCTAGAGAGAAGGCAAACCATGGCCGGTAAGTCCGCCGTATTCTCCCTACGTGTAGTAGCGGACGCGAAACAGGCCTCAGGCGAGCTATCCAAGCTAGAACGCGCGGTTCAGGGGGTTGAATCGACGGTAGACAAAATGACACCGGCGGCGTCTGTCGCCGGGGCTGCCCTCCTTGGTTTTGGCACCTACGCGGGTCAAGCCGCCGCTGAAGCTGAACAAAACTTCGGCGCAGTTGACACGGTATTCAAGGAAGCTGCTGATACTGTCCACGGGTTCGCTGCCGAGGCGGCGCAGGCTGTGGGCATGTCCTCTAGCTCCTATGAGTCCCTAGCGGCCTCTATTGGTGGCTCGCTCTCGAAAGCCGGGTATTCTCAAGACGAGCTAGCGGCTAAGACCAATGACCTTATCAATGCTGGTGCTGATTTGTCCTCTGTGTTCGGTGGGGACGCAGCCGAGGCTTCCGAAGCTATGGGCGCGGCTCTCCGTGGGGAGTTCGATAGCCTTGAGCGTTTTGGTGTTTTCATGTCGGCCGCGGCTGTTGAAGCGCGTATGGCTGCTGAGGGCACCAGTGAGCTTGAGGGCGCGGCCTTTGAGGCGGCGAAGAAGCAGGCCACGGTCAATGAGATTATGGAGCAAGCAGGGGCGTATCAGGGCAACTTCGCCCGTGAAGCCGATACCGCAGCAGGCGCCCAGCAACGGGCAACAGCAGAATTTCAAAACGCCGCCGCGTCCCTGGGGTCTTTGCTCTTGCCCGTGATGACCGAGGGCGCTAACAAGTTGGCTGGGTTTGCTCGCTGGGCACAGGAAAATCAGGATAAGGTAGCCGCGTTGGCCGTGGGTATTGGTGCTTTTTCTGCTGTGGTGTTCGCTGCTAAAGGCGCGATTATGGCGTTTAGAGCTGCTATGGCTATTCAGGCAGTCGTGCAAGGCGTCACGGTTGCCTTCAGTGCTTATAGTGCGGGGCTGTCCGCCGCTACAGCCGCTAGCGCCGCCGGTGCAGGTGCTACAGGCGCTTTTGCCGGTGCTCTAGGCGTCAAGGCCGCCCAAGTATGGGCTAATGTCACTGCTGCCGCTTCTTATTCCGCGTCATTAGTCGCCGTTGGCGCGCGTATGGCTTTAGCAACTGCTTCCACCTGGGCTTATAATGCCGCACAGTTCGCTATTAGAGCCGCTACCGCTACTTGGACTGCCGCGCAGTGGGCACTAAACGCCGCCCTGAACGCTAACCCTATCGGCCTTATCGTTATCGCTATCGCCGCCCTGGTTGCCGCCTTTATCTGGGCCTACGAAAACGTCGAATGGTTCAGAGATGGAGTAGACGCCGCCCTCACCTGGATTAAAGCCGCCTGGAATACCGCAAGCCAGTGGATAGGCGATACCTGGAATGCTGCTATTCAGTGGGTCAAGGACACCTGGAACGCAGGCGTTGCTTGGATAGTTTCCAAATACACCGCCCTGGTAGACGGTGCCCGCGAAAAAGCCGACTTCATCAAGGAGGCTTTTACCGCAGGGGTAGACGTTATCAAAGGAAAGTTTGAGGAGTTCGGGGATAAGGTACGCGCTATCTTCGAAAAAATCGGCAACTGGGCTAAAGGTATCAAAGACAAGGTGACAGGTCTCTTTGACGGGTTCAAAATGCCGTCTATGCCCGATTGGGCTAAAAAGCTCATGGGAGGCGGAACCGAAGCCTACGGGTACGAACTAGGCCATGACGGGGTGTTCTACGCCCCAGCGCGCGGCGTGGCCCTAGAGCCGCCGTTCGCGCTGACCGCCGCCACTGAAGCAATGGCGCCTGTGACCCTACCCCGCACCGCCGCGGCAACAAAAATTATCCATAAGACCTACGAAGTTACGTTCAACATGAACGGCGTCATTGGAGACGAACGCGCCATCGTTCAAAGGATTAAGCAGGCGTTCGAAAACGACCGTATTCTACAGGGTAACTAAATGGGAACATCATATCTACATAAAGCACTTGGAGCTAAACAACCACTCTTTCAATACTGGAACAGCTCAACAGGCACTTACTCAGACGATAATATTTTCTCTATCAATATCACCAAGGGTGATGATACTCCCACCGGTGGAACTGCGGTTAATACAGCCGAGGTTGAAATTCATGCCGATGTTCAAAATATTATTGGCGCACGTTCTCGCATAAATCTTACAAGCTATGGTGCTAGTCTTGTTGCCTCTATTGCAGGTAACGTGACCGCCACTCAGATTGGTGAACGATTCTGGGGGCGCACCGGGATTGTTAAAACTAATGATGTCTCTAACAGTTTTAGGACTACCGTTATATCATCGTCTGGCTGGCTTGCAACCTTGAAAAAAGCAAACTATGACCCTTTCATATCTGTTGGCTGGAAAACAGGTCTAGCTATTATCAACAGTCTCAAGTTTCCTAATCTTGCTGAGATGTACACACCGGTTCCTTACGGCGTTTTTGATTCAATTGTTAAAGTTCCTGAGAAACGTCGTTTTAGCGAGTTAGCTAAACTCTATGCCGACTCAATGGGCTTACAGATTCGTGAGGATACAAGTTCTCATGAGGTTCAGGTCAGGAGTATCCAGTACCGAAAAGATGATGTCGTAAGACGGTCCAAGACTGCCCCGCACCTAACACGGTCAGCTGCTATTAGCCCTGCCAAACACACACAGTCGCTTGATGAGTGGTATACCCAATACGTTTTCGCCACGACCATGCCAGACGGTTCACGCGGAACAATATATATGAAAGGTAATAATGATAAAACATTTCTTGATATTCAAGAAGTGGACTGGTCTTATGTGCGCCGTGATACTGAACAGCTATGGCAGTACGCTAACGCCATACGAAACCAGAGTATCAAAGTATTTTCACGTCCTGAATCAATACGGGTAGATATTCTATATCTTTTAACCTCTGACAGTGAACACCACCGCCACCAAGCAGGCTATTTACTAGCGCTACAGGCGGGTGACCCGGTATTTTTTAGTTTTGACTGGCAGGAATACGCACGAGGTGTTTATTTTGCCCAGCAAATTAAGGAAACTATTACTCATGATACATGGGAGTTAGAGTTATCGCTTTATCCTGCTGAGGCGGTTGTAGGTGAGGCCATGGATAGGTATAACCCGAAGCCGCAGACCTGGGAATCTGCCGGTGAATTGCGATGGTCAGATTATAGCGAGAAGTGGAATGAAGTATGAGTGATAATTATCGCAAACCTTTACGCAGTGATTACATTAGAAACGGCGCTGACATTATTACGCATAATGCTAATGAGTCATATCGGCGTGAGGAATCAGCTTTAGCGGCTATTGCCGAGGTATCTGCTGGTTTGGACGGGCACACCCTGGTGGATATCAACGCTGGGTCAGCTGGTAGCTACCAGCTGGGCAGTAACTACCGCTCCTACCCGGTGCTTGCCGGTGAGTCTTTGTTAGTAGAGCTTGAAAAAATCGGCGTCCCCACGGGCACAGATACCCGGCTTTTGGTGGAGCTGAACGCCCCTACCGCCGGGACATACGAGGTAGGCAGTAACTACCGCTCCCGCACGGTAGGCGGCGGCGTATCTGCTGATTACGTGGATAGTCAGGTGCAAGCCTTGCCAGATGTGGCCCAGCGTGAGCTTTTGCGTGACCGTGCCCGGCGTATTACTGCCGCGCCCCGGCGCACCACAGCTAAAGCCGTGGTGGCCCTGGTAGCAGATGACTACCCGCGCGATACTATCGACCATCTAGCCCCGCTCTTAAAAGCTCGTAATCTTCCCTGGTCTTGGGCCTTGAACGGCGATACCTTCGATAGCGGCTACAGCTACCAGAGCTTTAGCACCGGCAAAACCTGGGCAGACGTCAAGACCCTGGCAGACCGTGACGGCGTGGAAATCTGCAACCACGGCGCTTCACACCGTGACGTCACCTCTATCAGCGCCCTACAGGCTGAGATTGTAGGCTCTCGCGACCGACTCCGAGCCGAAACCGGTCAGGATATTTTAGGCTTCGTCCCGCCCGGGTGCGACTTCCCCGAGGGCGTGAATTTCAAGAGCACCCCGCTGATAGCCCGCGAGGGGCTAGAGCTGAAGCTAGTGGGCACCGCTTATGACCAGCTGGTGAATTACACCCACGCTTGGGCTACCGGCGTTTTTTCTGACCCTGGAACTAACACGCCTTGTCACCCGCTGGACGGCTCCCCGCGTATGAACGCCGGGCGCACCTGGCTAGACGCGCCGAACAACAACGCGATAGCCCCCGGCGGTAGCGCGTATCTCTGGCTCGATAAAGCCATAGAGCTAAAACGCGGCGTCATCTTTGGTATTCACGCCTGCTACATGGACGGCGCTTCACTGGGCGGGCGCATGACCCGCGAAAATCTCACGGCCTGGCTTGACCGGCTGGCCCAGCTACGGGACGCCGGGACGGTTGAAGTGGTCACAATGACCAAGTGGCATTACACACGATTGGACTAAAAATTATGGAACTTGCTAAAGGTATTCCGACCGGCTCCCCGATTCTGGACGCTTCAGCGGTCTGGACTCCCCCCGCTGTGGGCGCGCCGGACGCCGCACATGTATTCCTAGCCCATACACGCCGGGGCCTCTCTAACCCGGTGAAAGAGCTGGTGGATATGGTAGGCGGCGGCTCTATCAAGACTAATGGCGCCGGGAACAGCTTTACAGACTCTGAGACTTCCCCGCTGGTCACTATCAATCAGGGGTCTGACGCTTTGACTGGCGCGGGTAGCCCGGCCCCTGAGCAGACGGTGCTTTTTGTGGCCCAGATTGTCGCCAATAAGAGCGCACAGGTCACTGTACCTGGGTGGGTTATCGGTGGCGGTGGAAATGGGCGTATAACCGTTTCCGGCTCGTCGTTCGCTTCTTTCACCCAGTCCCCACCTACGGGTCTAGCCGTCTATGTGCTCACCCTGAAAGCCGGTGAAGTGCGGGCATGGGTGAACGGGGCATCTGTGGGGACTCTGACCCTGCAACCTGGCACCGCTAGCACTATTCGTCTGGGAACGAACGTCTATTCCAGCACTGTCACCGAACAGTATGGACTTTTGAAGATTTGGCGGCGCGTACTTTCGCCGTCTGAAATTGCTGACGCTGTGGCAGACGCAAAGAAGCTATTCACCATCAACTAAGAAGGAAAACACCCTAATGACTACTCTCAAGACCGGCACCGTTATTGATGAAACCACCTGGAACTCCCCAAACTACACCCCCGCCGCACAGGTGCCCGCGGTCTTTGGCCGCCCCCGCACCACTTCCCGAATCACTATCCACCACTGGGGCAGTGACGGGCAAAGTTTCAACGGTGTAGCTGACTACCTGTGTCGTAAGGGCGGCACCAGCTCCGCGCATTTCGTCGTTGAAGCTGGGCGCGTTGCTTGCCTTGTGTCCACCGTTGACGCCGCGTGGCACTCAGGTAGCGCCGAGGGCAATGCAACCAGTATTGGTATCGAATGTCGCCCTGAAATGAGCGAGGGCGACATTAACGAAGTCGTGGCCCTGATTGAATGGCTCGAAGACATGTACGGCCCTCAAGAGGTCTGGCTTCATCGTGAATGGTCAGCTACCGCCTGCCCTGGCCGATACGCCAATATGCGCGATGAAATCGTGAACCGCGTGAACTTGCTTCAGGGCACTAGCGGAGAGGCTCACGCTCCCGCGCCTGCCACTGTAGACCGTGTGGCTACTATCCGCGCCGAACTGGCAGAGATTCGCGAATCAGCTACCGCTATCGAGGGGGCACTATGAAGCTAAAAGCCCCCTCCCCTACCGTCCGCCGCTACATCTACGGGGTAGCCGTGGCCGCTCTACCCCTGCTTATTGCCTATGGGGTACTAGCTGAAGAGCACGCGCCCTTGTGGGTAGCCGCTTTAGGCGCTGTGCTCGTTCCGGGTATGGCTTGGGTGAACACCACTCCCCCACCGGCAGGCGGGGGTGAAAATGAGTGAGTATGACACCCGACAAATCTCAGCCATCCTGGTAAGGGTCGAGAAAAAGCTAGACCGCATGGAATCTCAGGCAATTCACCGGGCCGAAATCCAGGCTCTAGAGAAAGACGTAGAGGCTTTGCAGGACGCGCAGAAGTGGCTGACCCGCACAGCGGTTGGGGCCTTGGTTTTGGCTGTGCTTGACCCTGTGTTGCGGGTTTTTACAGGGTAGGAAAGGCTGTTAGTACGGGCTGAAACCGTGTTAAGATAAAAAGACGTGCCAGGCAAGCCCGCCCGGCACGTCCATAAAAAAATAAGGAGGTTTAGAAGTGCTCGCTACACTTCTAAATCTAGTTCTAATCTTAGCCGCTTTGGTTGCGATTGTCGAGAGCCTTCTAGGCATCGTCGAGAAGCTACTGAAGCTACTTGAGGATAAGGACTAGAGATAAAGAGGGTGGGGGTAGCTCCCCCGCCCTTCTCTCCTTGTTTGATATGGCCAAACACCCTCAACTCTTAATTAAGGGTTGAGGGTGTTTTAGGTTTAAGGTTCGATTAAAGGTTTACCCTGCTAGCCGCTGGACTGTAGACCTCAGAGAGTCATCAGGCAGTTGCACGTATAGGCGTGTAGTGGTTGGGCTGGCATGGCCCAGCAGGGCTTGGACGGTCAGCAGGTCTTTATCGAGGGCATAGGCGCGGGTGGCGAAACGGTGGCGCAGGGTATGCATTGTCCAGCCGTCAGGCATAAGGCGGGTTATGAGCTTGCCCACGTAGCGGGGTGAGAGGTGGCCGTTGTCGTCACCGGGGAAGATGTAGCCCGGTGGGTAGGCTCTGAGTATTGCCACTAGCCCATCTGGTAGGGGTATTGTGCGGTCTTTTGCACCTTTTCCATGCACCACTAGGCTTAGACCGTGGGGCGTTTTAATTATATCAGATGTGTGCAATACGGCTACTTCTGCCCGGCGTAGCCCCAGCTCACCAGCGAGTCTAATCATTAGTCGTTCGCGGGGTCTGGCTTTTAGCAGAGCTTCGGCTAGGACGCTATCAGGGGCAGGCTTTGGCTTCGGCTGTGCTGGCTTGATAGAGGGCAGGGCTTCGGCTGGGTTGATATGCGTATGACCTTGTTGGATAGCCCATGTGTAGAATTTTCGGAATGTGGCCCGGCGTCCTCGTCGGGTTTCTGGTTTCCAGTCCTGGGCGGCGAAGTATTCTGTGAGTTCACTTGCAGTTACGGCAAAGGGTGTGGTGGGTAGGCGTTTGGCTGCGTGTTCTAGGTGATGACGGCGGGTGTAGATGGTGGTTTCTGGTGAGCCGCCGGCGCGTAGGTGGGTGAGGAATGAGGAGATGGAATCTTGCCAGTTTATGTTATTTGTTTCATAAGAAACTGATTCTACAGGGTTTGGTAGTGCCCGTAGGTGGCGCATGGCTACGCGACTAGCCGTAGCGGGGTGGCTGGGTACAGAACAGAAGGTTGGGGGTTCGAATCCCTTCGGGCGCACCACTGATAAAAACCGGCCTCCTTCGGGAGGCCGGTTTTTTCTTGTCCTCCCCCAGCTGCCTCCCAGCGTAACACCCCGTTACCAAGCTGGCGGCAGACGTCCACCCACCGTAGTTTTAACCACAAAAAGCGGGGATAGGCGCACCTGCCCCCATAAAATAGGGACAGACCCTAGCCCCGCAGCCTCACAGCTGCCCAGCACACGGAGAACACATTGAGCGTAAACATCACGGTCACTGACGAAAATGGCACCACCAAGGACGTCACCTGGGAACCCCACCAGACCATGCTTGAGGCCGTCCTCGCAGCAGGCTTCCCCGTGCTGGCAACCTGCGGTGGTAACGCCTCCTGCGCCACCTGCCACGCCTTCATCGACCCCGAGCACATCGAAGCGACCCTGCCCCGCGAAGAAGCAGAGGAAGACCTGCTCGACATGATTGACGACATCGCCAACGAGTGCTCCCGCCTGAGCTGCCAGACCGAATACACCGAGGGAATGGACGGGGCAAGCGTCACCCTACAGCCCGGAATGTAGGCTGCATGAAAGCACGTATCCCCCTTCTCCCCCTCGCAGCACTTGGCCTGCTCACGGTACTCACCGCCTGCGGTAGCGCCACTACCGGCACCACCACCGCAGAAAGCACCGTGAGCAGCCCAGCTGCTACGACCTCGTCCGCGTCGGCGTCCCCCTCGCCCACCGGCTCGGCTACCAGCGCCGCGCCTTCTGCAGTGGCAACCACCCGGCAGCCCACCGTACAAGAGGTCACCCCGGCCCCCAGTACCTCCGCTGACCCGGAACCGGTGCCCACCGGCACCGTTATCACCATAGAGCCCACCGCGAGCACCCAGAACCCTGCCGCGAGCGGTAGCCAGTTCGCCAGCTCGGCAGCTGGTGTTGCCGTTTGTGATTACGACCAGCTCTATATTGAGGCCGCGGTGGCTCCGGGCGGTGGCGCAGCGGGTTCGCGCTATATCACCCTGACTTTTACCAATACCGGGGATGCCAACTGCACCATGAGCGGCTACCCCGCTGTGCACTACGTTAATGCGGCCGGCCAGCAGGTGGGGGCGGCAGCTGCGAATGCTACCGAGTGGTCGTCTTCGGGTGGCGTGATTGCTCCCGGTAATTCTCTGACCGCTACCCTGCGTGAGACCCGGGCCCAGCTCTACGGGGATGCCTGCCAGAGTGTTTCTGCTACGGGTTACTCGGTGCAGGCTCCTGGGGCTTCCCAGGCCCTGGTGCTGAACTTTGCGGCGGAAGCCTGCTCTAATACCTCTGTTGCCCAGCTTTCGGTGGGCGCGGTGGGGGCTACCCCCTAGCCAAGCGGCGGGCCTCCGTGCGCTAATGGCCGGGTGCGTCGGGCTACCTTCCAGGTTGCTCGGTGTGCTCGGCTCGTTTGTTTTAAGGGGATAATGGGGGCTATGGCAGAACCCGCTACCTCCCGTGCCCTGAGTTTTTTCTCGGCCCCCACCCGTCGCTTGAACTAGCCCCCGAAAGTTGGACTGGTTTAATCCTAGACCGTCAGGGCTGCCAAAGCCTGGCTCCGATACCCCATCGGAGCCAGGCCCTTTAATCGCTCCTGAAGCCTACCGTTGTTATACCAATAGATATAGTCATCAACCGCCTGAC
>NZ_SPQC01000052.1 GCF_004569295.1 Rothia nasimurium
CCCGCCAAGAGCAACCCTGCCCCTGGTAACGGCCCTACCCAACTAGCCCCCCAGGGCGGCACGGAGCCGGGTAACCAGTCCCCCGCACCTCAGCCCCCCGCATCTCAGGCTTCCGCACCCCAGGCTGCGAACAGGCAGCCCGCTGCCGATGTCGCTGAGGGCCCGCGCGGTGGCGACCAGGCCTGGGCAGCGCACGGCCAGCCCCGCTCACCGGAGCCTCCCTCGTGGAGCCCCGATGACTGGAACAACCCCGTCACCTCCTGGTCGGTAGCAGCCATCCCCAGCGGTAATGCGGCCGAGGCCCCCGAGGAACAGGCTCCATCAGCCCCGCGTCTGCGCGTGATTGAGGGTGAGGCCGACCCCGTTGAGATCGCCAAGGCCCAGCACCCCTCCCGCGGCCCCCAGGAACAGCAGAATATTGCCCTGGCACGAGATACCGCCCAGGAGTCAGAGGACGCCGACCCCGCTGCCCAAGTGCCCCACGAGGATAGCCCACACGCGGTTTCCCTTGAGCCCGTCCCCACCAGTAAGGGTCTGGCCGAGCAGGGGCATAAGGACGCCGACAACGCCGCCCTCCAAGAAGAGGCCAAGGGCGAGAACAGCGCCGCACCCCAGGCTCAACACCAGGAGCAGGCACCGACTCATGCCCCGAGCCAGGCACCAGCCTCCGACCAGGCACCGGTAGCCTACGAATACGGTGACTACGACGGCGGCTACTTTGACGATGCCCCCGAGGACGAACCCGAGTACGTCGCCGGGGTCGGCTACCTTAAGCCTGAAACGCCGCAGGCAGCGCCCCCTGCTGGTGCGCCCTTAGCAGGCGCTCCCAGCGCCCCCGGTGCCCCCCTGGCGCAGGCTGCGCAAGCCCAGGCGTCCGCACCGCAGACCCCCGCACCGCAGGGCTCAGCCCAACAGCCCGGCGGTAAGAAGCTCTCCTTCCGAGAGCGCCACGCGGCGCAGATTGCGGCCGGTCAGCGGGCTGTCCAGCAGGCGCAGGCCCCCGCCCCGGCCGAAGCCCCCGAGGACTTCACCCCCAGCGACGACGACACCGCCCTTGAGTCGTCCGTGCTGATTGGCCAGCGGGCCGTTGAGAAGATTTTGGGCGGCAAAGTCATTGATGAACAGCCCCTTCACCAGGGCTAACAAGGAGTTTTTGTGTACGAGAGTGCCGTCCAGAACCTGATTGACGAGCTGGGCCGCCTACCCGGTGTGGGCCCCAAGTCAGCCCAGCGTATCGCCTTCTACATTCTGAATGCGGAAAGCTCTGAGATGGCCAAGCTCACCGACGCTATCGCGCGCGTGAAGAAGACCGTGAGCTTCTGCGAAATCTGCGGCAACGTCTCTGAAACCAAGCTCTGCGCTATCTGCCGCGACGAGCAGCGCGACCCGGCGGTGCTGTGCGTGGTGGAGGAGTCCAAGGACGTAGTGGCCGTTGAGCGCACCCGCTCTTTTACCGGCCGCTACCATGTGCTGGGCGGGTCCATTAACCCTATGGCCGGTATCGGGCCGGAGCAGCTGCGCATCCGCGAGCTGGTGGCCCGCCTGTCGGACGAGCGCATCACCGAGCTGATTCTCGCCATGGACCCCAACCTTGAGGGTGAGGCTACCGCCACCTACCTCTCACGCCTGCTGGTGCCCATCGGTATTCGCGTGTCGCGCCTGGCATCGGGTCTACCGGTGGGTGGCGACTTGGAATACGCCGACGAAATCACCCTGGGCCGCGCCCTTGAGGGCCGCCGCATTATCAGCGAGGGCACCCGCACCGAGGCCGCAAATCCCGCCGAGAATTTTGAGGCTGCCCTTGAGGCAGAAACCGAGGCCAAGGAGCAGCAGGCCTCAGCGGAGCAAGCAGCTAAGGGCCCACGGGCCCGCTGGTCTGGTTCCATGTTTGATGATCTTGATAGCGCGAACGCCGCCACCCCCTCCCCTGCCGAAGGGCAGGAGGGCGGAGGAAAGCGTCCAGACGCCACCCCCGCAGCTCCCAGCGGGCCTTCCCCGGCGGAGGGGCAGCAGGGGGACCTGAACGAAGAGCTATTGGAGCAGGAGCTGGCGGGTATTCCGGGTGAGCTGTCTGCCGAAGAGAAGGCTGAACTCGCGGCGGCCCTTGCCTTTGAGGCAGAAGAGGCCGGTGAGGGCGTGCAGTCAGAAGAGCTACGCGATGCTTACGAGGCCAAGCTGGAAGAGCTGAAGAAAACTCCGCTGCGCACGGTCGCCCCCGAGATTCCGCCGATTCCGGGTAAGACCTACGTGAACCCCTGGACTTAAAAAACTTGGGTCTGTAATTTAGCGTCACACACGTTATATTCCCGTCATTTGAGCAAAAATCGTTCAAGTGCGACGCCCACCCCTACGATAGTTTTAGGCCGGAAAATGCCCGGCACCTTCAACACCTTTGTACTGGAGAAGTTTCAATGAGCCTGATTGTCCAAAAGTTCGGTGGGTCCTCGGTTTCTGACGCCGAGGGTATTAAGCGTGTAGCTCGCCGTATTGTGGACACGCAGAAGGCTGGCAACGAGGTCGTCGTGGTGGTCTCTGCAATGGGCGATACCACCGATGAACTGCTCGACCTTGCGGCTGAAGTAACCCCCAACGCCGGCCCCTCGCGTGAACTCGATATGCTGCTGAGCGCCGGCGAGCGAATTTCCATGGCCGTGCTGGCCCTGGCTATTAACAACATGGGCGGCCGCGCCCAGTCCTTCACCGGCTCCCAGGCCGGCATGATTACCGACGGCGTGCACGGTTCTGCCCGCCTGGTTGAGGTCAACCCCGAGCGTATTCTCACCGCCCTTGATGAAGGCTACGTCGCCGTTGTCGCAGGCTTCCAGGGCATGAACCGCCAGACCCGTGACATCACTACCCTGGGCCGGGGCGGCTCAGACACCACCGCGGTTGCTCTGGCAGCTGCGCTGGGTGCTGACGTCTGTGAGATTTACTCAGACGTTGATGGTGTGTTCACCGCTGACCCGCGTATCGTGCCGTCCGCCCACAAGCTCGATACCGTCACGAGCGAAGAAATGCTTGAGATGGCTGCTAACGGCGCCAAGATTCTGCACCTGCGTTCGGTGGAGTACGCGCGCCGTTTTAACCTGAAGCTGCATGTTCGCTCTTCGTTCTCACAGCTTGAAGGCACTCTCGTTATCCCCGACAATGAGGGTATGGAAACTAATTTGAAGGAGATTCCTTTGGAACAGCCCCTCGTCTCGGGCGTTGCCCACGACCGTAGCCAGGCTAAGGTCACCGTTATTGGTGTGCCCGATGTGCCCGGTTCCGCGGCCAAGGTGTTCGGTATTCTCAATGAGACCAACGTGAACCTCGACATGATTGTTCAGAACGTCTCAACCGACCGCCCCGACGTCACCGATATCTCCTTCACCCTGCCCCAGGATCAGGGCGCTGCTGCTCTGACTGCGCTTGAAGCTAAGAAGGCTGAGCTGGGCTTTGAAGAGGTTCAGTACAACGAGTCCATCGGTAAGCTGTCGCTGGTGGGTGCGGGTATGAAGTCTAACCCCGGTGTGTCCTTTAAGTTCTTTGATGCGCTGAGCACCGCCGGTGTGAATATCGAAATGATTTCTACCTCTGAGATCCGTATTTCGGTTATTACCGATATTGAGAAGCTTGATGAGGCTGTGCGCGCTGTGCACTCAGCTTTTGACCTTGATATCGAGGGTGAAGCTACCGTTTACGGTGGCACCGGCCGCTAGGTTGTGAACTAGGTTTGTCCGCGAGGACGCCCTCGGGACCCGGGCTGGCAGCACCACGTTGCAGGCCGGGGTTCGGCTTTGCCCATTTCAAGGGCTTATAAAAAATTTTCTATATTTTTCACCCACAGACTTGTCGGGAGTATTTAGACCAATATAGTATTGCTGTACATCATATCTTCTTTACCCCCAAATTCAGCCCACCGGCTGGTCAAGCACTAAAGGAGTATCTTTCATGCGAGCCCCAAGTCCCCTCTTCCAAGTTTCTACGGAAGCAGACTGCAGCAAGAGCTAGAAAACGCAGATATCCCGAAAATTCTTAGCCACCCTATCACTCATCCCCCTATTAGGGGGCTTACTAGCTTTAGATCAACCCGTTTATGCAGTTACCACTGACACCATCACCAACACGGTTCAAACTGAAAGCGATACATATTCAGAACTGCGGGCCTTCTTAACAACCCACAATGTAAACGAAAAGACCCAAGATTTACTGCTCCAAAAATTAGAGTCTGGAATTCTTTGGGATTCCGTTAACGGAGGCTCAGCAGTTTCAATTCACCGCAACTCTAATAACGAAGAGATTAGAACCTATCCCGACGGATTCATTGCAGTCTTTTCAATAACACCAGATGACAGCATATCTCATCATTTTTCAAATCCCGCGCTAATCTCTCCCGCAGCAGTATCTGGGTGTGCTCGTTCCGGTGTCCATTATGCGACTTATTGGAAGAACTGCCTAGCTTCATGGGATTACGGCTTCATTCAGTATTACCTGACTTTCGACTACCAGAATGTTCGCGGGGATGGCTCAAAAATTACAGACTATAGGTACGCTCGGGCTGACAGTCAATTTGGCTCAGTATCGAATGTAACGACCAAAAGAGATGCCGCCAACCAAGTGACTTTATCTGGATTTTGGCAAGCACCAGGAGGCTGGTCAAGCAGAACCCATGTAAACGTTCTTCGTAGCGACGGCCCTCTAGCTATCACATCTCCCTAGGCAAAATACTAACACAGGAGGCTGACCCTCAATGACGGACTATAGCATTCTATTCATGGGCATAATCTGGTATGCGGTAATTGCAATTTTCCTCGTGCTCTTATTTATGGTTCTAGTTTCTCAACTAAGAAAAAATCAGCTCCAAATTAAAGAGCTACTCAAAAAAGACTCTAGCTCTGCGGATTACAGAACAAGGCAAGAGGAAGATAACTAAATTAGTAGATAGAGAACATATATTTAATTACTAAATTAGATTGCCTACTGTCACTTTTCTGAGACTTACTCATAATGGTGAGCAAAGCAGGCTCACAGCGAAGCTGCTGGCTCGGGACTGGCGTGAACGCCTTAAACTAGGTTTGTCCGCGAGGACGCCCTCGGGACCCGGGCTAGCAGCACCATGCTGCTGGCCCGGTGCCCGGCTTTTGCCCATTTCAAGGGCTTATAAAAAATTTTCTATATTTTTCACCCAAAGACTTGTAGGGAATATATAGACTAATATAGTATTGCTACACATCACATCTTCTTTACCCCCAAATTCAGCCAACCGGCTGGTCAAGCACTAAAGGAGCATACCGTGAACCCTTTATCTCGTAAGACCTCTGCGAGCATCTTTATCGCAGTAGTAGCACTAACAGGCTTAGTGGCCCCACAAGCTTCATATGCAGAAAACGGCTCGGTGCAAATTATCTTCTCAATTGATTCTTCAAGTAGCAGTAGCAGGTATGAATTTCCGATTGATGCAGATTACTCAGATATCAAAATCTTCAATGACGGATCTGCCATAGCTACCGATTCCAAAGGAGAGTTTGTTTTCGGAATAGCCTCCCCCTGGGCACACGATGCAACTGGACAGCAGGTTCCGACCTGGTTCGAAATTTCCCACGAAGGCATTGTTCAGGTAGTTGACCATACCTCTGGAGAATTCAATTACCCTATCACAGCAGACCCTTGGCTAGGAGTTGATTTGTATACTAACGTCTACATCTCAACCGGCGATGATGCCGATGGGCAAGGCTGGAAGATTAACGCCACACCTACTACATGGGGGAAGGCTAATCGTGCCCCTCATATATGGTTCGCCCATCGCGACGAGCTAAAAACAAAAGCTGGTCGATGGAATGAATCAGTTCAAGAACAGCTGTATTGTCACATTGCCGGGCACCCCCTATCCCTTCCTGAATACAACTTTGAGTCATGGCGCCCAGTTGTCAACTGGTCAATCTCCTTGGCAAAATATCGCTGCAACCCCTACTCTGGTGCCATTTCATGACTATGAATAGAAAAATAGGAGTACTCTTTCTGGCAACTTCAGGAATTCCCCTGGGTTACATCTTGGGAGTATTTGCCACTAAATTCAATAGTTATATGCTGGCTGAAGACATGAACCTTTCTGCCAACCAAGAAATCTTGGAGATTCTGAGGTACTCGCCAATAGAGAAAGCAACAACAATCTTTTACATAATTCTTTTGATACTACTAATATCAACTTGCATTGCACCAGCAAGGAAAATACGATGAGTCATAAAACTCATAACTGATTAATAAAAGGAATTTGCAAAAAATATTTTCGCGCCCCATGTGCAAGCCTTCAATTTATTTATGCCCTATAAGCTGGCCAGAAATCAGGTTAGCGTATGTGGGGGCTAGAATAGACCCCATGCCCCTCACCCTCCTTGCCCCGGACGATTGGCGCGCACTCGCGCGCGCCCATAAAGAACACTCCGGCCGCTACGCCCTACCCTTCGCACGCCGCCGCGAGCATGGCCAAGCCCACCCCGTTGAAGACTTCCTCTTCACCTACTACACCCTCAAGCCCGGGCAGTTTATGCGCTGGCACCCCGGTGCGGGGGTCATTCTGCTGGGCGCCGGTGAGAGGGCAAACTGGAAGTTCTACCGGGCCGCTACCCGGCAGGAGCTAAAAGAGGCAGGCCTGCCGTCTGCCGAAGCCGCCGCGGCAGCACAGGCGGGCACCAGCGTCCTTGTCGATATCGAAAAGTTTGCTGAGGCCCGTGCCTCAGCCATTGATTTTGCGCGGATTATCCTGGGCAAAACCGCGGCCAAGCCCGGTTTCTTTGGCTGTTTTGGCCTGCACGAGTGGGCTATGGCCTATAAGTCGGTGGAGAATAATATCCGCCACGACTACCTAGAACTGCGCCTGGGGGCAGAGGGCACCGACCGGGTGGTTGAGAGCCATAAAATTAGGTGCTCCCACTTCGATGCGTTCCGGTTCTTCATGCCCCAGGCGGTGCCCATGAACGAGCTACAGCCCACGCGTGAGCAACAGCGCAACCTGGAACAGCCAGCCTGCCTGCACGCCAACATGGATATCTACAAGTGGGCCTACAAGCTCCTACCCCTGGTGCCCTCGAACCTGGTCATGGACTGCTTCGAACTGGCCTGGGACGTGCGCGAACTCGACATGAAAGCCGCCCCCTACAACCTAAAGGACTGGGGCTACGAGCCGGTTGCCATTGAAACCCCCGAGGGTAAGGCCGAGTACGTGCGCCAGCAAAGACTCTTCACTGAACGGTCAGTTGCCCTGCGGCAGAAGCTACTCGATGCCCTAGAATCATCCTTACACTACACTTAGAGAACGGAAAACACACATGAGTTTGTCACGCAAACTTGCCACCGCAGCGGTTGCTGCCATGGCCTTCACCGGGCTGAGCGCCCCGATCGCTTCAGCAGTCACCATCGACACCGACGGCGATAAGCTGCTCGATGTCTGGGAAACCGAAGGCTACGACTACAACAACGACGGCGTCATCGACATCGACTTCGCAGCCATGGGCGCAGACCCCTACCGCAAAGACCTCTTCGTTGAGATGGACTACATGCCCGGCCTACTCGCCAGCGAAGCTGAGCTGGGCACCATCGTCCAGACCTTCGCCGACATGCCCATCTGGAACCCCAACGGCACCACCGGCATCACCATCCACTTGGACGCCGGTAGCATCTACCCCGCCTACGACCTGGGCGGCGGCAACGAGATCCCTCACCAGGGTTTTAATGGCCTGGGCGACGTGAATACTTTACGGGGCACTAACTCCGACCCGGCACGTGCAGGCGTCTTCCACTACATGATTTGGGGCGACTACTACGGCACCAGCGGGTCTTCTGGCTCAGGCTACTACCCTGGCCGCACCTTCATGGTGACCGTCGGCCCCACCCACTGGGGCAAGGCAAGTAGCGCTATCCGCGTGGGCACCTTCATTCACGAGCTCGGCCACAACCTGGGCCTGAACCACGGTGGCACCGACGGCACGAACTACAAGCCCAACTACACCAGCATCATGAACTACAAATACCAGCTGGAAGGTGTGCGCCGCACCGACGGGTCTGTCTACTACGGTTACTCCACCCGTGTGGGTATGACCATTGATGAGACCGCAGTGGTTGAGTCTAAGGGTGCCGGTAACGCTGCCCGCGGCTTCTCAATTCACTACGGCACCCGCTACTGGAACGCCCACCAGGGTATCGACTTTGACCAGGACGGCGTCGTAGAAACTACCGCCCAGCAGATTGATGTGAACCGTGACGGCACTATCGGTAAGCTGACCGCACCGAACGATCTGATAACCATGAAGTTCCAGGCCCAGTCTTCTGCCCCCGGCATCTCGCCCTATGAGCAGCAGGAACCTGAGATTGAGAACAACGAAATGACGGCTGACCTGGCCCGCCAGCTGGGCTACCTACCTGCCGAGTAATCACGTTTTTCTCTCCCCCACCACGCCCAAGGGGACCGCAAAACCTAAAAGGGACCGCGTAGTATGCGGTCCCTTTTAGGTTTTCAGGTCTCCTTGGGGAAAGTAGCAGCAGGGTGACGGGTTCCTTAGAGGGCTGCGCCAAGGGTGAGCAGGAGGACGGCAAGCAGCGGGAAGGCACCCTGTTTCATGGCGGCGGAGCGCTTGTCGGGTGAGGTGATGAAGAGGACGGCCGCAGCAGCCAGCATTGACCCGGTACCGGCGAGCATGAGGGCCAGGCCCACGGCGGGAGCACCAGCGAAGTGAGCCAGGGCACCGGCGGCGGCAATGATTGCTAGGAAGAGGTTGTAGAAGCCCTGATTGTAGGCCATTTCCTTGGTCTGTTCGGCTGATTCACGGCTCATGCCGAAGACGGGTAGGGCTCGGGTGGTCCAGGCGAAGGATTCGAGGTAGAAGATGAAAACGTGCAGGGCGACGGCGAGCAGTAGGGCGATGATACCGGCGATAGTCATGGGAAAATCCTTTCATAGGTTTTTGTAATGCTTATTCCAATATATACTAGAATGGTCAGTACACAATTTTTTTAGCTATGAAACGAGACACACCATGGGGCGCACAGCAACCTTCGACCGAACGGACGCCGTCAGGGCAGCCCGCGGCGTCTTTTGGGATCGGGGCTACGAGGCAACCTCAATCCCCGACCTTGAACAGGCAACCGGTCTCAAGCGCTCCAGCCTCTACCACGCCTTCGAGTCCAAAAAGGGACTTTTTGACGAAGCGGTAGAGAACTACCTGGCAGAAAGCGTCCGCCCGCTCCTTGCCCGCATCACCAGCGAAGACGCGAAGCCCGATGCCCTCAACGACTACTTTGCAACCCTGGCCACCTCTATTAGCTCTGCCGATAGCCACCCCGGCTGCCTGCTCATAGCGGCAGCTAACACCCCGGTGGGCACCGACCCAGTGGTCAGCGCAGCCATCAGCGGCTACTACGACGAACTCCTTGCCGCCTTCCGCGCGGGGCTGGGCAGGGCGCGTCCGCACCTTACCGCGGCCAAGGCGGACGGCCAAGCCCGCGCCCTGGTAGCCCTCACCATCTCAGCCCTGACCCTAGCCCGAACCAACAAAACCCTCGCCCTAGCCAACCTGCAGGCGGCGCAGGCGCTCCTCCGCTAGCTCCATACTCACACCGAGCGTGCGCCATATCGCCGAGCGTGCGGTTGCCGGGTGCACGCTCAGCGATATAGCGCACACTCACCACAACCAGACGCCACAGAAAAGCCCTGCGCCCCGCCGTCTCACTTTGGGGCACAAGCTCCCATAAACCGGTAAAATGAGACCTGGCTCTATATAGATTCCAGCACCCAAGGAGTGCCCATTCATGGCCCGTATTGTTGTTGACGTTATGCTCAAGCCCGAAATCCTCGACCCCCAGGGCAAGGCTATCGCTCACGAGCTTCCCCGTATCGGTCTGAATAACTTCACCGATGTTCGTCAGGGTAAGCGTTTTGAACTGACCGTTGATGGTGAAGTCACCGAAGAACTGCTCGCGCAGGCCCGCCAGGCAGCTGAAGAGCTGCTGTCTAACCCCGTGATTGAAGACGTCGTCAACGTCGAAGCTCTGGAGGACTAAAAGACGTGGCAGAATCTCTCGCAGCAACCGAAGTTCCCCTGGTGGGCGACTTCTCTCAGAACACTCCCGACGCCGCCCTGGCTGATGTGTGCGTCGGCGTCATCACCTTCCCCGGCACCCTGGACGACCGCGATGCCTCCCGCGCCGTCCGCCTAGCTGGTGGCACCCCCGTACCGCTGTGGCACGATGAAGCAGCTCTACACGATGTAGACGCTGTAATTGTGCCCGGCGGTTTTTCGTATGGTGACTACCTGCGCGCAGGCGCTATCGCCGCGAAGGCCCCGGTCATGAGCAAGGTCGTTGAGGCAGCTAGCGCAGCTGGCACCTCAGGCTCCGCTCCCCTGCCGGTGCTCGGCATCTGCAACGGTTTCCAGATTCTGACCGAAACCCATCTGCTGCCCGGCTCCATGATCAAGAACGATCACCGCAAGTTCATCTGCCGCGATCAGACCCTGCGCGTTGAGACCAACCAGACTGCCTGGACCGGCGACTTCGAAGCGGGCCAGAACATCGTGGTCCCCCTCAAGAACCAGGATGGCCAGTACGTCGCCGATACCAAGACCCTTGAGGCGCTTGAAGCTGAAGGACGCGTGGTGTTCCGCTACGTGGACGTTAACCCCAACGGCTCCCGCAACGACATCGCCGGCATCGCCAACGAGCGCGGCAACGTCGTTGGCCTCATGCCCCACCCCGAGCACGCGATCGAGCCCGGTTTCGGCCCCTCGTCCTCAGGTTCTGGCACCGTGGGTCTGCGCGGCGGTGCGGACGGCCTGGGCGTCTTCACCTCCGTACTCAACCAGCTGGTTTCGGCCTAAACGCCTCGCATAAGGAATAAGAATTTTGAGCGACAAGAAGTTTAATCTCGACACCGTTGAGCACGCCGCTGCCACCCCCGAGACCGAGCTGCCCTGGGCTGAGCTGGGTCTGAAGGAGAACGAGTTCGAGGACATCAAGAAGATTCTCGGCCGCCGCCCCACCGCAGCCGAGCTGGCCATGTACTCGGTCATGTGGTCAGAGCACTGCTCCTACAAGTCTTCCAAAGTGCACCTCAAGCAGTTCGGTGCCAAGGTCACCGACGAGATGAAGAAGGACCTCATGGTCGGCATCGGCGAGAACGCCGGCGTGACCAACATTGGCAACGGCTGGGCCGTGACCTTCAAGATCGAGTCCCACAACCACCCCTCCTACGTTGAGCCCTACCAGGGTGCAGCGACCGGTGTGGGCGGTATCGTGCGTGACATTATCTCGATGGGTGCCCGCCCCGTGGCCGTCATGGACCCCCTGCGTTTCGGTGCCATCGACCACCCCGACACCGCCCGCGTCCTGCCCGGTGTTGTTTCCGGTGTTGGCGGTTACGGCAACTCCCTGGGCCTGCCCAACATCGGCGGCGAGGTCGAGTTCGACGAGTGCTACCAGGCCAACCCCCTGGTCAACGCCCTGGCTGTGGGTATCATGCGCCACGAGGATATCCGCACCGCTAACGCCTCAGGTACCGGCAACAAGGTGATTCTCTTCGGCGCCCGCACCGGTGATGACGGCATTGGCGGCGCTTCCGTTCTGGCGTCAGAGTCTTTTGACGACACCAAGCCCTCCAAGCGTCCCGCCGTGCAGGTGGGCGATCCCTTCGCTGAGAAGGTGCTGATTGAGTGCTGCCTGGAGCTCTTTAAGAACTCCATCGTTGAAGGTATTCAGGACCTCGGTGCCGCAGGTATCTCCTGCGCCACCTCCGAACTGGCCTCCAACGGCGACGGCGGTATGCACGTCGACCTGACCAAGGTTCTGCTGCGCGACCCCACCCTGACCCCGGGCGAGATTCTCATGTCTGAGTCCCAGGAGCGCATGATGGCTGTTGTGACCCCCGAGAACCTGGGCCGCTTCGAAGACATCATGAAGAAGTGGGATGTCGAATACTCCATTCTGGGTGAGGTTACCGGCTCCGGCCACCTGACCATCGAGTGGCAGGGCGAGATTATCGTCGACGTGGACCCCAAGACCGTCGCTCACGACGGCCCCACCTACGAACGTCCTTACACCCGCCCCGAGTGGCAGGACTCCCTGCAGGCCGACAAGTTCACCGGTTCTAGCGCGGACGACGCCCGCCCCACCGGTGCTGAGCTGGGCGAGGCCATCAAGGCGTTTATGGCTGCCCCCAATATGTGCTCCAAGTCCTGGATTACTAACCAGTACGACCGCTACGTTCAGGGCAACACTGCCCTGTCTATGCCCGATGACTCCGGCGTGATTCGCGTGGACGAAGAGACGGGCCTGGGCGTTGCCCTGGCAACCGACTCTAACCCTCGCTTCACCAAGCTCGACCCCTACGAGGGTGCGAAGGCGTCCCTGGCTGATGCCTACCGCAACGTGGCTACCGTGGGTGCCCGCCCCGTGGCTGTCTCTGACTGCCTGAACTTCGGCTCCCCCGAGGACCCGGACATCATGTGGCAGTTCGCTGAGGCCGTGCGCGGTATCGCCGACGGCTGTATGGAACTGGGCGTGCCCGTGACCGGCGGCAACGTCTCCCTCTACAACCAGACCGGTGGCAAGGCCATTAACCCCACCCCCGTGGTTGCCATGATGGGTGTGATGGACGACGTCACCCGCCGCACCCCCTCCGGCTGGACTCCTGAGCATGACGGTCAGGCCCTCTACCTGCTGGGCACTACCCGTGACGAGCTGGACGGCTCCGAGTGGGCCCGTTTCAAGCGCCACCTGGGCGGCCTGCCTCCCAAGGTTGACCTGGCTGCCGAGAAGCTGCTGGGCGACATGCTGGTGAACATGAGCCGCGACGGCATGATTGATGCTGCCCACGATGTCTCTGCCGGTGGCCTGGCTGCAACCCTGGTTGAGGGCTGCCTGCGCTTTGGCGTCGGTGCCCGCGTTGGTCTGGGTGAGGTTGCTGAGCGTGACGGTATCGACCTCTTCACCCTGCTCTTCTCTGAGTCCCTGGGCCGCGTGGTTGTATCCGTGCCCCGCTCCGAGGAAGTTCGCTTCAAGGACATGTGCACCGCCCGCGACTACCCCTTTGCCCGCATCGGCGTGGTCGATGCTGCCTCTAACGCCCTGGATATTCAGGGTGAAGTCGCTATCGACCTGGACGAGCTGCGCGAAGCCCACGAGGGCACCCTCGCCCGCCACTTCGGCGAAGTTGCCCCCAGCTAGTCTCTAGCTACACGGTGTAAGGACGCCGCCGCGCCCCTCCCCTGCCTTCGGGCAAGCAGGTGCGTGGCGGCGTCCTTCTGTCTTAGCGCTGTGCAGGGTTCTTGGGCTGTGTGCAGAGAAAACCCTGCACACAGCCCAAGAAACCTGCACACCTCCAATCTGGCTCATCGGACGCCGGCCTCCCACAGCCGTTGCCGGAGAGTAGCAGGGTGCGACATCAGCTCCTTCCAGCGCGTACGCACCACCTTCCAGCCAGCCATCTCTAATTCGCGATGCCGCCGATGTTCCGCCTGAACTACGTCGTCAGCGCGGCCATAGACTCCCGAATACTTCACCTCACCGTCGACCTCAAGAATGACCCCGAACTCAGGCCAAACGAAGTCAGCACGGTAGACATGGCCATAGTGAGTGAATACCTCGAACTGCTCCTGAGGTAGAGGCAGATTCCACTCACAGATAAGGTCGCGCGCGATTGTCTCAGCCGGAGAGTCTGCTAAAGCACTTAGTCTCTGCCCCACGGTAAGCGCAGCTCCACCCGCTTCATCCAGAGCAGCACGTGCCGACGCTACAGATATAACACCCTGCCGCAGAAAATAATCACCAATCACCAGCGCCTCAACGCGAGGTAGAGATAGGGCCACATCGCGCAGAGTTTGCCCCGGAGCAGCGACAGAAGCCCCTACTACCAGCCGAGCCTCGCGAACTACGTCCGTACGTCCGCGATGCGCTGTTACTAAAGGGCGGTGCTGTACAGAAGCTGACGCAAAACTCATATGCACCTTATTGGGTAGGGTCAGGAGCGGAGCTCCTAGCCAAAGCGCAGCTGACTGGTGGCTCAGCACCCCGCTCGGCACTGTTTTGATATGCGCAGCGTGGTGGGCTATGCATCTCTGGCGAGTGTTCCACTGGTTCCATGTAGAGGTCTCGATATAAATCCCCTGCTTGATTTTGGTGTAGTCACCAGACCTAAAGCGGGTCGAAGCCACAGAGGGGCTTACACCGATATCTTGTAACTCTTTAAGGCAGCGCACCTGCTGGTAAATCTCTGCAACATCATTCATAAGGGCAGTGTCACCGAGCCCGTCTACCTCTTGCAAGGGGTGTGAACATCGCAGGCTCTTTTGGTTCACAAACAGGTCATTTAGCAGCCAGGCCTGTGGATAAGTCGCGCGCTCTAGCTTGGCAGATGCCGGCCCGGGGAGCGTCCTTCTGTCTTAACCCTGTGCAGGGTTCTTGGTGCGTGTGCAGAGAAAACCCTGCACACAGCCCAAGAACCCTGCACACAGCATGGAGACCTCTAGCTACACACCTATGAGGCTAGACTCTCACCCAGCTGCACGAACACACGGGTGTTGCAGTCGAACCCAGTCAGTGCCTCATCAATCAGGGCGGCGCGCTGGGCGTCCGTCAGCGGGGCATCGTCCAGAAGACCCCGGTAGGAGTCCTTGAATACCTTGGGCTTCGGGAACGCCTCAAAGCGGTACATACTCAGAGCTTCAGCGGGCACACCGTAGTGCCGAGCAACCAGGGCAGCCACGGCCTGCCCGCCCGATAGGTCGCCCAGGTAGCGCAGGTAGTGGTGAGCCAAGAAGCGTTCGGGGGCGGACGCCGTCGCCCGGATAGCTGCCGCATAGTCAGCGGTTGCAGGTAAGGGCTGGTCACTGGTAGGGCCGCCCAGTTCAGCCAGGTCAGCCTTGATAGAAGCAAGCCGGTCAAGGCCTTCTATTACGAAAGGTTCGGTGATGGGGTTGGGGTGGGCGCGGAAGCCAGCTGCTACTTCTTCGAGGGCCTCATAAATATAGACGTACTGGGTCAGCAACATGCGGTAGGCCTCAAGGTCAAGCTTGCCGCCCATCAGGTCAGCCATGAAGCTGGAGTGTTCCGCCTGCTCGTGGCGGGCAGCGGTTTCTGTCTTAAGGCGGGCTGAGAAGGTAGGACGCTCGGTGTCGGCGAGAGCGGTAGTCATTGGGTCCTCCTTGGTTGGGGGCTAGATTAACACTATTTATTGACAGACTGTCACCAAGAAAGAATTAAGTCAAGTACTTGTAACCTATTTTTATTAGGCTTGCCTTAATGCTAGTTTAGGCATGCCCTTAAATTTAATAAGATAGAGCATGTTACGAAATGTGCCCACCCTACACCACATAGTTTTCACGAGGATGCCCATGTCTCCCCAGCACAGCACCCGGCGCTCCTGCGCCCTCCTAGCCACCGCCGCACTCACCCTGTCAGGCATGACCCTAGCCACCGCGTCCGTAGCCGACGCGGCAGATGCCACCAACAGCACCGTCGCTGCCGCGTCCGCAACTCACGTCGCCAGCAATGCCCAGCTGACCTGGTCACTCAAGAACTCCTTCATCCGCTACGTCACCGGCGCTTTTGCCGGTGGCAGCGTCGAGGTAACCGGCGGCCCCAGCTTCAACGGCTCCACGTTCTTCTGGCAGGGGGCCGATGGTGAATTCACCGGTGCAAACGGCACTATCTCTTACCCCGGCGCTATCCACTTCACCGCCCATAAGGGTGAACTTGATATCACCTACGCCAACCTCAAGCTGGTTATCAACGGTACTCAGGGCACCCTGGTAGCTGATGTGAAGTCCAAGGGCTACAACGGCTCCCCCGATGTCGATGCCACCAACGTTAACTTCGCAACCGTAGACCTTTCAGGCATCACTTTCAGCAACGGCACCGTATCAGCCACCGATGCCCCCGTTACCCTCACCGCCGACGGCGCAGCCGCCTTCGCCGGTTTCTACAAGGCCGGTGACGCTCTCTCACCCCTGACCTTCTCGGCTGACCTCGCTGAAAAGCCCGCAGAAACCCCCACCCCAGAAC
>NZ_SPQC01000053.1 GCF_004569295.1 Rothia nasimurium
TTGTTGGAAGAGGTGGATGAGTTGTTCTCGTTGGTGTTGGGTGAGTGAGCTTCGTGCTCGCATAGGAGATGCTCCCCATTAGTTGGTGACTGTTTTTTAGTAGTCCAACTTATGGGGAGCAGTTCACTGGACGAGAGCAGGCGGGGTTTCCTTATGCAGGAAATGAAGCCCCTGCCTAGCGGGAATTCTCCGCCATCCAGGCTTCGATACCCTCAACGGTGCGGGGCAGGGCGGCAGAAAGGTTCTCGTTGCCGTCCTCGGTGACCAGTACGTCGTCCTCGATACGGATGCCGATGCCGCGCAGCTCCTCGGGGGTAGCGAGGTCTTCTTCCTTGAAGTAAAGACCGGGCTCAATGGTGAAGACCATGCCGGGCTCGATGATGCCCTCCATGTAGAGCTCGTTCTTGGCCTGGGCGCAGTCGTGCACGTCTAGACCCAGGTGGTGGCTGGTGCCGTGGGGCATCCAGCGGCGGTGCTGGCCGCCCTCAGCCGACAGGGAAACCTCGGCAGAGGCAGGCAGCAGGCCCCACTCGTGCAGGCGGGTCGCTAGAACCTGCATGGCAGCGTCGTGAACCTCGTGGAACTTCTTACCTGGCACCGCAACCTTAAAGGCAGCGTCTGCAGCTTCGAGCACGATGTTGTAGGCCTTGGCCTGAACCTCGGAGAACTTGCCGTTGACCGGGAAGGTACGGGTGACGTCCGCGGTGTAGAGGGTGTCGTCTTCAACGCCGGCGTCGAGCAGCAGCAGCTTACCCTCATCGACGGTGCCGTTATTGCGGATCCAGTGCAGGATAGTGGCGTTGTTACCGCAGGCTGCGATGGTGTCGTAGCCCAGGTCGTTACCCTCAACACGGGCCTTGGCGAAGAAGGCGGTCTCGACCACGCGTTCGCCGCGGCGGTGGGCAACAGCTGCGGGCAGGGCCTTGACGACCTCAGCAAAACCGTCGATGGTCAGGTCAACCGAGCGGCGCAGGTTCTCCACCTCGATGGCGTCCTTGACCAGGCGAGCCTCAGACAGAGCCTCGGTCAGGGCAGCGTCGAGCTTATCTGACTCTTCTAGATCAACAGAGGTGTTGTAACGGGAGGTATCGACCAGGGCATCGACATTCAGGTCAACGTTGCGCACCAGACGGATGCGCACGCCGCCTAAGGCCTCGGGGCCGGCGTTCTTGGTGATAGCTACCTCAAGCTCGCCCAGGTCCTTGGTGCGCAGACCGTACTCGGCACCCAAAGAATCGAGGGTGGGGCGGGGGCCAATCCAGAACTCCCCGTAGCGGGGATCGCGGTAGAACATCTCGGTATCGCGGCCCGCAAGGGGACGGAAGTAGAGGGTGACCTCGTGGTTCGACCCGTTGTCGCCCTGGCCCTCTTCAACGGGCTCAAAAACGAGCACGGCGTCCGGCTCGTGGTCCAGGCCCAGGCCGGTCTGGTGGGCAAAAGCTGAGTGGGGGCGGAAGCGGTAGTCGGTATCGTTTGAACGCACCTTGAGGGGGCCAGCGGGCAGAACCAGGCGCTCGCCGGGGAAGAGCACAGAAATCTTGGCGCGGCGCTCAGCGGCGAAGTTGGCTACACGGGCGCGGGCCGGGAGCTGGTCGGACGCCGGCGCCCAGTTCGCTGCCATAAAGTCAGTAAAAGCACTGGACTTGGGGGCAGCAGAGCGGTTGGTGACGCGCTCTTCGATGGGCTGGTCGTTGCCAGGGGTGGGGGTGTTATCGCTAGTAGTCATGCCTACCAGTCTAGTGAGCCGGGTAACGGCGCGTCTAGCTGAAGATAGTGGCACCGATACTTAAGGGCGGCTAATGGTTGCTACCTGTTACGGACGGGCCGCCGCAGGTAGTCTGGTGCTATGTATGACCTGCACACCCACTCCCGTATTTCTGATGGCACCCAGCCGGTAGCCGAGCTGGTTGCCGACGTAGCCGCCGCCGGGCTTACCGGCTTCGCCCTGACCGACCACGACACCACCGCCGGCTGGGCTGAGGCCCAAGAGACAGCCGGACGCCTGGGGCTAGACTTCCTGCCCGGCATGGAAATTTCGTGTTCGGCTCAGGGGGTGAGCATCCACCTGCTCTCCTACCTGCACGACCCGGCCAACGAAGCTCTTTTAGCTGAAATTAATCGCGCCCGAGACTCCCGGGTAGGCCGCGCCCAGCGCATGGTTGAAAGACTCGCCGAAGACTACCCGATTACCTGGGAGACCGTTCAGGAACAGGTGCACGAGGGCGCTACCGTAGGCCGCCCCCACATCGCAGATGCCCTGGTGGCCCTCGGCACGGTAGCCAACCGGTCAGAAGCCTTCGAAACTATCTTGACCACCCGCTCAAAATACTACGTACCCCACTACGCCGTGGACCCGGTGAAGGCTGTTGAACTGGTACGCGCCTCAGGGGGCGTACCGGTTATGGCCCACCCCAAGGCGTCCGCCCGCGGAAAACTCGCCAGCAACGAAACCATCTACGCCATGATTGAGGCAGGGCTCGCAGGCTTTGAGGTCTACCACCGCGACAACCCCGAAGAAGGCCGTACCTGGCTGCTTGAAACCGCAGCCAAACACGACCTTCTAGTCACCGGATCATCCGACTACCATGGCGCAGGCAAACCCAACCATCTGGGCGAAAACACCACGCCCGGCGAGACGGTCAAGCGGATCCGGGAACTTGCTACTTCCTAAGCCAGAGCGTAGCTGACCCGGGTACGGCACCTGCGGCGAAGGCGTCCGCGGCGCCGGGAGTAGAGCCCAGCACGAACTCGGCGTCAGCCAGGTTAGCTGGCAGGGGAGCGGACTCGGTGCTGAAGTTAGTCAGGTTGACCCAGCCGCCGGGGCGCTCAAAAGCCAGCAGGTCAGCCGAATCAGTGGCGAGCCAGGTGAGTTCCTCAGCGCCCTGGAGCTGACGGCGGGCGGCCAGGGCTGCCCGGTAGAGATTAAGAGTGGAGTCTTCCTGCTGGTCCTCAATGGCTACAGCGTAGTCGGCGAACCAGGCTGGCTGGGGCAGATGGGGTGCGCCCGAACCAAAGCCGAAGGATGGGCCGTCCGCCTCCCAAGGTAGGGGCACACGGCAACCGTCGCGCCCGACGTTGACGCCGGGGGAGTTGAAGAAGGTGGGGTCCTGGCGGTCAGCGTCGGGAATCTCGGCGACCTCGTGCAGGCCCAGTTCTTCACCCTGGTAGAGGTAGGCCGAACCGGGCAGGGCCAGCTCGAAGAGGGTAGCGGCGCGGGCGCGGGCTGAGCCCAGTTCCCGGTCAAGTTCCTCGGCCGGGCCACCTGCGAGCAGCCACTCGTGGCCTACCTTCTCGTTAGTCTTACCCTCTACAAAGGGCAGGCCATAGCGGGTGGGGTGGCGCACCACGTCGTGGTTGGACAGCACCCAGGTGCTCGATGAGCCGGATTCGGCGGAGAGCTCCAGATTCTCAGCCACAATCTTGCGGAACTCGCCCGCCTCGAAGCGGGCGGTGAGCAGGTCAAAGTTAAAGGCCTGGCCCAGGCCCTGGGCGGACGCATAGGCGGGGCGGCGGTCGCGCTCCACCCAGGCCTCTGCCACGGCGGTGCGGTGCGGGGTGTATTCGTTGAAAACGGCCCGCCATTCCTTATAAATCTCGTGCACATCATCGCGGTCCCACATGGGGTGAGTGCCGTCCTTAGGCATAGCGTCGAGCTCTGCCTGGCTGGGTAGAACCTCGGGCAGGTCTTTGGCGATACCGTGGGCCACGTCAATGCGGAAACCGTCCACACCGCGGTCAGCCCAGAAGCGGAAAGTTTCTTTAAAGTCTTCGTGGACCTCGGGGTTATGCCAGTTTAGGTCGGGCTGCTCAACGGCGAAGTTGTGCAGATACCACTGGCCGTCGCCCACCGGCTCCCAGGCAGGGCCGCCGAAGATGGAGGTCCAGTCAGCCGGGGGCAGCTCGCCCTTCTCGCCCAGGCCGTCACGGAAGATATAGCGGTCACGAGCTGTCGACCCCGGTGCGGACGCCAGGGCCTCCTGGAACCAGGCATGCAGGTTGGAGGTATGGTTGGGCACCACATCAACAATGAGCTTCAGGCCCGCTGCATGCAGGGCGCTCGCCATCTCATCGAAGTCAGCCAGGGTACCGATTTTGGGATCAACATCTCGGAAGTCATCGACATCGTAGCCGCCATCGGCCAGGGCTGAGGGGTAGAAAGGGGAGAGCCAGACGGCATCTACACCCAGCTTCTTGAGGTAGGGGACCTTGGCCGTGATTCCCTTGAGGTCACCGATTCCGTTGCCGTCGGCGTCCGCAAAGGAACGGGGGTAAATCTGGTAGACCACGGCCTGGCGCCACCAGGTGGGGTCATCGGCTGCCGGAACCAAGAGGTTTGAATCGCTCATCGTTGAACCTTTCATGGGAAGAAGCTACAGGGCAGGGGCCTGCCCCTGCCTACCAGCCTACGCCCCGGCGTCCGCGCGCAGGGATGAGAAGAAGATAGACGGAAAAATTGCCCAAAGCTGGCGCGACAAGACTAAGAAAATAGGCGTAGAGGGTTGCGCTGAATAAAAAATCGGGGTAGGGTAGACCTAATAATCTTTTAGAATAGGCTAGGACTGTGCAAAAATCATCTCTTGGCGAAAAGTCGTGCCCAGAAACCGCTCATCTTTTAGAGTGGGAACCATGCGCTTTCTTAACGATATGACTCCCACCACCGACCTGACCTACAACGACGTGTTCATGGTTCCCTCCCGCTCCGCGGTAGGTTCCCGCATGGGCGTAGACCTCGCCACCGCCGACGGAACCGGCACCACCATCCCCCTGGTTATCGCCAATATGACCGCCGTTTCTGGCCGCCGTATGGCCGAAGCAGTCGCCCGCCGCGGCGGCATCGCCATCATTCCCCAGGACGTGCCCACCGACATCGTCGCCGAAACCATCAAGCGGGTCAAAAACTCCCACCTGTTTTTCGACACCCCCATCACCGTCAAGCCCCACCACACCGCAGGCTACGTGCGCCACCTGCTGCCCAAGCGTGCCCACGGGGCCGCTATCGTCGTGGACGGCGAGACCCCCCCTCGGTGTCATTACCCCCAAGGACCTGCGCGGGGCAGACAACTTTGACCAGGTACAAGACCTCATGAGCACCGAACTGCTCACCCTGCCCGACACCGTCACCCCGTATGAAGCCTTCGACATTCTGCACGAGAAGTCCCGCAAGGTTGCCCCCGTTGTGGATGCCGACGGCAAGCTGGTCGGTGTTCTCACCCGCTCAGCCGCCCTGCGCGCCAGCCTCTACGAACCGGCCACCGACGCCAACGGTAAGCTCCGCATCGGCGTTGCCATCGGCATCAACGGTGACGTAGCAGGTCGCGCCGCCGCCCTCATCGCAGCTGGTGCCGACGTGCTCGTGGTTGACACCGCCCACGGCCACCAGGAAACCATGATCGAGGCCCTCAAGAAGGTCAAGGCCCTTAACCCCTCCATCCCCGTAGCCGCTGGCAACGTGGTCACCGCCGCGGGTGTCCGCGACTTGGCAGAAGCAGGCGCCGACATCATCAAGGTCGGCGTTGGCCCCGGCGCCATGTGCACCACCCGAATGCAGACCGGCGTGGGCCGCCCCCAGTTCTCCGCCGTGCTGGAATGCGCCGCCGAAGCAAAGAAACTGGGCGTACACGTCTGGGCGGACGGCGGCATCAAGGACCCCCGCGACGTCGCCCTGGCCCTGGCTGCCGGTGCCTCCAACGTCATGGTGGGCTCCTGGTTCGCGGGCACTTACGAGTCACCCGGTGACGTACTGCAGGACGCCGACGGCTGCCTCTACAAGGAATCCTTCGGCATGGCCTCCCGCCGCGCGGTCATCAATCGCAACTCCAAGACCGAAGCCTTTGAAAAGGCCCGCCGTGAAATGTTCGAAGAGGGCATCTCATCAGCCCGAATCTACCTGCCCGAGGGCCGCGGCGGCGTAGAAGACCAGATCGACTCGATTATCTCGGGCGTCCGCTCATCCTTCACCTACGCCGGCGCTGCCTCCATCGAGGAGTTCGCCGAGCGAGCCGTGGTGGGTGTTCAGTCTGCCGCTGGTTACGCAGAGGGCCAGGCCCGCGCCACCCGCTAGGGTAGGTACCATCTAAACCCAAAAGGACCATTTAAATCAGAAATGACCAGCTAGTTGCTGGTCATTTCTGATTTAAATGGTACCTAGGGGTTAGCTGTCGCTGCACTCTACCCGGCGGGTGCGGCGGCGACGGCGGCGCGGCTTCGAATCAGCCTCCCCGCTCTGGACGTCACGCTGATTATCGCGCTTCTCAGCCCGGCCCTCACTGCCAGAGCGTGAGCTCTCGTGGCGCGGAGAACAGGAGCCCGAACGTCCGCGACGATCCCCGCGGACACCGCGCTCCTGGCGTTTCTCACGAGCCGGGGCACCACCAAAGTCCTCAGCTTCTTCAGTCTGCAGACCCGCTGCGGTGCGCTCCTCCTTTGGCAGGCGGCCCTTGGTTCCCTTGGCAATGCCCATGTCAGTGAAGAGGTGTGGAGATGAAGAGTAGGTTTCAACCGGCTCATCTACGCCCAGTTCCAGAGCCTTGTTGATGAGCTTCCAGCGGGGCACGTCCTCCCAATCCACCAGGGTAACGGCGGTGCCTTCCTTCTCCGCGCGGCCGGTGCGACCCACCCGGTGCAGGTAGGTCTTTTCGTCCTCTGGGCACTGGTAGTTAATGACGTGGGTGACGTCCTCAACGTCAATTCCGCGGGCTGCCACATCGGTTGCGACCAGAATGTCAATCTTGCCGTTGCGGAAGGCTCGCAGGGCCTGCTCGCGGGCACCCTGGTTGAGGTCGCCGTGGATAGCGCCGGCCGCGAAACCTCGGGCGGTCAGCTCATCAGAGAGCTTGGCAGCGGAGCGCTTGGTCTTGGTGAAAATGACAGTGCGGCCCCGGCCCTCGGCTCGAAGAATACGGCCGACCAGCTCGTCCTTATCGAGAGGGTGAGCCCGGTAAATAACCTGGCGAATCGAGGCCTTAGTCATGGTCTCTTCTTCGCCGGATTCAGCGCGGATGTGCATGGGGCGGCTCATGTAGCGGCGGGCCATGGTCAGGACGGGCCCGGGCATGGTTGCCGAGAAGAGCATGGTCTGGCGCACCTCGGGCACGGCTGAGAGAATGCGCTCTACATCGGGCAGGAAGCCCAGATCAAGCATCTCGTCGGCTTCATCAAGCACCACAATCTTAATCTGGGTCAGATTGAGGTACTTCTGGCGGTGCAGGTCAATCAGGCGGCCAGGGGTACCCACAATCAGCTCAACGCCCTTTTCCAGTTCTTTGACCTGGGTGTCGTAGGGGCGGCCGCCGTAGAGGGTAGCTACCCGCACACCGGTCTTTGACGCAGCAACCGATAGGTCATCGCCCACCTGGATAGCCAGTTCACGGGTGGGAACGATAATCAGGGCCTGGGACGCACCGGGGGTGGGAAGCTGATTGAAGGCGTCCGAACCCGGGACAGCAACGCTCTGCAGGGCGGGCAGACCAAAGCCCAGGGTCTTACCGGTACCGGTCTTAGCTTGACCGATGATGTCCTGGCCAGACAGGGCCACCGGCAGAGTCAAGGCCTGAATGGGGAAGGGGGAAACGATGCCCTTCTCGGCGAGGGCATCGGCAATGTCTTGGCGCACGCCGTAGTCGGCGAAAGTTTTAGTGGTATCAGTGTTAGTCACGAATCGTGTTCCTTATAGAGTGAGGCCCCGGCCCGGGGCAAACGAGGAAGCCGATCGTGGGTTTTCATGTAGCAAAGAAGCTCTATCAACCGCCGGGCGGACGCTTGCAGAGCGTTGGGCGGGAGAGCTAAAGGCAGGTGAGTCTATACGGATGGTACGACCGGGCAACCAAATAACTTCTTTATTCTACCGCCAAGTGCCGTAAATGTAAGAGGGGCCCCGGGAGTTTTGCGTCAAACTCCCGGGGCCCCTCTGGCTGAGTAAGCCTGGTGTTACTGGCCGATACCGAAGCCGATGCGGTGCTTGGTTTCAGCGCCCAGCTCGACATAGCCGATGTTAGCTGCCGGAACCAGGGTGGTGGAGCCCTTAGAATCGGTCAGTTCCAGGATGCCGCCCTGTTCAAGAGCTGCAGCGACCTTGGCGCGGACGTCTGAGGCGGTTTCGTCGGTGTCGATGACGACCTGGCTGGGCACGTTGAGTACGCCAATCTTAATTTCCATGAGGTTTCCTTTCGATGGTTCCCTACCTGGCTGCAGGGGGTCTCTGCCCACCAGTCTACGTGAGTAAGGGTAGGAAAGGGGCGGGGTTTCGGTCTGAGCTGACAGGGTAGAGAAAGGCTGCGACAGCAGGGGGGCGCTACTCCCAATCCTCGTCGATGATGGAGATACCGCCCCAGGCCAGGCGGAAGACTGCGCGCTCAGCCATTGCAAGCTGCTGGGGTGAGGCGTCGGTGCCGATGACCATGTGGGTAGCTACCTGCACCATGCCGGTGAGCATGCGTGCTGTCATCAGGGCCTCTTCAAAGGGCATGCCCGCATTGGGCGCTAGTACCTCGGCGATTCGCTTGGCGATGGTAATGTGCATGTTTTCGGTGCGTTCTTGCACCGCGTAGTCGTTCTGAATGTCGGATTCAAAGATGACGCGGTAGCCTGCCACATTGTTGCGGGCAAAGCTGAAGAAGGCGCCGATGACGCCCTGCACACGTTCGCGGTTGACCTTGGTTGTGTAGAGGGGCTGCACCAGCTGAGTCATGAGGTTATTGATTTGTTCATCGAGTACGGCCAGGTAGAGGTCGCGTTTGCCGGTGAAGTGCTGGTAGAGCACGGGCTTGGTCACATTAGAGGCAGTGGCGATGTGGTCCATGGTGGTGGCGTGGTAGCCCTGGGAAGCAAAAACACGCACGGCGCAGGTCTTTGGGCAGGCGGGAGGCCCCGGACGGGTCGATGGGGTCGCCGGGGTCGGAGTCAGCTGAAAATATGGTGGTAGACATCGTTGCTGCCGAACCTTTGGGATGGTGGGCGGACGGGGTCGCGGCTGGTGGGGTGCCTGCCTGCTAGGAGGCGTCTGTTTAGGGCTCGGCCTCTTCGGGTTCCTCTTGTACTTCGATACCGTAGAGGGCTTCAAGGGCCGCTACATAGTCGTCTACCCGGCCTTCGCGTGCCATGTCTCGGGCGCGGACGGTCGGGGTGTGCAGGAGAGACTTGACCATGCGGCGCATTGCGAGTTCAAGCTGTTCAGTTGCTGCGGTGCACCCGTACTGGTTGTGTACCTTAGCTAGCTCGGCGTCGAGTACGCTCATGGTGTGTTGCCTGAGAGCAACAATAGCAGCGTCGACGCTGCGGGCCTTCTCTTTGATGGAGAATTCTGCGGCGGCTTCGTCCACAATTGTGCGGGCAGTGTGCACGGACTCTACGGTCTCTTCGGGGGCAGCCAGGCGCACAGATTCGAGGGTAATGAGTTCTACCTCGGGTAGGTCTGCTACCTCGGGGGCGAAGTCGCGGGAGAGCGCTAAATCAAGGATAACGCGCTTGCCAGCGGGGATTTCTATGGGGAGCATGGGGGAGGCACCGCCCGAGCAGCCGATGATGATATCGGCCGCTGCCATCTGCTCGTGCAGTTCCCTGTGGGGCACTGCCTGTACCCCGCGTTTATCGGCAAAAGTGGCTGCACGATCTGAGCGGGAGTATATCCAGATATCGGTCGTACCCCGAGAATGAAGGGCAGCTACAGTGGCCCCGGCGTAGGCACCGGTGCCAAAGACCAGAACCCGGCGGTTCTCCCAGGTTTTGTCGGCGATGTCATCGGCCATATCCAGGGCAACCGACACTATGGAGCGGCCCCGGGAGCCCAGCATGGTTTGCTGGCCGACCCGGCGGGCAGTTTGGGCACCGTGTTCAAAGAGGCGCACCAGGTTGCCGGTGGCCCGTCCTTGCTCCTGGGAGAGAGACAGGGCGCGGCGCACCTGGCCGGTGATTTCACGCTCACCCACAACGGCCGACTCCAGGCCTGAGGCCACAGTGAAGAGGTGGTGGGCGGCATCGGTATTCACCAGCACATCAAAACTGTTTTCTACCAGGTCGTAGGAAAGCCCGGACCGCTGGGAGATCAGGTCAAAAATGTGCTCTGAGGCAGTAGCAACATCGTTGGCGATGTTCTGGTCTGTGGCTCCCGGATTGCTGGGAATCTCGGCGTAGAGTTCTAAGCGGTTGCAGGTAGACAAAATCACCTCACCACGAATACCGGCGCGTTCAAGGTCCCGGTGGATCTTCTCAACGCCTTCGCTGAGGTAAGCCACGGTGGTGAGGTCGACAGAGCGATGCGATGCTACAAGGCTGAAAATAGTCACGACGACTCTATTATAGACAGCTCCCTGTTGGGGGTCTGGTGACAGGTTGTCTCTAAAGTTGTGCTTTAAACTTGGCAGAATGGTGTATATGAGTCAGACCGTGTCATCAGCGCTGCGTCAGCGCCCCCTGCTCACCGACGAGCAGCTTGCCCACCTGCCCGCTACCCACCCCCTGAAGACCGCCGGTACTGGCGAGTCAGCCATGATTCGTACCCTGACAGGGCGCGAAGCCGAGCACGCCCCGGTCTGGTTTATGCGCCAGGCAGGACGCTCCCTGCCCGAGTACCGCGAAATTCGCGAGGGAATCCCCATGCTGGATTCCTGCCTCAACCCTGAGCTGGCCGCAGAAATTACGGTTCAGCCGGTGCGCCGCCACAAGGTCGATGCCGGTATTTTCTTCTCGGATATCGTCATCCCTATGAAGCTAGCTGGTGTGGGTGTCGATATCGTTCCCGGGCGCGGCCCCGTGCTCGATGCCCCCGTCCACACCCTCGATGACATTAAGAACCTGCCCGAACTCGAAGACTCAGCCCTTGACCCCATTCGAGAGGCTGTTGCCCTGACCGTCGAGAAGCTAGGCTCCACCCCGCTCATCGGCTTTGCCGGTGCCCCCTTCACCGTGGCCGCCTACATGGTGGAGGGCGGGCCCTCCCGCGACCACCTGCGTCCGCGCACCATGATGCACGCCGACCCCGAAGCCTGGGAAGCCCTGGGTGCCTGGGCCGCCCGCACCTCAGCCCAGTTCCTGGCTGCCCAGATTGAGGCGGGCGCCTCAGCCGTGCAGCTCTTCGACTCCTGGGCTGGGTCCCTAGGCGAGGCCGGCTACCGTCGCTTCGTCATGCCCCACTCCGCAGCCACCCTCGCTGCCGTTGAACACTACGGGGTGCCCCGCATCCACTTTGGTACCGGCACCGCCGAGCTGCTGCCCGCCATGCTCGAAGCCGGCGCCGACGTCATCGGCGTTGACTACCGCCTGCCCCTCTCCGAAGCCCAGCGCCGTTTGGGCGGCGGTATCGTGCTGCAGGGCAATATCGACCCGGCCCTACTTGCCTCGGGCTGGAAGGCCCTTGCCGCCCACACCGATGCGGTTCTTGAAGAAGGACGCACCGCCCCGGCCCACGTGGTTAACCTGGGACACGGGGTGCCCCCGACCACCGACCCCACCGTCCTGACCCGCCTGGTCGACTACATCCACACCTCAACCCGCAAAGGCTAGGAAAAAGAACCCCATGGCACAGCACCAGCACCTGCACAACACCGCCCTGGTGATTGGCGGCGGTATCTCGGGTCTGCTCGCAGCCCGTGAACTAGCCCGCGCCGGTAAGAAAGTTACCCTGGTTGAACGCGAAAGCCACCTGGGAGGTGCCGTAGGCGCCCACCAGCTAGCTGGCCTGGTGCTAGATTCCGGTGCTGAGTCCTTTGCAACCCGTACCGACGCGGTCCGCAACCTGCTCACCGACCTGGGGCTGGCTGACCGCATCGTAATGCCCGAGCCTCTTGGCTCCTGGCTCTACCTGCCCACCGGGCCCTACCACTCACCGTCCACCGGTGTTCTGGGCATTCCCGGCAGCCTCGATGGCCCGGCCCTCAAAAAAATTCTGGGCCGGGCAGGCTACCGCCGCGCCAAGCTCGATGCCATGCTGCCGCGCTCAGCCGGGTCTAACGCCAAAACCCTGGGGGAGTTAGTGCGGGTGCGGCTGGGCCAGCAGGCGCTCGACCAGCTGGTGGCCCCGGTGGTATCCGGTGTGCACTCGGTACACCCCAACCAGCTAGAAATCGCCACCATCGCCCCCGGTCTGCTGACCGGCCTCCGCGAGCTGGGCTCCCTTACCGCAGCCAGTGCCCGCCTGCGGGCCGCCTCGCCGGCAGGCTCCCAGGTTGCCGGTATCGAAGGCGGCATGAACCAGCTCTCCGAAGCTCTCGTGGATGACCTGCTCCGTCAGCGCGTGCGTATCGTCAGCGGCTTCGACACCATCGCTGTGGACCGTGACCCCGTTACCGGCGGGTGGACGGCCATCCAGCGTCAGCCCGAATACGGCGAAAAATCAGCCATTATCCGCGGCGAACTGCTGGTGGTAGCCACCGACGCCCAGACCTCCATCCGCCTGCTCGGGCCCCACCTACCGGCATCCGCTCTGCCCGCCGTTGCCCCCGGCCCCGAAGTCGCCCTGGTCTCCCTGGTGCTCGACCAGCCAGCCCTTGACGCCGCCCCGCGCGGTACCGGCCTGCTGGTAAGCGAAGCTGCCACCGGCGTCCGCGCCAAGGCCCTCACCCACGCCACCGCCAAGTGGGCCTGGGTCGCAGAACGAGCAGGGGAAGGGCGCCACGTGGTACGCCTGTCCTACGGGCGCGGCAAGGACCACGACACCTCACCGCTGTCAGAACTGGCCCTGCACGATGACCAACTGGTCACCCTGGGCCTCCACGACGCCGGCCACCTGCTAGGCGTACCCATCACCAAGAGCCACCTGGTCGCAGCGGACGTCGTGCGCTGGCACAGCGCCCTGCCCTCCACCACGCCAGGGCACAAGGACCGCGTCACCGCCTTCCGTTCGGCCCTCGCCGACCTGCCCGGTGCCACCGCCGTTGGCGCCTGGATTGCCGGAACCGGCCTGGCAGCCGTCACCGCAGACACCCAGGAGCACCTGGGGCGCTTCATCCAGAAAAACACCGACACATCAGCTACCGACTAGGCAGCAGCTACCCACCCTCAATGTCCCACATCGAAAGGTAACCCCATGTCACACCACGGTAACCCTGCAGAACACTCCCACGGCGCTTACAGCCACGGCGGCCGTCCGCCCATGCCCACCGCCAAGGACGCCCAGGGCAAGATTCAGGGTCAGCGCCCCGGCGAAGTAGCCGAAGGCGACAGCCAGTTCCACTACGCCCTCTACACCGTCTTCGCCCGCGAAGGCGCAGCCGACCCCGCCGCTACCGGGGCCGAAGCCACCGCCGAACTCGAAGCCCTGGTTGATGAGCTCGAAGCCAAGGGCGTGATTACCCGCGGCTTCTACGACGTCTCAGCCATGCGCAACGACGCTGACGTAATGGTCTGGGTCCACGGCGCTGTACCCGAAGACCTACAGGCAGCAATCCGCAGCTTCCGCCGCACCGTAGCCTTCTCAGGCACCAAGATTGTCTGGTCAACCATGGGCGTACACCGCGACGCCGAATTCTCAGCCGGTCACACCCCCACCTTCGCCAAGGGCATCGCCCCCGAACAGTGGGTCTGCGTCTACCCCTTCGTGCGCTCCTTCGACTGGTACACCATCAACCCCGAAAAGCGCCGCGAAATCATGAAGAACCACGGCATGAAGGGCATCGACTTCCCCGAGGTACTGCCCAACACCATCGCCACCTTCGGCCTAAACGACTACGAGTGGCTCATCGCCCTCGAAGCCCCCGAACTGGTGCTCATCGTTGACCTCATGCGCTCCTTCCGCAACACCGAAGCCCGCCACTTCGTGCGCGAAGAAATCCCCTTCTACACCGGCCGCCGCATCGAGGCCGCCGAGGTTGCCCAGGTGATCGCCTAATGACCACCCAGCTCCCTAACGACATCATCCCCAACCAGACCGACCCGGCCAACACCGCCTCCAACGGCCCGGCCGTGCTCGATGAGAGCACCATCGGCATCTACACCAGCGAGCGCACTCTCACCCGCCCCCGCGCATCCGCCCCGCAGGACTACGACCTGGTGATTCTGTCCTCCTTCGGTGGCCCTGAGGGGCAGGACGACGTCATCCCCTTCCTGCGCAACGTCACCGCCGGCCGCGGCATCCCCGACGAACGCCTCGAAGAAGTCGCCGCCCACTACCGGGCCAACGGCGGCGTCTCACCCATCAACGAGCAGAACCGCGCCCTGCTGGCAGCCCTGCGCGAGGCTATGGCCGAGAAGGGCCCGGATATCGAGATCACCTGGGCTAACCGCAACTGGGAGCCGTACGTCAACGATGTGGTTCAGCAGGCCTATGACGAGGGAAAACGCAAGATTCTTGTGCTGGCCACCAGCGCCTACCCCGGTTACTCTTCCTGCCGCCAGTACCGCGAAGACTACGGAATCGCCCTCGAAAAGCTGGGCCTCGACGGCAAGCTGCAGATCGACAAGGTCCGCCAGTTCTGGGACACCCCCGGCTTCATCCAGCCCTTCATCGACGGCCTGGTTGAGGGGATCACGGACGTCCGCGCCCAGCTTGCTGCCGCCCAGCAGGCTGCCGCGGGTAACGTAAAAATCCGCATCATGTTCTGCACCCACTCCGTACCCACCAGCGCCGCTAATGAGGCCGGCCCCCGCGGTGTCGACTACGAAGGCGGCTCCGCCTACGTTGAGAAGCACCTGGAAGCCGCCCGCGCCGTTCTCTCCGGTGTACAGGCCGTTGACCCCGCCCTACTCGATGAAGTCGAGTGGGAACTGGTCTACCAGTCCCGCTCCGGCCCGCCCTCCATGCCCTGGCTCGAACCCGACGTCAACGACGCCCTCGAAGCCCTCGACGGTAAGGTCGGCGGCATCGTGCTCGTGCCCCTCGGCTTCGTCTCAGACCACATGGAAGTCAAATGGGACCTCGACACCGAAGCCCTCGACACCTGCAAGCGTCTCGGTTTCGCAGCAACCCGCACCCCCACCCCCGGTACCCACCCCGCCTACGTTGAGGGCC
>NZ_SPQC01000054.1 GCF_004569295.1 Rothia nasimurium
GCGGGGTGCTGTGGGTGGGGCAGAAGATGGGGCCGTCGAGGTATTCGTGAAGATCGGTGCCGCAGATGCCGCACCAGGCTACCTTGATGAGGACTTCGCCAGCGCCTGCGGCGGGTTCGTCGATGTCTTCGATGCGGATGTCTTTGTTGTCGTAAAAGCGGGCTGCCTTCATGGGAGTCATCACCTGTTTCGATAAGAGGTCTCCCCCGCTACCGGGCTGAGCTGGTAGCGAGGTTTGGTCGTCTATGACCTCTTTCATCCTATCCCCGCAGCACCTGCTTGTGGCACGGGTTATGCCATATTTCGGCAGGTTGCAGGCGTAGATGGTCCCTTAGGCCCTACCCGGAATCAGGCCGCCCTCGACGGTAAAAGGCCAACCGATGCCGTTCTTGGTCATGACGGTGTGGGGGTCTACTCCCGGTGCGAAGAGGTGGGTGCGGTTTTTATAGGCGATGAAGTATTCATCGAAGGGTGGTAGGTGAGGCTAAGGGCATGGTCGAGCTCTTGGGGTGTAAGGTCTATCTGCCAGCTGCCCATGTAGTAGGTGGTCACCCAGTGGTCGCTGCGGTGGAGGTAGCGCAGGGTGCCGCGCTGGGACCAGGTGTGCACCAGTTCATAGCCGGCGAGCGCGGTATCCAGGTGGCTGGTGTTGGTGGTTGTTGGGCCTTGGTCGGTGGTGGTGAGTTTGTGGTAGGTGGAGAAGCTGGCGCCACCGCGTCCGTCCAGATTTTATTCGAATATGTGTTCGAATACCTGCTGGGGGTTGAGGGCAGGTACCGTGCCGAAGGTAGCTAGGTGGGCTGCGGCGTCCGCCTGGTAGCCTGCGGCAAGGAGGCGGGGACTGCTGGCCAGCAGGCGTAGGCACCCCAGTGCACCAGGTGAAAGAGGTTCTCGGGTAGGCGGTAATTGCCTGGGCAAGAACTTGCGCCAGGGTGGCGCTGAGGGTGTAGGTTCCCTCACCGGCGGCGTTGATGGTTGCCAGTTCGCTGGTGGGCTCGAAGGTGTTGATAGCTGCGTTAGTTTCGATAAGGACGCCCTGCACGGCGGCGCTCGCCACAGCCAGGTCTGCCTCATTGGAGCTATCAATCAGTAACTGGGCCGGGGAGGTCCAGACCTGCCAGTTCTCTGCCAGCACGATTAGGAGCCGCTGATGCCCTCAAGCTTGAGGTTATCGGGGGTCGGCTGGGCTGTGGGGGGCAGACGCCAGCATCCTGCACACTCAGCCCCTTGCCGCCCTCAGCATAGGCACCCTCAATCTGGTTGGCGGACGTTGCGCCGCCCCACAAAAACCCTTCGGGAAAACTCATCGGCGGCGTCCTTTCAATCTCTGTCTGCATCATTTCCACCCTACACGTGATGGTAGGAGCGGCCGACGGCAATTTCACCGGCCCGGTAAATCTGCTCAGTAATGATGAGGCGCACCAACTGGTGGGGGAAGACCAGATCAGAGAGGCTCCACACAGTATTGGCACGGGCCCGCACCGAATCGTCCACCCCGTAGGCCCCACCAATCACCAGCACTACCTTCTTAAAGCCCAACTGGGCTTCCAGCAGACGAGCCAGGGCAGGAGAGCTCAGCATCTTACCACGCTCATCGAGCAGCACCAGGTAGTCATCACGATTGACCTTTTCAAGAATGCGGCGGGACTCCTCAGCCCGGGCAGCTTCTTCTGCCAGAGACGAGTGGGGCAGGTACTGCCAGGTAATATCCCAGGGCTTGCGGAGGCGGGTTTCGTAGCGGTCGATGCCGTCTTTGACCCACTTTTCGTGTTTCTTGCCGATAGCAATAATTTTGATGGTCATTGGTTCTCCTCAGTCAGGGGTGCGCGGGCTGTAAGAACGGTGAAGGTGGGGGTGCGTTCTAGCTGCCGTACCTGTTCAAAGCGCTCTTCAACCTGCTGCCGGTAGCGGGCGTGCGAGTTATGAACCAGATAGAGCTGACCACCGGGGGCTAGCAGGCGCAAGGACGCATCGAGCAAGGGGCCCACCAGACTCAGATCGACCGTGGTTCCGGTGTGAAAGGGCGGGTTAAGCATCACAATGTCGGCTGAGCCCTGCGGCAGGCGGGAACCGGCGTCATCCCAGCTCACCTGAACCCGGGCGTCCTGCCCCAGGTTAAGGGCAGCCGACCGGGCAGCGTCCACATCAAGGTCGGTAGCCCAGACCCGGGCAACCTCTACCCCGGCAGGCAGGTGCTCTAGTACCTCGAGTGTCACAGACCCGTTACCGCACCCCAGATCAACCAGGGTCAGCGAGCGGGTAGAGGCCTGCTTCACTAGGTCGGTAAGGACATTGGTGGCCAGCAATTGACCGCCCCGGTCGGGTTTTCCGCCCGAGAATACGCCGCCGACAGCCTGTAGGGTCCCGGCGGGCCGAGGTGCCTCAGATGCCGGGGCCGGCGCTGTAGCGAGTAGGCAGCGGTGCTTGCCCTTACCTCGCAGGCCTCGCACCTGCCCGAAACTGCGGGCCAAGGTCTGATTGAAGCTGGTGCTCATGTGCTTGGTATTGCCACCCAGAATCAGGGTAGTCTCACTCCCCTGCTCAGCCTGATACCTGGCCACATCGTGGGCGAGATCAGCGAGCGCAGCGTGGCTCTTGGGTAGGTAGCCCAGCACTAGGCTCCCCGTGAAGTGGTGGTGGGCTAGGGCATGGTAGAGGCCGAAGGTGTCTGGTATTACCTGCCCCTGGGTATCTAGCCCGGCCAGGGTAAGGCGGGCGGCGGCGTCCGGAGCCTTTTCCCTTAGGGTGCGATGCAGGGTCAGGGCGTCTGCGTAGGAGCGTTGGCGGCTGATCACCCGGTGCTTGCCGGGGGCGGTGTGTGCTAGGGCCCAGAGGGCCAGGGCGCCGGTGGGGTCATCGAGGACGAGCACATCCCCGGTAGTAGCGCCGTCGGGGTCGGATGCAGAGGCGGCGTCTGCGAGGATAAGCCGGTCAAGGGCGCTTGCCGCGCCTGCGCTCAGTGAGTCGAGGGGCATGAGCTGGGTGAGGTGGTGGATACTAGATGTGGGCACCCCTCTAGTATCTCACGGGCAATAAGGGGCCTAGGTGGGGCGGTGCGTCCACCGAGTGAGACGCCGGGCCGACGAGCGGCGACAGGGGGCCGCACTCCCGGTTTCTCTATCAGTCCGCTGATAAAATGCTAGGAGTAGGGCGCCCAGGCCCTGCCCACACCACACACCTGAAACGAGTAGATTGACATGAGCGAGCAGACACCTTCCTCCTACTGTGTTGCTCTCGATGAGTTCCTGGTTGCCTCTGATGGCATCCAGCAGGATGCCACCACCTTAGATGGTTATCTGGCCTCGCTAACCAAGCTTCGTGACAACGCTCCTACCGAAGAGATGCGGGCTTCGCTGACCGCCGCTATCGATGCTATCAATGCCTCTGATGCTGCTACCTTTGAGTCTGCACTGAATGAGGTTGTGTTGGACCTGGGCCTGGACGCCGTCAACTGCGGCATCGAATAAACCCCGCCTCCCCCCCCAACAGCAAGGGGCCCCGAACCTTCACGGTGCGGGGCTCCTTGTGTTTTAGTCGGTCATCTTAACGGTTGCCTGCTGGGGTGCCACCAGGGGCAGGGGCTCGTATTCAGCGCGCAGAGCTCGCAGGCGGGCCACGTGAGCGTGAAGGGGCGGGCCGGTAGGGGCTGCCCATCGAGGTCGGTTGCCATGTAGGTCATAGAGGCATGGATAGCTAGGGGTAGCTGGTCATGACGTTCCCTCGGGTTGCCGGCGCGCAGGTGCACCATCACGCCCATGGAACGCGCATCGGTACGTACCAGGCGGGCAGTCACTTCCACCAGGTCCCCGATATGCACCGGCTGGTAGAAGCGAATTCCACCGGCGTAAACAGCAACGGTGCGCTCGCCGCTCCAAGCCATGGTGACACTGGTGGCTGCTTCGTCAATCCATTCCATGGCGGTGCCACCGTGCACATTCCCGCCCCAGTTCACATCGGTGGGCTTAGCCAGGAAACGGTGGGTGACTTCGGGGGCAGTGGACGCGCTCGTGTAGGTCTGAGAAGTCATTTCGGCTTCAATGGCCTTACGGAGTTCCACGCGAGAGAGCGCCGCCTGCTGCACCCGCTTCTCCTCGTCGGTCACGGGCATGTAAGGAGTAACAGGGGTAGGTTTACGATCTTCGCCCATAGCAACGAAGATAACCAGGCAGTCGCAGGCACGAGTGAAGTTGCCGTCCCTGGGGTCAGCGGAGAGCACTTCGTTGACGATATGCATGGTGGAGCGGCCGGTGTAGACAATGCGGGAGCGCACCTCAACCATGTGCCCCGAGGGGATGGGGCGGGTGAAGTGAATATGCCCCACATAGGCGGTGACGCAATAGGTGCCTGACCAGCCGGCGGCGCAGGCGTAGGCAGCCTTGTCGATCCATTCGAGTACGCGCCCGCCGTGCACGCCTGCTGAGCCTGCGATGATGACGTCGGTGGGTGCTGCGAGAAAACGTAGGGTGATGGAGGGCTGCGGAGCAAGCTGGGCCATGGTGGGTTTCTTTCTGGTGCTGTGCGGTAAACGGTGCGGACGCCCCTACCCGCTCCCCTGCCCTGGGGCAGGTGGGGCGGTGGTGGCGTCCTTGCCACCGGGCGATGCCGCTATGTGATTGTTATATCGTACGACATGCGCTGCTTTGCACCGAGCTGTGTCTCATCCTGAGAAAGGTGTCAACTGTGGTTGACACCTTTCTCGTTTAGCAACTAAAGTTGACACCATGGAGCTCCCCCAAACCACCCAGCAGGCAGCAGATACCACAGACCCCCGGCGGGGCCTTCTCGCCATTGCTGCCCTGCGCTCACTAACCGACAACCTTGAACACCAGCAGGTCGAAGCAGCCCTGCGCACCGGCATGAGTTGGCAGGCTATAGCCGACTGCCTAGGGGTGAGCAGACAGGCCGTTCACAAGAAATACGCCAAACGCATCGACCCCACTATTCCCCTACCGCGAAGAAAGGCGCCCTAGCTACCATGAGCACCGCTTCAAAATGGGCCGACTACCTGGCCCTGATGACCGCAGCCCGTACCACCGCAGCAGCCCGCGGGTCAGCCCTCATCGATACCCAAGACCTCTTCATACCCCTCACCCTCGATACGGGTACAACAGGAGCAGCCCTGCGTAACCTCAGGGTCGCCGAAGAGAAAGCTCAGCAGGCACTGGCCTCTCTCGAATCATCCCTCCTCGCCACCTTGGGCATGTAGGAGGTACCTGCGCGCCAGCCCCTGCCCCACAGACAGCGTATGGCTTGGCTCCACAACGGAGCTTGACCAGGCCAAGAAATTTGGTCGTGTTCAGAACAAAGCGCTCACCCAGAGCATCCGCCAGACCCAGCTCTCCCACACCCCGGATGACTACCGGGTAACCTATGATTTAGGTTTCCCCCAGCAGCCGCGGTTCAACACACAGCTCATTGAGGTTACCCTGCTCCCCCAAGATTCTGGGACCCTAGCTCAGGTGACCATCAGCTGGCTCCGCGCACCCGGGGCAAACCTACCCCGCTCTCTGCGATTGCTGCGCCGTCCACTCGGTGCCGCCATGCGCCCCGTAACCCGCTGGACCACAACCATCCAGGCCAGCACCCTTGCCGAGCAGATCCGCGCAGCTGCTACCGCTTAGCTCCCACTTCCTAAGGACGCCCATGGAAAGCATGATCCGCCAGGCCACCGTCATCGTGATTGGCGGTTGCCACCACCTTCTGGTACACCCGGCGCGAACCGGTCTTCCGCGACACCGAGTTCAATACCGAATACGGGCGCGACGTGGTAGCCCGGGTCACCGCCGACGCTGAGGCTGGGATCCCCACCGGGGTCAAACCGGCGCTCGCCCACCTTGACCCGCTGAGCCTGCGCAACGAGCTGGGTGCCATTCAGATGAACGGTACCCAGGTAGCCTCCCAGCCCCGTCTACACCTCATCGACTACGGCCCCAGCCAATCGACGGTGGGGGCTAACCGGGCTGGTCGAATCGCGGTGCGCAAGCTCCACCAGCTATTGACCCGCTAGCGGGCTCATCGCCCGTTTCTTGGCCGCTGCTACCGACCCCGCCCAGAAGCCAACCGGTTGAGAACGAATGAGGGCAGCAGGGCCAGGGCAGAAATACAGGCCAGAGCCGGGAACGAGGTCGCTGCCATAATAAATCCCGAAGCTAGGGCAGCGGTTGCCGCGCCCAGGTTGGTGAGAGAGTCCAGGCCACCAGCTGCCCGAGTGCGGCTTTCAGCCGGCAAGGACGCCGTAAAGAGAGCAGATGCTGCAACAAAGGTTGCCGACCAGCCCACCCCGAGCAGGACCAGGCTAACCACCATGGCAGTTGCCCGGTGCGGGGCGAGGGCGCCAAGAGCTACCGCCGCTAAGAGCAGGGCGGTGCCGGTGAGTATCATGGTGCGCTCCCCCAGCCGGTCTGCCCCCAGCCCCATCAGGGGTGAGAGCCCGTACATGCCCAGCACGTGCAGGCTGATGGTCAGGCCGATGATTTCGATACCGGCACCCTGGTGGTTCATGTGAACCGGGGTCATGGTCATGACCGACACCATCACCATGTGCGCCCCCAGCAGGCTGATGGCGGCAGCCCGGGCCTGCCGGTTACCCGCAATTTCGCGAGTAAAGGCCCCGATTTTTGCGCCAAGGGCGGGTTTCTTCGGGGCGGACGCCCACTCCCCCTGCCCTGCCCCGGGTTGGCCGGGGGCGGCGTCCTTGTCTGTACCGGGTAGGAGTGTGAAGACCAGCAGGGTCGCGGCGGCCATAGCGATAGCCGCCAGGGCAAAGGCTGCACTGTAGAGGTTGGTGCCCAGGGGTGGCGCGAGCGCGGCGGCCGGGGTGCCAATGTTAGGGCCGAGGACGGAGCCGATGGTACCTACCCAGACGATGAAGCTGAGGACTGAGCCTCGGTTGGCGTCGGTGGCGTGGTCGGTCGCTGCGAAGCGGGCTTGGAGGGCAGCGGCGGAGCCTGCTCCCATCAGGAGTAGGCCCAGGGCTACCAGGGTGATACTGGTGGTGGAGGCGGCGAATGCCAGCAGGGTGGCGCCGAGGCTTGCGGTGGCCCAGCCGGTGGTGAGGGCGGTGCGGCGGCTGGTGCGGGCTGCGAGGTTGGCTAGCGGTATGCCGAAGAGGGCGGCCCCGAAGGTGGAGGCGGTGCGGGCAATTCCAGCCAGTGCCTCGTTCTGGGTGACTTCGCTGGCCAGGAGCACGCCGATGGAGGGGGCTGCTCCTACGCCGATGGTGCCAAAGACCTGGGTGAGGGCCAGGGCCCAGAGGACGCGGCGCTGCTGGTGGGTGTTCATGAGTTTTAGTTTACTGAGGTGCGGCAGGGTTCAGAGTCCTTGCCCCGGAATTCACTGTGTGAAGCAGCCTTCTCTGTGCTGTAGGTTTTTCGCTACTATGAGGAGCTATGACCCTTACCCTTTGGCTTTCCCTCGTCGCTGCCTGCCTGGTGATTTCTTTGACCCCGGGGGCAGGTGCGGTGAACACCATGACGACCTCCCTGCTGCACGGCTGGAAGAAGGCCTTTTTCACGGTCATGGGGCAGCAACTGGCCCTGGTGGTTCAGATCGCTATTGTGACTGCTGGCCTGGGCGTGGTGGTCGCTAATTCGCCGGTACTTTTCGATGTAATTCGCTACGGTGGGGCTGCCTACCTGGTTTACCTCGGGTTACGCATGATTCTTGCCCGCCCTCAAACCCCGCAGCAAGCCCGCGACGAGGCAGAAAGTGGGGCGGGTGCGTCCGCTCCGCAGGGGCAAGGACGCCGCACCCGCCTGGGTGCGCGCCTGCAGCAGGGTGCCCCTTTGGCTCTTTTCAATCGGGGGTTCTGGGTCAATATGTCTAACCCCAAGGCCATTGTTTTTATTTTGGCTTTCATGCCCCAGTTTGTGCGGCCTGATGCCCCGCAGCTGCCCCAGTACCTGGTGCTAGCGGGAACTATGGTGGCCATCGATATTGTGGTCATGTGGGGTGGGTTTGCCCTGGTGGCGAAGACTCTGACCAGGCTGTCGCATTCAGAGCGTGGGCAGACGATACTGAACCGGATCTTTGGCTCCCTCTTTATTCTGGTCGCAGCTCTCATGGTCTTTGCAGGGCACTAGGGTTCCCGGTGGAGCATGAAGGGCATAGACTGGTTGTACGACAAAGAAGTGTATTTGTATGACAACTTCGACTGTAACTGTACGAGTTGACGAAGCAACCAAGCGCGAAGCAGCTCGTATTGCCGAAGATTTTGGTTTAGACCTATCGTCCATCACCCATGCCTTCTACCGCCAGGTAGTACGTGAGCAGCGCATACCGCTTACCCTGGAATACCCCAACCCAACGCAGAAACCCAAGAGGCCATTTCTGATTCGTTTGCGATGGAAAAGGAGGGTACCAGTAGATTTAAGAATGCCCAGGATATGTTTGATGACCTAGGAATCTAATCGTGCTTCTTCCCGAATACGCGCCAGCTTTCGCACGAGATATTAAAAAGTTTCAGAAAAAATGGGTTAACCTTGAGCATCTGAAATCTGTAACTGAGCTAATTCAGGAACGCGCGACGACCTCTTTTGAAGTATCATGCCCTTTATGGAGCTACGAGCCTGAGCCACTGGCAAACCACCAGGTCTTCGGGAGTGACGGGTATGCCCTCGTCCCCCTCTGACCAGAAACTCTGGTGGGCGCTCCACCATTCATCCCAGGTGTCAAAGCCTTCGCCTTCGGCCCGAACGAAGTCATCGGTAACGTCCTGGGCTCGCACCACATCTACCCGACGTGTTTCGAGCAGGCAGACGGGCCTCCCCGCAGAATCAATCACCAGTTCCGTCTGACCAACGGTAGGCAGAGCCTCACCCGCATCTAAATAGTGCCGGTGCAGGGAAGAGGTTGCCGTCTTCTGACCGCTAACGAGCGCTTTTACCAGCTGGTCTCTGAGCGGGCCTGGCTCCCCGTACTCCCCTACCGCATCTGCCGTGGGCAGACTAAAGCCCTCTCGTACGTGTTCGGGTAGGCTGGCTATCCAGGCTAGGGCTCGCTCAATCACCAGGTTAGTCTGCTCGGGTGCGTAGGTGGGCCAGCTGGCATCGGTAAAGAGGTGGTCGGCTCCCACGTAGAGATCGCAGTAGGCGGGGGCCGATGCCCAGGTGTAGGCCAGCGCGGCCGGGGCGTCCTCAGCGAACCAGGTATCTGCGTCCCCACCGTGAATTGCTACCGGAAAGGAATCCGGCAGGGTACCTGGCAGGTAGCCGGGTCCAACGAAACCTTCGAGAGCGAGTAGGCCCTGGGCACGGGCGTCCGCCTGAGCCAAGGTCTGGGCGACCATTGCCCCGAGAGATACCCCGGTCACCACAAAGGGCCCGGTGAGTGCCGCTACGGCAGCCTGCGCGCGGGCCAGTACCTGCTCATGGGTGAGCTCCCGGTAAAAGGCCATCCCTTCTTCGATCGTGGTAAAGCGGTGCCCGTTGTAGAGGTCCGGGGTGATCACCAGGTGCCCAGCTTGAGCCAGGCGGTCAGCGAGCGCGCGGACGCCGTCTGTCAGCCCCGCGGCGTGGTGAAAGAGGACGATGGTGGTCATGGGGGCCTTTCGTGGGTGGTCTTTCTCGCTATGGTAGCCCACACGGCGCCCGATGCCCCTCAACGGGCCTACGCGCCGTAGACTGGGGTAGACCGTCCTATCTAGTTTCCTGCGCTCTACCCGGGTTCGTCGCGGAAGGGCCTCCGCCCCTCAAGGTGGCGGGCCAGGTCGGCGGGGCTGTAGCCGGTGAGCCAGCAGGTGACGGTCTCAACCAGGACGCTGTCCTGCCCCTTGCGTTCCACCTTGGCCAGGTAGTGGGGCCAGACGTCAGCGACGGGCATGTCAAAGATTTTGTGGGTCATGTTCCCTAGTCTAGTTCGCTATGATGGGGTGTACACATTCACCGGAGGACAGTAGGCCGCAGCCTAGGGGATTATCGGTCAGGTTTACCTACCGAACATACCGCCTGTTAGATGAAGGTGCCGGGTGAGCCCGGGCGCGGCCCATGAGGATTTTCTTTTCATTAAGTAAGACTGTGGCAGAAAAACCAGTGCGGGCTGAGGTTCAACGCGTGAGGTATGCGAATCAGGACCAGCTCCATCAGCTTATTAACCTGCAGGGGCTAAAAGCCTGCCGGTACGGGCAGGACGCGGACGGCTCCGGGTGGCTTGAACTGCGCTAGGGCTTGGGCGGTGACTGGGTTCTGTCCCGCCGGGGCTGACCCTGTAAAGTAGGGTGCTGAATAATCAGTGTACTTTCCCCTATTCTCTTGTGCTGAGGACCCTATGCGACCAGATTCTAAGCCCACCCCTCGGGCGCTCTTCCGTACTTTTGCCACCGCTGAGATGATTACCTGGGCCCTGCTGATTACAGCCCTGATCCTGCGGGGTACCGGCGTGACCAATATTGTGCCGATTGCCGGTGGTATTCACGGGTTTGTTTTTCTGAGCTACTGCGTGGTGACGGTCTTTACCTGGGTGAACCAGCAGTGGAAGGCCTCCGTGGGCATCGCCGGTCTGCTCCTGTCGGTGATTCCCTTTGCAACAGTTCCCTTTGAGCTTTTCCTCGATAAGCGGGGCCTACTCCGCGGGGGCTGGCGTCTGTCACCTGGCGGGGCGGCCCCGTCCGGCCCGTTCGAGAAAGCCCAGACCTGGGTCCTGGCCAAGCCCGCCCTAGCCAGCGCCCTGTTGCTTGCCTTCGTGGTTCTGCTCTTTGTGGTGCTCCTGCTAGCGGGCCCGCCCGTGCCCAAGAATTAACCCGGTATAACTGAAGCACCAACTCAACGACCGTGCGTCACCATCTTTTGGGTGTTCTGAACTGACTATGGCACACACCCTGCCCCCACCCGTGTGGCATAATGACCAGGTTAGACACACTGACTTTCCGAGGAGACCCCGTGGGTGTTGAGAGCGAACGTTTTGCCCGGTTGAGGCTACTTTTTAAGAACGAGGGCCTGCAGAAACTTCAGGACGCCACCGTCATGGTGCTGGGTCTTGGCGGCGTTGGTTCAGCCTGCGCTGAGGCTCTAGCCCGCGGCGGTGTGGGCAACCTGATTGTGCTGGACCGCGACGTTGTGGAAGAAAGCAACATCAACCGGCAGGCCCTGGCTTTTACATCCACACTGGGCAAGGTCAAGGCCGAGGTCATGGAGGGCATGATTAAGGAGATCCAGCCCGACTGCACCGTCACCGCCGAGCGGGTTTTCCTTACTCCCGATAACCTGACTGAGACCCTGGATAAGTTCCCCCGCCCTGACTACGTCATTGACTGCATCGACACCATCACCCAGAAACTGGCTGTCTACCAGTGGGCTGCTGAGCGGGGCCTGAACCTGGTGGCCTCTATGGGAGCGGCGAACCGCCTTGACCCGACTATGCTGCAGTTCGCTAATATCCGCCGCACCTACAACTGTTCTATGTCGAAGGTGGTTCGCGCCGAGTGCCGCAAGCGCCAGATTTACGGGCTTGAGGTACTCTTTTCCACCGAGCTGCCCTTCAAGGTGGAGAAGGCCCCCGGTGCAAAGGCTAAGGGTGAGACTCTGGGATCGATGAGCTACATGCCCCCGATCATGGGGCAGATGTTGGCGGGTAAGGTGATTCGCCAGCTCGCCGGTATAGAAGAGATCCCGGCACCTCCCTACCTGGGTTCCCAGGCGGGCGAGAAGGACGCCGCAGGTCAGCACCTGCCTCAGCCTCGCTAGCATGCTGCTTGATACCCACTTTCACTATGACTTCCTGGCACCAGCGCTTCGGCCAGCGTTTGACGAGGCGTTGCGGGCCCAGGGCGTCCAGGTAGTTGCCCAGACCCTAAAGCCCTCAGCCTACCGGGAGCTTCGGCAGGTGACTTACCCGGCTGGCCCCCTGCTGTCTCTTGGTTTTCACCCCTGGCAAGTGGCCTCGCCTGCCCAGGTTGAGGCTGAGCTTGAGATTTTTGAGGCTGAGGTGAGTAGCACCCGGTTGATTGGTGAGATTGGTTTAGATTTTCTACCCCGCCGCCTGGGTGCTTCCCCTGCCGACCTGCAGTTAGAGGCCCTGCGTCGTCTTGTGAGGGCGGTGCTCCAAGCAGCGGACGGGCAACCTACTGAGAAGCCCTATGTGCTGTCTGCGCACGCCGTCCGCGCAACAACTGCGATGCTTGATCTTTTTGAGGGGCATGATGTGCCCGGCTCCCCTCTTGTTCCGGTGGTTCACCGGTTTAGGGGAACGAGTGACGAGCTGACCCGACTGGTGAGGTTGGGTGGGTGCATTTCGGTTCATCCGCAGATGGTTGAGAGCAAGCGCGGACGGGCTTATGTCCGCCAGGTGCCCGCAGACCGCCTGCTTTTGGAGACGGACTTACCTGAGCAGCCTACCGATGCGCTTGACGTCCAGTTTTTTGCGCAAGATGTGGGCGGACGCCTGCGCCGGCTTGTCGAGTGCATTTCGGCTGAGCGCGGCGAGGACTTTGCACCGATTTTGCTAGAGAACCAGAGGCGGCTCTACTCTCATTAGCGCCCCAGGCTCATTGCCGAGACCTTAGTGGTGGAGGTAAGGGGATTCGAACCCCTGACCTTCTGCATGCCATGCAGACGCGCTACCAACTGCGCCATACCCCCGTGGAGCTAAGGGGATTCGAACCCCTGACCTTCTGCATGCCATGCAGACGCGCTACCAACTGCGCCATAGCCCCTTATTCTTTTCTTCCCCGCTCTCGCGGTGACTGTTCTATCTTATGGCACCCACAAGGGCTCATGCAAATCGAGAACCCACCAGCACCTATGAACTGCATCATATAATATTCATGTGCTGTTCATCCCCTGTCAACAAAAAGACGCCCCACCCTACTCCCCCGATATCGGGAAGGCGGGTGGGGCGTCCCCACAGAAGAATCTAGTCTTCGCGCTGGTTCATCAGGTCCGCTTCGGGTGTGATGATCTCGAAGTCAGCTTCGGCACCTTCGGTATCGACGGCACCAGCTTCGCTGTCTAGGCCCAGGTCGATGCGGGGGGCATCGCCCCAGAGGCGGTCGAGGGCATAGAAAGCGCGGTCTTCTTCGTGCTGTACGTGCACTACGATGTCGCCAAAGTCCAGGAGCACCCAGCGGCCCTCAGCACGGCCTTCGCGGCGCAGGGGCTTGAGGCCCAGTTCTTCACGGAGCTTATCTTCAACCTCGTCAACAATTGCGTTGACCAGGCGTTCGTTGTGGGCTGAGACGACCAGGAAGCCGTCAATCAAACCCATGATGTCAGAAGCGTCGACGGCCAGCAGGTTGGTTCCCTGCATGTCGTCGGCCGCACGTGCGGCTACCTTCAACGCTTCAATAGACTCTGCAGCTGCAGTCATTTCGCCCTTTCCGAGCAAATCATTCCCCAAACCTTTTGGGGTCTCATTCAACTAAATCTTTAACTGGAGAAAAGGAACCACACGGTGGCCAGCACAAGCACGAGAAGCAGGAGACCCACGACGGCTACGATTGCGCCGGTGGATCGACCCTCTGATGTTTCTGGGCTGTAGGTTGCTGCTGCTTCTTGTTCCACTTCGGCAAGGTCGCCGGAGGGGGCTTCGTCCGTCTGTTTGACGGCGCCTGCGAAGTTGAAGCGCTGAGCGTCTTCTTCCTGGTCGGGGCCGGGGGCCGCCGCCGGGGTCTCAGGTGCAGACTCGGTGGTCTCTTCGTTCTCTTCTGCCTGTGGCTCGTAGGTGTACCCTTCGGGTGCCTCGGCAGTTTCTTCAGAACTATCAGAGTCTACCGCACCGGTGCTGTCACTGGCTAGGGTGCTAGCGGCTGGGTCAGTCACATCGGCGCTGTCGATTTCGGTGAGGTCAAGGCCCTGAGCATCGACCGCGCGGACGGGGGTAGGCAGGTCCGGGGTGTGCTGGCCGGCGGTGAAGAGTTCGGTGACGGGCCCGCCCTGGGTGTCTTCGGCTAGCTCCGTTTCGGCTTCTTCTTCGGGGTGGGTCGCCCTATATTCATCGTCCTTGGCCTGGGCTCGGGCGATGATAGCGGCAATTGCCTCAGGGCTCTCATCAGCTGCCGCGTCACCCGGTTCTTCAATAGCCTCAGGCTCTTCTACCCGCAGCTCATCAACGCTCACGAAGTCACTTTCACCGGTGATTTCGCCGGCGGCAGCGGCGAAGTCTACCTGCTCGGTAGCTTCAGCCTGCTCGGAGTAGTCGGCGCCGAGAACCTGATGGTCAATGTGGGCCAGGGGGTCTTCGACCACGGTGGCGCGGGTGTTATCGAAATCTACGTCAAGCTTTTCGCCCTCACCGGTGCTGATGCTGCCCATCTGCGACAGGTCAACCAGGGAGCGGGCCGCGTCCTGCTCTACCTCTACACCCTCGATGGCCCCCATAAACATGGGCACCTCGGGCAGCTCTTCGTCCCCCCGCTGCAGGGCGCGCAGATATTCAGCGACCTCTTCGTAGTAGCGGCTCAGACGGCGCGGGCCCATGGGGCGGGTCGGGGG
>NZ_SPQC01000055.1 GCF_004569295.1 Rothia nasimurium
GTCAGGCGGTTGATGACTATATCTATTGGTATAACAACGGTAGGCTTCAGGAGCGATTAAAGGGCCTGGCTCCGATGGGGTATCGGAGCCAGGCTTTGGCAGCCCTGACGGTCTAGGATTAAACCAGTCCAACTTTCGGGGGCTAGTTCACCACGGGTCGGGGGCTTTTCTGCACCCACACCACCGAAAGGAAACCACCCATGAACACCTGCTTCGCAACCAAACACTGCACATGCCAACCCAAACCCGCTACAACAACCGCACCTACCTCAAACACACCGCAGCTCTCAAAGCTCACGTCAAACGAACCGGAGAACCCTGCTGGCTCTGCGGCAAACCAATAGACCTTGAGCTGCCGTCTACTCACCCCATGAGCTTCACAGCGGACCACGTAGACGCAATAGCAAACGGCGGGAAGCTCCTGGGCGAGCTCAGACCCGCTCACCGTAGCTGCAACTCAGCCCGCGGACGCAAACGAACCCGCGAACAAATCAAACCACCTAAAACCAGCCGCACCTGGTGAGACAACCAGAAGGGGGAGGTACCCCCCCATAGGGGTGTGACCCCCTTCGGGTATAGTCACATCCCCCCAGGGCATCTCCTACCGCGTCTCACATTCACTTCAGGAGGTGACTTCGTGCCACGGCAACTGCAACCCTGCGGAACCCACGCCGCCTACGTCCGTCACCGCCGAAACAAGGAAGAATGCGATACCTGCAAGGAAGCAGAACGCGAAAGAAAAGCCAAAGCAAGGGCGGCAAAAAAGCTGGCTGATGCCTCTGTCTCACTTTCAACTTCGGAACCGGGTAAGACGGTTGGGGTTGAAAGTAAATATCACGAGCAAGCTGACCCCATCATTATCACTGTGCCCTCTGGGGCTGATCCCTTAGAGTCCGCCAAGTGGCGCTTAGCAAAAGTGCGCGGGGCTATGCTGCTGTCTACTCCCAGGGATATGGCGGCTCTGGCCAAGCGTGAAGAAGAAATTGTTGCTCTGATTCAGGAGCTTGAAGGTAGCAAGATAGAGAAGAAGGTGAGCGCGCTTGACCAACTTGCAGCTAAACGCGCTCAGAGGCTCGCAAACGCCGCGGGTTAACCTCGTCCCTACCTACTTCACCTCAGCAGGTGATGATGCTGTTGACTTAGCTTCTGTGGCGGGTTTGGAGCTTGACCCTTGGCAGGAGCATGTATTGCGTGGGTCTTTGGGTGAGTCTAAAGACGGGCGCTGGCAGGCGTTTGAGGTGGGGCTCATCGTATCGCGCCAGAATGGTAAGGGCGCGGTGCTTGAAGCCCGTGAGCTGGCGGGGCTGTTTCTCTTTGGCGAGAAGATGATTATCCATACCGCGCACCTGTTCTCTACGGCTAAAGAGCACCAGATGCGCCTTGAGTCGCTGATCCGTAAATCTGAGCTAGTTGAATACATCAAAGGGTATGACGGTGACCCGGAAGGCCCCATTGCTGGTATCCGTACTGGTAATCAGGACATGAGCTTTATCCACCGCAACGGTAATCGCCTCAAGTTCTTGGCGCGTTCTGGTGGTAACTCTGGTCGTGGTTTCACCGGGGACCTTGTGGCTCTCGATGAGGCTTATAACCTGCCTGATGCGGTGCTGGCGGCGATGATGCCGACAATGGCGGCTAAATCGATGACTGGGTCGCCACAGATTTGGTACACCTCCTCTGCTGGTATGCCTGATTCTGAGGTTCTGCGGCGAGTGCGTGAGCGCGGGCTGAACCCTGATGAGGACGATACCCGCCTGGCCTATTTTGAATGGTCGGCTGCAGAAGATGATGACCCGGCTGACCCTGCTTCGTGGGCTAAGGCTAACCCGGCTTTGGGTATCCGTATTAGTGCTGAGTTTATTGATAATGAGCGGCGCACGATGGACCCTGAGACTTTTGGGCGTGAGCGCCTGGGTATCTGGGCAAAGATTGGTGGTTCATCTGCTATTCCGCCCAAGATGTGGGCTGACTGCCTGGACGAAGAATCTGAACCGGCAGCTGAGGTTGCTTTTGGTGTGGATGTGTCGCCTTTGCGTGATGTGGCTACGATTTCGGCAGCGTCTGTTTTGGAAGATGGGCGCGTCCATGTTGAGATTATCGACCGCCGGGCGGGGACGGCCTGGGTTGCAGACCGTGTTGAAGAGTTGCAGAAGCGGTGGAAGCCCACCGCGATTGTGTTTGATGCCGCTTCTCAGTCTGCCCCGGTGCTGGCCGAGAAACCGCGTCTACGCCGTTATCTGACCGCGCTGGATGCTAGAACCTACGCCCAGTCCTGTGGCGGTTTCTTTGACGCGATTACCCAGGAGAAGATTGTCCATACGGGGCAGGAAGAGCTAGATGAGGCTGTGGAAGCCTGCCGCCGCTCAAAGGGTGCGCAGGATCTTTGGCGCTGGTCGAAGAACGATAGCACTAAGGATATTTCGCCGTTGGTTGCTGCTACTTTGGCGCATTATGGTGCCACGAATGCTGAAAGAACTAAGTCAAGTAGGAAGTGGGTGGTCTATCGATGAGCCACGAATCAATGCTCGAGATGGTGCGGACCCCTCCCAAATTCGATATCTACGAGAACTACTATTCGGGTGAAGTGAACCTACAGCAGCTGGGTATTTCTCTGCCACCGGAGGCTCGTGTTCTTGAGATGTCGGTGATGTGGCCTAAACTTGCCATCGATGTTCTGGTTGAGTCGCTGGTGCTTGAAGGTTTCACTGTGGGGGAGGGTGCTGCCCCTGATGAGATTCACCGTATCTTCCAGGCGAATAATTTCGACACTAAGTGGCCCCTGGCTATGACTGAGGCTCTAGTGCAGCGACGCTCGTATGTGGTGGTCGGTGGTGCTGAGAATGGCTCAGACCCGCTGATTTCTGTTCACTCTCCCAAGGGCTTTGCTGTACGTCGAGACCATTTTGGCCGAATTGTAGAAGCCCTGCGTAAGTATAAGAACGGTAGTGATGAATACACCGCGCACTACCTACCAGGGGTAACCACCTGGCGCAAGTGCATCAACGGTAAATGGGCTATACTCGATTCGAAAAACACAGGTCTAGATAGAGTCCCTGTAGTCGAACTTACAAACCGGGTCCGAGCAGAAGGTGACGGTTACTCAGAGCTAGAAGCTATAGCCGATATCTGCGATGCAGCCTCACGCTCTCTTATCAACTTGCAGGTGGCTCAGGAAATGCTCTCTATGCCTCTGCGCTACCTCTTCGGAGATGGCGCAGATGAAGAGAAGATAGACCAGTTCGGTAATGCCGTTTCCAAACTTGATGTCTACTGGGGGCACCTCATCACCGGCCCCGCGGGCTCTTCCGCTGGCTCCCTTGATGGGGCGAGCTTGGAGCCAATTATCTCGGCCTTTAAGCTCTACGCACAGCAGGTCTCCGCTATGACCGGTATTCCTCCGTTCATGCTAGGTATCACGGCTGATTCAAACCCGACCAGTGCTGAGGCTATGCAGGTGGCGAAGGACCGGCTGGTGACCCGTGCTATGCAGAAGCAGAATCTCTTTGGTGATGCAGCGGAGGATATCGCTCGTCTCTGCCTGGAGGCTGCAGGGCACAGCGCCGATGGGCTTGAGACTCTAGAAGCTCGGTGGCGTGACCCGTCCGTTGCGTCTCCGGCGGCTCGTAACGCTCAGATACTGCAAGCTCAGGCACAGGGAATTATCACCAAGGAAACTGCCCGTGAGTTCTTGGGTCTATCCCCTGAGCAGCTTGCCCGAGAGAACATCTACGACACCAATTCTAGGGCTGTTCTCGGGCAATAATTCCAGTGGGGAGGGCGACGAATGCTTCTTGACATGTTTGCCGCCCTGCTGGGCTCTATTGTCCAGGCTTTCCGGCAAGAGCTCACTCCGGTGCTTCGAGACCTTGATATGGCTGATTCTGAGAGGTTCGAGGAGTCTGTCCCCATGCTTGCTGTTTTGGTGCGTAAGTACCGGCAACAGGCGGCTGAGCTCGCCAATCAGCTGATGGCCGAGGAGGCTGCTAAGGTTGGCGGGCAAGCCTTGGTCCCGCCGGTAGAGGGTTACGCTGACCAGGCGGTGCATGAGATGCTGACCCACTCGCGAAGTATTGACCAGGTAAGTAGGTCCTTGGAGCGGCATGTTCGGACAGCTGCCCGCCGGCAAGTAGTCCGGGCGGTTCCCGCTCCGGTTGTACCGTCTGCTTCTGAGACGAACCCATCTGTAGATGAGGTTGAGGTTGATGAGGATGGAAATTTCGTTGGTGAAACCGAGGAGGGGTTTGAGGCCCGGCCAGCTAGTAAGGAGGAGTCGCAGCAGCCTGCTGTCTACCCCATCGGTTGGGCTCGGGTACTCACCGGTAAAGATAACTGTGCTTTCTGTATAGTGCTTGCCTCACGTGGCCCGGTCTACTCATCCCGGCATCATGCAAGTTCTACCAGCAGCAAGCATTGGGATAAAGAAGGGCGGCAGTGGGCTAACTCTTATCATGACAACTGTGATTGTCTCGTGGTGCCTGTCTACGACCCGAAAAACTGGGCAGGAAAGGCTCAAGCAGACGCCCTTTACAAGGTCTATGAGGAAGTCACCCGAAATGCTACAGCCGGCGGTAAAAATATCACTGAAGGCAACGATAAGCTCAAAGCTTTTTCTAACTACCTACGTGATCTCAAAAAGGACGGCAAAGAGCTAGAGTACCCTGCCTTGGAGGAGCTTGATGAGATTCAGAGCGTATCCGATGAAACCAAGAAGCCGACTAAAACACCCGTGCTCAAATCAGTCATTCCGCCAGGTGAGAAGCTTGAGTCTCATGAAATTGAGTTCTTGAAGAGGTTCGAAGCCCATGGTCAAACGGCTCACTGGATTGCGAATGATACTGTTCTTCCCGGAGTTGGCCTTATACCAGCTAATGACTTCCACTGGGTAGAAAAAGGATACCAATTTACAGAGCTTAAGACGTCAAAAAATAAATACTCAACGATTGCAACCCGTATTAGAGACGCTGTAGTAAGTGCTCGAACCCACAAACACCCTGTAGCTAAAGAGCACTTTGTGATTGACCTTGGGCATCACAAACTAAGTGACAAGCTCCGTTACCAGCTAAGCGGGTATAACCTTCGGAAATCTGAAGCGCAGATAAAGTCACTGTGGGTGATGCATTCAGATGGAAAGGGTTTTGAGGAAATAAAACTTCAATAAAAAGCAGGTGCCCCACCTCTGACCACTTCTAGACCTTTTGGTCGCCCTATTATTTCAAGGTTGCGGAGGGTAGCACCTGCTCTATACACAATTTTAACAGCTGTAATTATCAACCGTAAGGATACAACATGGAAAAGATTCCCTGGGAACGCGAAGGCGAAACCTTTGACGCCGGACGTGCCAAAACTCTGCTGCTAAATCTTCGAGCAGAAAAAGAAAACTACCAGGCCAAGCTCACGGCCAAGACCAGCGAGCTTGAATCCCTCACTACTGAGCGCGACGAGCTCAAGACCCAGCTCGAAACCGCCCAGGCCACCGCCAAGGAGCTACAAGAGCAGGTCCAGCAGGCAGCAGGAGAGCTCGCCGCCCTCACCCTGCTGCGAACCAAAGAGCAGGTTCTCACCCGTAAGGGCCTGCCCACAGACCTAGCCGATCTACTCACCGGGGACGACGAAGAAGTACTCGAAGCGGCAGCAGACCGGCTGGCAAACCTGCGCACCCCCAACTCCGTGCGTCCTGGCACCCCAATGCCGCCAGATCCCGCCCAGGTCGGTGAACCTGCTACTGATCCCCGTCAGGAATACGCAGAAGCTATCTTCGGCCAATAAACAGGCTTGTGCCCAGGTGGCACCCACCATAACTAAATACGGCAACCACCCGCTATGCCTATCGAATGGCTAGCGGATTTTTTATACCCAAAACCAATCTGAAAGGAGCAGCGCACTATGGCTGCAACTACTCTTTCTTCTCTCGAATCAAGCGGTATCCTGCCTAAGCCTATGGCGCAGGAAATCATCAAGAAGGTCAACGAAGAATCCGTTGTCCAGAAGCTCGCTGGCACCATGCCCATGTCCATCACCGGCGCGTCCATCGCGGTACAGACCGGTCAGGCACAGGCTGGCATCGTCGGTGAAGGCGAAGCCAAGCCCGTAACCAACGCCGGCGTGGCGGTCAAGAGTATCAAGCCCATCAAGGCCGCTGCCATCGTCTACTGGTCTAAGGAAGCTCGCATGGCTAACCCCCTGGGCTACCTGGACTTCCTTCAGGAACAGCTCACCGGTGCTATCACCCGAGCCTTCGACCTGGCCGTACTGCACGGCAAGAACGCCATTAACGGCCAGACCATCTCCGGTGTCGAGTACGTCAACCAGACCACCAACCGCGTGGAGCTTGGTACCGCAGCAAAGGACGCCGGCGGCCTGGCCGCCGACCTACTGGCAGGCTACGACCTGGGCACCGCATTCGGCCTGCCCGTCGCTTACGGCAAGGCAGTTTCCGGCAAGATCGGCGCAGCGGAAGACACAAAGGTCCGTGCCTTCGGCGGCGACTTCACCAATAATCTCAAGTACGGTTTCGCCGAAAACATCTCCTTCTCCCGCACTGACGTGGCAACCATCGTCGATAACGGCCAGACCGTCAACCTCTGGCAGAACAACATGGAGGCATTCCTTGTCGAGGCTATCTTCGGCTGGGTCATCACCGATAAGGAAGCCTTCGTCGCTTACGAGGACAAGGCCTAAGCATGGTCCCGCGATACCAGAACAAGGAAACCGGCACCATCATCACCACAGAACGTGAGTTGCCGGCTCCTTGGCACGAGCTGAAAGAGGTGAACTCCGATGGCGATAGCGACAGCCCAGGACGTGGAGACCTCCCTGATGAGAAGCCTGCACGAAAGCGAAGCACAGTACGTCGAAAAACTACTGAACAGGGCTGAGAACCTTATCAAGGTTCGCATCCCTAAACTTGCTGAACTCTGCAACGCGTCACCAAGCTTCATGGATCTGCTGACCCAGGTGGAAGCAGAAGCTGTAGCCCGCATTTTTCGCGCAGAAAACTCAGGTATCTACACCTCAGAGTCCGAGGACGGCTACTCATACCGGCTCAACCTCAAGGTTGCTTCTGGCCTGCTCGATATCCTCCCTGAGGAATGGGCCCGGCTCATGGGTACCGGTGGCTTCCGGTCGGTAGCCCCGGTGTCTGATGGGTATGCTCGTGCCAGGTTGCGCGGGCAGCGCCCTGACCTGAACTTCCAGTTTGGCTGGCCTGGGAAGACTCTTCTATCTGAGGAGCTCTAGCTATGAGCCTTATTCGCAAACCCCGGCATACCGTCACTGTCGTACTACGCCAGGAGCAAGACGATGGCGAAGGAGCCCTCGATTATGTCGAAACCGGGCGAATAGAGGTTCCCTGCAACGTCCATCCGTCATCCACCACCGATGTAGAGAGCTTCGGGGTAAAACCCAATGACCTCTACACGGTCACTGCCCCGCCCGGCATCTGGCCAGGTGACCCGCTCTCCCTCATTGTTTGGGAAGGTGATATCTACACCCAGCGCGGGCGGCTTCTCAAGAGCCGAATGGGCCGGGCAACCCAGCACGATAAGGTCTACATGGAGCGAGGAAATGGCACAGGTCTTTAAAACAACAGGCGATGAGCTAGCCCGACTCGTCTCAACAACCGAAGCCTTTGACACAGAAGCAGATAAGGTTCTTGCTCGAGTCCATGCAGAGGCCGCTAAAATCTCCGAAACAGGCGAATACCTCGACTCCATCGGTATAGACGCAGTCCCCGGACGCAAAGGCGTCATCGACCGCGTCATCTACTCCGATGATGATGGTGCGCTCGCTATCGAGTTCGGGCGTAAGACTAAAGACGGCGGGTTCGAGCCCGGTAAGCATGTCTTTGCGAAAGCGATGTGGGGATAATGATTGTCACCAAGTATTTGGCTGCGCTTATCAAGGGCCTTGGCCTGGTGCCGGTCAGCACGGTATCTGCCGCTAAGGTGCCTGAGCGTTTCATCTTCTACCAGGTTGTAGGAGCGAACCCTCTACCTAGCCAGTCTGCCACCGTATCAGAGCGGGTATCGGTGAATATCTCTGCTATTGCCCCGCGCCGGGCTGAAGCAGAAGCCGATCTGCAGCAGGTTCTGCAGGCTCTCACCGACTCGTATGAGTTCGATGTATCTCATGCTGGGGCTTCACCGTCCTACCTGGAAGTGACTGCCTTACCCGTTCTCTTGCCGGCGGTTTCTGCTGCCGATTTGAGCAAGCAGGCTTACCAGTACACCATGACCGCGACTCTCATCTTTCAAACCTAATAACTCTTGCCCCGCTACCTGGCGGGGTTCTTCTCTTAAGGAGGGAAAACTATGGCTCGTGAAGCTAACTACGATGCCGACAAGCTGGTGGTGCCGGGCCACGGCACCGTGCTTGTCTCAGTCAACGACAAGGCCGACCCCTTTGATATCGAGTCCTTCGTGCTGGGCGACGACACCTCATACCCCAATGATCAGTGGATGCCTTTCGCCCTGACCTCGAAGGAAAACACCTTCGCTTTCACCAAGGACGGTGGCGACGAGACCGTTCTGGACGTCTGGGAATTCGACAGCATGGATTCATCCACCGAGTCGTCCACCAACGGGTTCACCGTCAACGCTGCTTCCATGCAGAAGTCCGTGTGGGATTTGGCCTACGGCGGCGGCAAGTACGACGACGTGCTCAAGGGCTACGCAGAGCATGAGACCGTGCCTGTAGAGAAGTCCGTCATGGTTATCTTCGCTCATGGCGGTAAGCGCGCAGGTGCATACATGCGCAAGGTCAAGATCACTGCCGGTGATGCCCCCGAGGTTGCACCCGATAACTTCTTCGAAACCCAGCTCAAGGGCACCATCCTCACCCCCGACGTAATGACCTGGGGCAAGCGCTTCTGGTTCGACGCCCGCCCCTACAAGGCCGCAGGCGAATAAACCCACTAACCACCTGCCCCGAGCTACCTGAGCCCAGCTCGGGGCAGGAACCACCCACCGGGCTCACCCACCATCATTTTCAACTGAAAGGGCTCACCCATGACCACCAAACCCCAAGACCACAAGGTACCCAAGGCAGAAATCAACGCCGCCAAGCAGCTCAAATTCAACGAAGTAGAAGGCTCAGAACTACTCCTGCCCTTCAGCAAGCTCAAAGCCTCCGACGCCATGCGCCTCACTGGCCGCCTACTCAAAACCCTGGGCGACGAAGTGCTCGACAACAACGGCAACATCGACACCAGCAACCTGCGCGCAGCAGTCTCAGCTCTCGACTGGGACCAGGCGGCAGACTTCATCGATTTCATCGGTGACCGTTACGTCGCTGACCGTCCCGGCTGGGAGAAGTTCAACCGCTTCGACAACATGAACGCAGTCCTCGACCTTGTCTTCTCCTACGCAGGTGAGATGGGAAAAGACGAGAACTAGAAGAATTCTTCGACACCAACACAGAGGCCGTCGCTGATTTCCTGGCTCTCTACCATTACTCACCATTCGAACTCATCTGGGCTGATGATTTGAGGCCGCTCGAAGCTCTCATGGAACGTCTGGCGCAGGACCCGCGGTCACGGTGGAGAGCCACAGCCAGCGGTGACGAAACCTGGTGGGAATACGACGAGACCAACCGCCGCCTGGACGATGTCATTGACATGCTCCGAGTGCTCAACCACACGGTTGCACAAGTCAATTCACCCAAGAAGGTGCGAGAGCCACAACTGGTACCAAGGCCAGGGAGTAACCCAAAGGCTAGCCAGCCACTCTCCCTCGACGACGTCTCCAACTTCTTCTAACCCAACCTGCTAGGAGGTAAGCCCGCATGGAAGCCGGCAAAATCTGGATCAGGGTAATCCCCAACACCAAGAACTTCCGCCCAGCCCTCGAAAAACACCTGCAACGCCTAGAGCGCCAGGTCATCATGAAAATCAGGGCAACTGTCGATGCAGACTACCTCCTAGCTCAGGCACAAAAAGCCACCAAAGCAGCCCAAGCAGCACTAGGCACCCTCGACGTCCGCGCAACCGTAGAAGCACAGACCGCCCGCGCTAAAACCCAAATCGCAGCACTAGAACGTAGCCGTGACATCGACGTAAACGTTGACCTAGACGCCACTGCTGCCGCAACCCGCATCGCGGTACTGACCCGAACCCGACGAATCTCAATCTGGCCAGTCATCAACAAGGCCGCGCTCGCTGCAGCTGCTGCTTCGCTTGCAGCTCTCAAAGCGGTAGGTGCGGCTTCTGCTATTTCATCTGTCGGCGCTCTTGCCGTTGCCGCTGTTGGGCAGGTTCTGGCTTTTGGGTCGGCTCTTGCATCTATTGCGCCGGCGGCCCTGGCTCTGCCTGGTCTGCTGGTCGGGGCAGGTGTCGGCGTCGGCGTCCTTGTGGCTGTTCTCAAAGACCTGCCGGAAGTTCTAGGTGACCTGGGGCCACAGTTCTCAGCTCTACAGGACTCCATGTCCTCCGCTTTCTGGGACAGGGCAGCTGGACCTATCCGCGAGATGGTGGGAACCGTCTTGCCCGCGCTCTCTGGTGTTCTCACTGAGATAGCCGGGCAGTTTGGTGGCTGGGCTGTAGCCATCTCAAGCGCCCTAGCTGATTCGCATTCAATTGCGGTGATGACAGGGTTCCTGGAGAACATGCGTGATGCCGTAGACCTGGCCGGTGACGGTATCGGCGCATTCGTCGCCGGTCTCATCAACTTAGCCGGCGTCGGCTCAGCTTACATGGGCCCCCTTGCTTCAGCCTTCAACAGCATGGCTTACAGCTTTGAGGCATGGACTCAGAGGGTTACTGCTAGCGGTGAAATCTTCCGCTGGATAGATGGAGCGTTGCAGAGCCTCCGCCTGCTGGGTTCCATCATCGGGTCAGTTACCGGCATTATCGTGGGGCTCGCTACTGCTGCATCTAATGCATCTGGCGGTGGCCTCGGGGCTATGGCCGCCGCCCTTGCAGCTATCAACGCTGCGGTGAATGGGCCGGCCTTCCAGGGCGCGCTCACTACCGTCTTCCAGGGAGCATTTACAGCGGTATCGGCACTCTCCCCAGCACTATCGGCGCTCGGGGCAGCCTTCATCGCGCTTGCTCCGATCATCGCCCAGACCATGGGGACGCTGGGAACTCTTCTCGGGTCCGTCCTGGGCGCTGCTATTACCGCGCTGGTGCCGGTCGTGCAAACCCTACTGTCAGCCCTTCTGCCGGTTGTTGAACTGCTTGGTGGCGTGCTGGTGCAGGCAATTAGCCTTATCGCGCCCTTGCTCCAGCAGATTGCACCGGTGATTGCTACAGTGGCAGCGACCCTGGCATCAGTACTGCTGACCGCGATATCCCAGCTGCTACCGCCTATCATGCAGCTAGCTACCGCACTACTGCCCCCACTAATGGCGCTCTTTGCCGCCCTGGTACCGGTCATAGCGGCTCTCGCCTCAGCAATCATCCCGGTAGTAGCCGCCCTTATCTCAGGGCTAGTGCCGCCGCTGACCCAGCTACTCGGGGCAATCCTGCCGCCGCTCATTTCCATCTTCCAGATGGTCGCCGCCGCTATCCAAGCGCTGGCACCCATCTTGATGCAAATCGCCCAAGCAATCCTGGGAATCCTGATACCGGCATTCCAGATCATCCAGCCGGTAGTCCAGACCATCTTCTCGGTCCTCGTCACCCTTATACAGGCAGCACTCGATATCATCATCGGGGTTTTCAACGTCTTCGCAGGGCTACTGACAGGGAACTGGTCGCAGGTCTGGGAAGGTATTAAGCAGATTGCCTCAGGAATCTGGGACGCCATCAAGGGCATCATCTCCGGCGCCCTACAAATCCTGGTCTCTCTCATACAGGCTGGCATGGCCGCCGCCCAAGCTATCTGGTCAGCCATCTGGAACGCCATATCCAGCCTACTTTCCAGTATCTGGGAAACTATCACCTCAGCGATCCAAACAGCCATCAGCGTCGTTCAAAGCGTTATCAGTTCGGCGCTCTCTACGATTCAGGCTCTCTGGTCGGCGGGGTGGGAGGCAGTTCGTAGTTTTGTCTCGACCGCTTGGGAGAACATCAAGTCTGCGGTCTCTTCTGGTATTGAGAGTGCTGTTTCTTTGGTGCGGGAGATGCCCGGAAAAATCAAGAGCGCCTTGGGAAACCTGGGCAGTCTCTTGATGGATTCAGGTAAGGCCCTACTGCGTGGTTTCATCGACGGTATCAAGTCAATGGCCGGTGCTGCAGCAGACGCCGCTAAGGGCGTGGTGCAGAAGGTCCGAGATTTCTTCCCCTTCTCCCCTGCAAAGGTTGGTCCTTTCTCTGGGCGTGGGTATACGACCTACTCAGGTAAGGCACTAACCGGTGACTTCGCTCAGGCTATTGCCGGAAACGCTTCGGCTGTCGAGTCTGCTACGCAAAAGATGATGAATGCTGCTGCTACCAGTGTTGCAGCAACACCACAATTTATGACGGGGCCGGTGCCCGCCCCAACACCGTCGGTAGCGCAGGGTATATCTTCGCCAGAGATATCATCTGCTGCAGAGCTAGCTGATGCTATTCGGACAGCACTAGACGACCTATGGCGTCCAGTCGGTGACCGAGAGGTTCTTATGCTCATCCGTCGAGCAGAAAGGTTGCGCTAATGCGTGGAAAAGACTATATCGGAACCCTGGCAAATATGATTCCTGTTGGTTGGCATTCGTCTTTTGCTGAAGCTGACAGCGACGAGGTGTATGTCTTCCAGCGTTCACCTCGTCGCAAGTGGGCTTTCCGAGCTCATGCTGCTTCAAAACGCGAGTGGTCAGTAGGGGTCTCTGCTAGGAATGAGGATCTTGCTGTGCTTCGAGGGTTCTTACGTGGAGCCTACGGACCGGGGCCATTTTGGTATGTATCAGACGTAGCCTCATTTACCAACGTGTTGACGCCAGAGCAGAGTGATTTGGCTGGTATAGCGAATACTTCCACGCAGGCAGTGGGCGGGTTCGCTCCTAAAGCGGTTACTGGTCCGGCTCCCGTAACCCTCGCTTCAGGTGTGCCTGTAGTACCGGGTAAACATGTGACGGTATCGATAGATGCCTCTGGTTCAGCTGTACTCACCGTGCGATTCAGGACCGCCTCTGGCTCGGCTGCCCCTTCGCCATCACCATTGGCGGCCAAAGGCGATCTAATGCAGCGGCTGAGCTGGACTGGCATCGTCCCTGCAACTGCTCGCCAGGTTGAGGTGAGCGTAAGTAACCATATTGTTGTAACGCGGCCTCAGGTGACGTGGACTCCGTATACAGTGCCATGGGTGGACGGGGGTGGGTGCTCTTCAGCAGTGATGGCCGAGGCGCCTCGCTCGATGAAGAATCATGACCGTGGCACGCATAACTCTCTGTTTGAAGTAACTGCCAAGATTGTGGAGGTGGGCTAAATGCTACCTGGCACCTACGAGCCAGGCCCGGTCATCGAGGCCACCCTCCGTATCTACGTGAATGGGGAACTGCGCCCTCATGCCTCGGCCTCCTGGGAAGGCAACACCACCGGTGGGCTACCAGCCTCCCTAGTAGCTGCTGGTGATGATATTTACTCCCGCACCGGCACTATCACCTGGGCACCCGGTACGGCAGTGACCCTGCACCCGCTTGCCCCGGTCGGTGAGAATCGATGGATGCCGCAGCATGGCGATAAGGTCTACATCGAAGCTGAGGTCGGCGACGTGAGATTCCCGCGCTTCACCGGCTACCTGGGGGTCTCTACCTGCGACCTTCTCACCGATAAAGTCACCACTAAAATCACTGATGGGCTAGGGGCAGCCCTGCAAACCATCATGAGCGTACCCCCAGGCCTTGGCCGGTACCTGCGCTCTTCCTGGGTAGCCTACCGTGCTATCGAGCAGGCTGGGCTGGGCATTCTTCCCCCAGTCACCGCGGATACAGTGCTACAGGACGCCTATCAAGGCGGTATCCGCCCGGTCGTCGGGGAGACCATCGCCACCGGCATCGAGCACGGTGAACAAACCGGCGTCACAGCTTGGACAAATACGCGCACCCGCCCAGCGCAGGTACCCCGTAATGGCAGAGATGTCATGGCTTACTCTCGGGCTGGTAACCCCAATGACCCGGCAGAGCTTCGCGTGAACTTCAGCGATGGCACCGCCGCGAGACTTCAGTACAGCCCAGCGACCCGGGAGCTAGCGCTAGGAGCACCTGGTAAAGGTATCGTCTGGCGGCAGGTGCTTGAACCCAACTTGAACACCCAAGTTCTGGCGTTTAAGCTCAACACTGACCGAGGTAACCGGTACCCGTATCGCCGGGGTAAAAGTCGATTACCTGACCGACTGGGAAGACGGGCCGCGCCGGGTTGAGGCCATGAACACCCATACCCCTGTGATACGGCTCAGCGCCCTAGAGACCCAGCGCCTGCACGCTGTGCGCGGCTTCGAAAACGTCACTGCCGAGAAGATAATCTCTGAAT
>NZ_SPQC01000056.1 GCF_004569295.1 Rothia nasimurium
GTGCCCACCCTGCTCGTAGCCACCGGCATCTTACTGGGCATACTCACCGCGGCCCTGGGCCGAGGGCTAGCAGCAGTGGGGCACCGCATCTACGCCAAGAACATCCGCCGCCAGCTCGAAACAAACCTGGCAGATGTGGCAGCCCGCTGCGTCACCGCCCCTGTGCAGGACGAACTAGCCCGCCTCCAAGGCTACCGCCAGGCCCTACACGAGGCCCGATAAAACAAGAACTCCCCGCCTATCGAACCCGGTGAGCGGGGAGTTTTCTGTATTTCAGCATCTTAGTACGAGGCTTATTGAACGGGGTTTCACAGGCTCGCGCTCGCTGCAGACCCTCTCACCTGGTTCGCTGGCGCTCACTAGGTGATTCACGCCAGCCACCGAGCCAGCAGCTTCGCTGCGACCCTGCTTCACCCCAGACTTTGAATAAGCCTCTAAGCAGTTCTAGCTACGCAGCGCCTCAGTCAGCGCAGCTGCAGCCTCGCACACTACTTCGGCGTGCAGGCGGCCGGGCTGGCGGGTTAGACGCTCGATGGGGCCCGAGATGGAAACCGCCGCAATGACCTTGCCAGAGGGGGAGCGCACCGGCGCTGAAACGGATGCGGTACCGCGCTCGCGCTCACCGACAGACTGGGCCCAGCCGCGGCGGCGGACAGCTGCCAGCATGGTGGCTGAGAAACGGGCGTTGTGTAGGCCCTCGACTAGGCGGGCGTGGTCTTCCCAGGCGGTAAGAATCTGGGCGGCTGAGCCTGCCTTCATGGAAAGCTGGGTGCCGACCGGGATGGTGTCGCGCAGGCCGATAGGACGCTCGGCAGATGCCACACAGACGCGCCAGTCGCCCTGGCGGCGGAAGACCTGGGAGGACTCACCGGTGACATTGCGCAGGTTGTTGAGCACGGGGCCTGCTGCTGCAATCAGGCGGTCTTCACCGGCGGCGCTGGATAGTTCGCCCAGGCGGGGGCCGAGCATGAAGCGGCCCTGAACGTCGCGGGCTACCAGGCGGTGGTGGGTGAGAGCAACAGCTAGTCGGTGGGCCGTGGGGCGGGCAAGCCCGGTGGCTTCAACGAGCTGGGACAGGGTGGCGGGGCCTGCTTCGAGACAGTCAAGAATGTGGGCGGCTTTGTCGAGGACGCCGACGCCTGAGCTGCGGTTATCTTGCATGGTGGTAACTTTCGCCTGTGGTCGTGGGCCGGGCAATGGCCCAGGTGAATGGTGCGGTGGGGGCCTTTCGAGTGTGAAAGATTGAGAGCTAAAAGGATTGTGTCCGTATAACCTATCATGACTTCTCATATGCTGATATGCAAGTTCATTTATTGGAAAGATTTTCTTCGGCGCGTCACACTTGTTAAAGCATCACGAGAAAATTTTTTGGAGGACGACATGGCTGGTATTACCGACCATACCCCGCGAACCTTGGCAGAGAAGGTTTGGGACGCGCACACTGTAGTGCTCGGCGAAGACGGCAAGCCCGACCTGCTCTACATCGACCTGCACCTGGTCCACGAAGTGACCTCACCCCAGGCTTTCGAGGGCTTGCGCCTTGAAGGGCGCCCCCTGCGTCGCCTCGACCTCACCATCGCAACCGAGGATCACAACACTCCCACCGAGAATATCTTCTCCACCATCGCTGACTTGACTTCCCGCACCCAGATTGAAACCCTGCGTCGCAATGCTGAGGAATTCGGTGTGCGTATTCACTCCCTGGGTGATAAAGAGCAGGGCATCGTGCACGTGGTGGGCCCCCAGCTGGGTCTGACCACGCCCGGCATGACCGTGGTCTGCGGTGACTCCCACACCTCAACCCACGGCGCCTTTGGTGCTCTTGCCTTCGGCATCGGTACCTCTGAGGTAGAGCACGTGATGGCTACTCAGACCCTGCCCCTGGCCCCCTTCAAGACCATGGCCATCAACGTTGAGGGCACTCTCAAGCCCGGTGTCACCGCCAAGGACATCATCCTGGCTGTTATCGCCGAAATCGGTACCGGCGGTGGCCAGGGCTATGTGCTGGAATACCGCGGCTCGGCTATCCGTGCTCTCTCGATGGAGGGCCGCATGACCATCTGCAACATGTCCATTGAAGCCGGTGCCCGCGCCGGCATGGTTGCTCCCGATGAGACCACTTTTGAATACGTCAAGGGCCGCCCCCACGCACCGACCGGTGAGAACTGGGACGCAGCCGTCGAATACTGGAAGACCCTGCCCACCGACGAGGGCGTTACCTTCGACCGCGAGATCTTCATCAACGCCGACGAGCTTGAACCCTTCGTTACCTGGGGCACTAACCCGGGCCAGGGCGTCCCCCTCTCCCAGGCTGTGCCCTTCCCCGAGGACTTTGAGGACGAAAACGAGCAGAAGGCAGCCGCCCGCGCCCTGGAATACATGGATCTGACCGCAGGTACCCCCATGAAGGACATCCCCGTTGACGTGGTCTTCCTTGGCTCCTGCACCAACTCCCGCATCGAGGATCTGCGGGCCGCCGCCGAGATCGTCAAGGGCCAGAAGCTGGCTGAGGGCGTGCGCATGATGGTTGTCCCCGGCTCCCAGAAGGTGCGCGCCCAGGCTGAAGAAGAGGGCCTGGACCAGATTTTCAAGGACTTCGGCGCCGACTGGCGTTTTGCTGGCTGCTCCATGTGCCTGGGTATGAACCCCGACCAGCTTGCCTCCGGCGAACGCTGCGCTTCGACCTCCAACCGCAACTTTGAAGGACGCCAGGGTAAGGGCGGACGCACCCACCTGGTTTCCCCTCTGGTCGCCGCCGCTACCGCCATCCGCGGCACTCTCTCATCACCGGCAGACCTGTAGGCCCTCTTTGAATGAACCCGGTAAGCCCGGGTAGAACGGAATTTTCATGGAACCCATTAAGAAGCACACCGGCATTGGCGTGCCCCTGCGTGCCTCCAATGTCGATACCGACCAGATTATCCCCGCCGTCTACCTCAAGCGCGTGACCAAGACAGGCTTCGACGATGCCCTATTCGCTGGCTGGCGCAAGGATGAGAACTTCATCCTCAACCAGGAGCCTTACAAGCACGGTTCTGTGCTGGTCGCTGGCCCCGATTTCGGCACCGGCTCATCCCGCGAGCACGCGGTCTGGGCTCTCAAGGACTACGGTTTCCGCGTGGTTATCTCAGCCCGTTTCGCTGATATCTTCCGTGGCAACTCTGGCAAGCAGGGTCTGGTGACTGCCCAGGTAGACCAGGACAACATCGAACTAATCTGGAAGCAGCTAGAGGCCGAACCTGGCACTGAAATTACCGTTGACCTGGAAGACAAGACCGTCACCGTCGGCGCTTTGACCGTGCCCTTTCAGATTGATGACTACGTGCGCTGGCGCCTGATGGAGGGCCTGGATGACATTGGCCTCACCCTGCAGCACGAGGACGCCATCACCGCCTACGAGGCCAAGCGCCCCGCCTGGCTGCCCCGCACTCAGCAGCTGTAAAACCAGCCCACAGCTTAACCCAAAGGATGCCGTGCCCCGCGCACCGGCGTCCTTTTGGTGTTCTGCCTGGCCCGTCTAGATAGGTAAAAGCTGTGGTATGGCTAAGAACACCGCCTGTACAACAACCAGTGCACCTAAGTGGGGTAAAGTTGGTAAACGAGAATTGACGCGTAAAGTAACGCGAATCAACACCCTAATAGTTTTGACGATTGGACGTACATGGTCAGCGCACTGCGTATTGAAGGTGGCACCCCTCTGAAGGGCGAGGTAAACGTCCGCGGTGCTAAGAACCTGGTCCCCAAGGCCATGGTTGCCGCCCTGCTGGGTTCCACCCCCTCGGTGCTCCGCAACGTTCCCGAAATCAAGGACGTACAGGTCGTTACCGACCTGGTTGAGCTGCACGGTGTTTCGGTGGACTACAATATGCAGGCCGGCGAGCTGCGCATGGACCCCTCAAAGGTCTCTGTAGCCAACCACACCGACATTGAGGTGCACGCAGGTGACTCCCGCATCCCGATTCTGCTCTGTGGCCCCTTGCTGCACACTATCGGTGAGGCCTTCATCCCTGACCTGGGCGGCTGCAAAATCGGTGACCGCCCCATCAACTGGCACCTGCGTGTGCTCGAAAAGTTTGGTGCCAAGATTGAGAAGCTGCCCACCGGTATCTCCATGAAGGCCCCCGCAGACGGCCTCAAGGGCGCCCAGATCAACCTGGAGTACCCCTCAGTGGGCGCCACCGAGCAGGTCCTGCTGGCCGCTTCCCGCGCCAAGGGCAAGACCGAGCTGACCGGCGCTGCCATTGAGCCCGAGATTATGGACCTCATCGCTATCCTGCAGAAGATGGGCGCCATCATCACCGTAGAAACCGACCGCCAGATCATCATTGAGGGCGTTGACGAGCTGACCGGCTTCAACCACGTGGCCATGCCCGACCGCAACGAATCAGCCTCCTGGGCTTCAGCAGCCCTGGCCACCGGCGGCGACATCTTCGTGCGCAATGCCAACCAGAAGGACCTCTCCACCTTCATCAACGTCTACCGCAAGCTGGGCGGCGGCCTGGACATCACCGACGAGGGCATCCGCTTCTTCCACCAGGGCGGCGACCTGAACCCCCTCTTCGTTGAAACCAACGTGCACCCCGGCTTCATGACTGACTGGCAGCAGCCCCTGGTCGTAGCTATGACCCAGGCTAAGGGCGTCTCCGTTGTTCACGAGACTGTCTACGAGAACCGCTTCGGCTTCACCGACGCCCTGGTTCGCATGGGCGCTACCGTGCAGCTGCACAAGGACTGCCTGGGCCCCACCCCCTGCCGCTTCGGCCACCAGAACTTCAAGCACTCAGCCATCATCACCGGTAAGACCCCCCTGCGCGGGGCCGACATCAACGTGCCCGACCTGCGCGGTGGCTTCTCTCACGTGATTGCTGCTCTGACCGCTGAAGGCACCTCAAACGTCACCGGCGTTTCCGTGATCTCCCGCGGCTACGAGCACTTCGTTGATAAGCTCACTGCCCTGGGCGCTAACTTCGAGGTCACTGCCTAAGATGAGCAAGAACAGCGCTTCTTTGAGTGATATCAAGCCCACCAAGATGGGGGATGCGGTCTACACCGTAGCCGGTACGCTCTTGCGCCCCCTCTACAACCTGCCCATGAAGGCGCAGATTGAGGGGCGGGAGAAGCTACCCAAGACTGGCGGGTTTATCGTGGTCTCAAACCACCTGACCGTGGTAGACCCGATTACCGCAGCCTACCCCCTCTTCCTTGAGGGCGTACTGCCCCGGTTCTTGGCCAAAGAAGCGCTATTTAGGGTGCCGGTGCTGGGCTGGCTCATGCGCCAGTGCGCCCACATCCCGGTTGCCCGCGGCTCAGCCCGGGCAGGCCAGTCCCTTGAGGTTGCCCAGAATGTTCTGGACGCCGGGGGAGCGGTCATTATCTTCCCCGAGGGCACCCTAACCAAGGACCCCGAAATGTGGCCCATGACCGGTAAATCGGGGGCAGCCCGCCTGGCCCTGGCCACCGGCGCCCCGGTCTACCCGGTAGCCCACTGGGGCGACCAGGACTTCTGGCCCCGCCGCGGCAAGCCTCGCTTCAGCTGGCCCCGTAAGAAGGTCAAGATTGTGGTGGGCGACCCGGTCGATTTCAGCGACCTGGTCCAGCGCCGCGAAGACGGTGCCCGCTACACCCATGATGAGCTGGCCGCCGTCACCAACCGCATGCTCGACGACGTCACCGCCCTGCTTGAGGGCCTGCGCGGCGAGAAAGCCCCTGCCGGGCGCTGGAATGCCGTTTTGGACGTCCGCCAGTCACCTGACCAGTAACCGCTAGGGGAGGCACGCACCCATGACCGATGTGAAGCACCAGAAAATTGCTGTTCTTGGAGCAGGTAGCTGGGGCACCGCTTTTGCCAAGGTTCTTGCGGACGCCGCCACCAGCTCAGGCGCCGACCGGCAGGTCGTTCTGTGGGGTCGTAACCCCAACACGATGGAAGCCATGCAGCAGAGCCGCACCAACGAGGGCTACTTCCCCGGGGTCAAGCTCCCCGACACGATGGTCATGACGGCCGATGCCTCTGAAGCCCTGACCGGGGCCAGCATCGTGGTACTGGCTATTCCGGCCCAGGTGCTGCGCTCCCAGCTTGAGGTCTTTGCCCCCCTGATGGAAGAGGACGCCCTGCTGGTGTCTCTGGCCAAGGGCCTAGAAATGGGCACGGGCCTGCGCATGAGCGAGGTCATGATTGAGGTGCTCCAGGGGCACCTGATTGCCAGCGGTGCAGCCCCCGAAACGGTTGAGGCTGTGCTGGGGCGGGTCACCGTGCTCTCTGGCCCCAACCTGGCCAAGGAAATCATCGCGGAGCAGCCCACCACCAGTGTGGTTGCCGCTCAAAGCGAAGAAACCGCCCGGCAGATTGCCGCTATCTGCGCCGCCGACTACTTCCGCCCTTACACCAACACCGATATTGTGGGCGTAGAAATTGGTGGCCTGGTCAAGAACGTCATTGCCCTCTGCGTGGGCATGTGCGAGGGAAAGCAGTACGGTGATAACTCCAAAGCCTCGGTCATGACCCGGGGCCTAACCGAGACCACCCGCCTGGCCCTGGCTCTTGGCGGTAAGAGCGAGACCATGAGCGGCCTGGCCGGTATGGGCGACCTCATCGCTACCTGCGCCTCACCGCTGTCCCGAAACCACACCGCCGGCCGTCTGCTGGCCGAAGGTATTGCCCCAGATCGGTTGCACACCGTGATGACCCAGACCGCTGAGTCCATCAAGTCTGCCCCCGTTGTGGCAGAACTCGCGCGAAAAGTGGGGGTAGAAATGCCCATCACCGAAGCGGTCACCGCCGTGCTCGACCGTAGAATATCAGTTGAAGAATTAGCCCCCGCCCTGCTGGGCCGCTCCCTCAAATCTGAGGAAAGCACCCCGGCAGCCAGCTAGGGCAGACGGGGCTGATCCCCGAACGAAACCAAAGGACGTTATGACCGAAACCAGCACCAAACCTACCGTCGCCCTGCTGTGCGGTGGGCGCTCGTCCGAGCACTCCATCTCACTGATTACCGCCCGAGGCGTACTCGGGGCTATCGACCACGACAAGTACGACGTGGTCACCATCGGTATCACCAAGGACGGCCGCTGGTACCTGACCGACGAAGCAGCTCTGATCGAGCTGACCGAGGCTACCGCCTTGGCAGAGTTCCCCGCTGAGGGTAAGCAGGTCTTCCTGCCCCTGGGTGGCGGCGATAACCGCCTGCGTCTGATTGACTCTGCCGAAGCCACCAGCGTTGAGATGGGCCCGGCTATCGACGTGGTTTTCCCCCTGCTCCACGGACCCTTCGGCGAGGACGGCACCGTGCAGGGCCTGCTGGAAATGGCAGATTTGAAGTACGTGGGTTGCGGTGTAGCCTCATCTGCTATCGGCATGGATAAGCACTTCATGAAGGTGGCCTTTGAGGCCGCTGGTCTAGAGGTTGGGCCCTACGAGGTTGTGACCCACCGCCAGTGGGTGCTTGACCAGGCTGGTGCCCGCGAGCGCATCGAAAAGCTGGGCTACCCGGTCTTTGTGAAGCCTGCCCGTGCAGGCTCGTCCTTCGGCATTACCAAGGTTGATTCGGCGGACCAGCTTGACGCGGCGATTGCCGAGGCCCAGGCCCACGACCCCAAGCTGGTGATTGAGGCCGGTATTGTGGGCCGTGAGATTGAGTGCGCTGTGCTTGATGGGCACCGCTCTGAGTTGCCTCGGGCCTCCTACCCCGGTGAGATTGTGGTAGTTGATGAGCAACACGGTTTCTATGATTTTGAGGCCAAGTACGTTTCGAAGACTTCGGCTGAGACCCGCTGCCCGGCTGACCTGCCCTCTGAGGTTTCTGAGCGGATGCGCCAGCTAGCTGTTGAGGCCTTCCTGGCCGTTGATGGTGAGGGCCTGTGTCGCGCTGACTTCTTCTACACAGAGGACGGCCGCCTGGTGATTAACGAGGTGAACACCATGCCCGGCTTTACCCCCATTTCTATGTATAAGACCATGTGGGAGAACACCGGCCTGGCCTATGGTGATTTGATTGACGAGCTGATTTCCCTGGCCCTGGAGCGCCCCCTGGGCCTGCGCTAGGAGCCCTCGAAGGCACTGGGGTAAGCCCCTGCCTCTAGACGTCAACGAAACCCCCGATACCTGAGACGGTATCGGGGGGTTTTCGCTTACACAGTTTCTCGTTTAGCTGCCAGTGCCGCTGTCGACACCGGTAAGGGTGTCATCGACATTGGTGCACTGCATCTGCTGGGGTATTTGGGCGATAGACGACGATACTTCTGCAAGGACGGTGGAGGAGGAGACCCGGTCAGCGTCGAAGGTTACCTGCACGGCGGGGTCACGGCCGAAGGTTTCGGCGACCCAGGTGCCGGTGGCAGTTTGCTCGGCGCCAGTGGCGAGTTCTTCGTCGGCAGGCTTGACGATCCAGTCAACGCCATTGACCGAGACACAGGTATCTGAGACGGGGGCTGTACCGAGCTCGACCCCGCACTTGAGGATGACGGCGCTGGGGTCGCCCCAGGCGGTGGTGGCCTGGGCGGTGGTTTCGCGCTGGGCCAGGCCGCTGACAGTATCGGGCATAGCAACCAGGGCGTAGGCGCAGGTTGGATTAGCGGCGTCTGGGGCCGGTTCAAGGTTGACGGCACCTGCCCCGCAGCCGGTCAGGCCTAGAGCGGTCAGGACGAGGACGAGGGGTTTGCGCAGTGTTCTCACCTGGCTATTGTATAACTTTCGCTGTGACAGGACGCCGGTGGTGAGAGACGCTAGCCGGGGGAGAGCAGATTCGGTAGGGTAGGGGTAGAGTTAGCCGGGGCAGGTAGCCGAACAAGACTGCCTGGATATGAGTGATGGAAGGAGGGGCTATGAAGCAGAAGACCTATTATGCGGCGGGGACGGCTCTCGCCGTGACGGTAGCCCCCCTTGCCCTGCTCGCCGGGCAGGTTCTCACCGGCCCCCAGAGCGCTTTTGCCGCTGACCCGACAGAAAGCCCCGCCCCTACAAGCTCCACACCCACCAGCACACCGTCGGTGGGTAAGAGCCCGAGCGAAAGCCCCAGCCTGGAGGTCACAGTCGCCCCTAGCGCTACTGAATCGCCCAGCCCCGAAACACCAACACCTGAGACTCCCATACCGGAGTCTCCTAGCCCTGAGCCTACAAGTGCGGAGCCAACAAGCCCAGCGCCTGAACCTAGCTCACCTGCGCCATCTAGCCCGGCACCAGAACCCACCAGCGACCCGGTGCCTTCGGCTGCCCCTGAGCCGGTTCCTGCCCCCAGCGAGTCGGTCATCGTGCTTCCGGTACCGCCGGGGGAGACGTCCGCCCCCGATGTAACCGGCGGAGCTGCCGGGCTGCCCAGCCTTCCCGCAGCCGACCCCTCGGCCCAGCCGTCCGCCGGTACGGGCCAAAGCGAGGGCAGCGGAGCTGCGGCACCGGGCCAGGGGGACTTTGTCCCCTCAACCCTGGGCAACAGCGTCGCTGGGGCCCAGGACCCAACCCGGATGGACGCCGATACCAGCCAGCTGGAAACCTCACCGGTAGATGGAACCGTGCTGGGTATTTTCTCAAGTAGCCAGCAGAGCCCCGGGTACGCAGGGGCACCTGAGTGGGTAGAAGGCTTCTTGAACGTATCGGGGGCCCAGGGGAACAGATCCTCATCTGCCGACCCCAACCAGGCCGCCGGTGTTGCCGGGGCAGAGGCCCAGGGGCACCAGGCCGGGGCAGTGACCGGGGGGAGTATCTTCCAGCGCGGCAACACCATTATGAACGGTGCCCGCCCCCTGCTGATTTTTACGGGTATCGCCACGGCGGGCCTGGCCCTGGTGGTCTTTGACTTTGTTTGGCGTAACCGCGCGCCCAGGAACTAGGAGCCCTATGCAGACCGTTGCCCAGGTAAGTGAGGGCCAGCTTCTTGCCCTGTTTATGCCCGTTCTGGCCGAGCACAATGAGCGGGCGGCGGACGTCCGCGCAGAGCTGGGTGCCCCCGGCGCCCTGCTACTGGGGCCGGGGGACGACTCCGCTGCCCTCGATTTGCGGGGTGCGCTGACCGTCATGAGCACCGACACCCAAACCGAAAACCAGGACTTCCGCCGCAGCTGGCCCTCGGGCTACACAACCGGTGGGTATGAGGTGGGCTGGAAGGCCGCCACCCAGAACCTGGCTGATATTGCAGCTATGGGGGCTACCCCGGTTACCCTCCTAGTATCGCTCACTCTGACTCCCGATACCCCCGTGAGCTGGGTACAGGACTTTGCCCGGGGCCTCACCGAATCCTGTACTGCCCAGGGAGCTACCACCTGCACGATTGCCGGGGGCGATATGGGCTCCGGCAGCGAAATCTCGGTAACTGTTACCGCCGTGGGCCTGACCGACCGGCCCATCACCCGAAGCGGGGCCCGCCCCGGGGACGCTGTGGTCTTCGCCGGTGCCCTGGGAACCGCAGCTGCCGGTCTAGCCCTGCTGGACTCAGCCCCCTTCACCGTCACCGAAGAGCTGACCGCCTGCGTCCGCGCCCAGCAACGCCCCCGCTCGCCCCTTCACCTTGGGCCGGAGGGTGCCTCCCACCTGACCTCCCTCATGGACGTCTCCGACGGGCTGGTGCGCGACGGCGGCCGTATCGCAGCCGTCTCCGGTGTGGCCCTCGACCTTGACTCCTCGGCTCTGGCCCCCTGGATAGACAGGGTAGGCCCTGCAGCCCTACTCACCGCAGGCACCCCCGAACAGGCGGACGCCCAAGCCCTGCGCTGGGTGCTGACCGGCGGGGAAGACCACGGCCTAATAGGCACCTGCCCACCTGCACAGATACCGCCCGGATTTACTAGAATTGGTACGGTACAAGCAGGCGACGGAATCACCGTCGACGGCCGCACCTACACCGCGAAAGGATGGGATCACTTTGAGGCAGGTTCCCGCTGACTGGTGGCTGAACTGGCTGCTGCGCGCTCGCACCCAGCTGGTGGAGCACCGATCCCTTCTCAACCGCATTAACGTCTTTCCCGTGGCCGATGCCGACACCGGGGCCAACATGGTCGCCACCCTTGGGCGGGCTGCCGATACCGCCGGCATGGCGGACGATCCCACCCTCGCCCTTGCCGCCCGGGCAGCCCTGCGCGGGGCCAGGGGAAACTCTGGAACCCTGCTAGCTGTCTGGCTCCTGGGTCTAGCTGAGGAACTGGGGGAGGCCGGGCAGCTGCCGCCTTCCACCGTCCACGCCCTGACCCCGCAGGCGCTCGCCGCTGCCTGGGAACGAGGGGCCCAACAGGCGTCCGCCGCTCTGAGTCAGCCCGCTGACGGCACCATGCTCACCCTCATGCAGGCTCTTGCCACCTGCCCGCTGCCAGATCCTACCGATGAAGAGGACCCCTGGCAGGTCTACCTCACGACCCTGCTGGCGGCTTCAGAGGCTGCCCTGCGAGCTACCGCCGAAGCAGAGCACGCCCGTAACGGCTGGGTTGATTCCGGGGCTCTGGGCCTGCACCTGGTCTTAGTAGCCCTGGTGGCAGAGCTACTGGGGGCCGCCCCGCAGGCCACCTACCACGACCTGCTCCAGGTGGGGACGGCGTCCTTACCGCCCCGAAGTACGCGGCAGCGCTCGGTGGCAGAAGCCCGCATCGAGGTTATGTGCGAGATTTATCTGCCCGTGCTCGAAGTAACCCAGCTACGCAGCGCCCTGGAGACAGTCGGGGACTCTGTCTCCATCGCCCAGGTCGAAGCAGGGAACGAGGCCCTGTGGGCCATCCACGTGCACGTCCCCGAGGCCGAGGACGCCCTGGCCCTCCTCTGCGCTGCGGGCAGCCCCCTAAACGTGCGAACCACCTCCCTGGATACCCCCTCCCACCGGGAGTCCACCCCCTAAATGGCAGCCCGTAAACGCAAGACCCCGGAACTGAGCGAGCAGGCAAAGGACGCCCTGGCCCGCTACGCCGCAGAAGACCGCCTCGATAACGCCCCCCTGGCCGACTACCTGGGAGCAACCCTGGCCAAGTCCTTCAAGACTCACCTGGGTCTGGAAACCGTGGGGCAGGCCCTGGACTACTACCCCCGCAAGTACCTGCCGCGCGGGGAACTCACCCCCTTCTCATCCCTGGTTGAAGGTACCGAAGCTACCATCGTCGCCAGGGTAGTGCGGGTGACAACCCGCCAGATGGCATCGCGCCGCGGGTCCATCACAGAAATCACCATCACCGACCAGCTAGATCAGGTTGGTCAGTCCGAGCCCACCTGGCAGCCTCCCAACCCCAACGCCTACCGGGGAGCAGCTCCACCGGCGTACTACACTCGGGGCTACACCAACCCCCGCCTGCACGGTAGCGCAGGGGGCTCCACCGACACCCAGCTACCGGGCACCCAGCCCAGCTACCAGCTGGGAGACATCTTTGGCGGCTACGCCCCCGAACCCTACTCACTGACAGCCAGCGGCACCATGACCCTGAGCTTCTTCAACGCCTGGACCGCAGCCCGAGACATCCACGAGGGCGACCAGGTCATGTTCTCGGGCAAGGTGGGCTCCTACCGGGGCGAAATCACCCTGACCAACCCCCACTACGCCGTCATCGCCGGAAAAGAACTGGCCGCCGCCCCCGGCGCCGGCGCCGAAGCGATTGAGCGGGCTGCCGCGCGGGCGTCCGCCCCCATACCGGTCTATAAGGCCAGCCCCAAGTTCCCCACCGATAAAGTGGCCGCAGCCATCGAGACCCTGATCGAGCGCATCAACCTCAAGGAGCTCGAAGACCCCGTCCCCTTTACCGTGCGCAAGAGCCGCAAGATCCCCTCCCTCGAGTGGACCTACCGGGCCGTGCACACCCCCGATACCGAAGAAACCTGGCGGGCAGCCCACCACTCCCTGCGCTACCGCGAGGCCTTCGTGCTACAGGCCGCTCTGGCTCGTATTCGTGCCGCCCGCGCCGCCCAGCAGACTGTTGCCCGCCCGGCTGTAGACGGCGGTTTCGCGGACGCCCTGCTGGAGGCTCTGCCCTATCAGTTGACCGAGGGCCAGCAGGCCGTTGGCGCAGAAATCCGCTCTGACCTGGCCAGCTCTTCCCCCATGAACCGTCTGCTCCAGGGAGACGTGGGTTCGGGTAAAACCGTGGTGGCCCTGCGCGCCATGCTACAGGTGGCAGATAACGGTGCCCAGTCGGCTATGCTGGCCCCCACCGAGGTGCTGGCTGAACAGCACTACCGGTCGGTGTGCGAGATTCTGGGCGATATGCTGGCCCCGCAGGAAAGTTCCGGGAGCGCCGGGGCAGGCGTCCGCGTCGTGCTGCTCACCGCCTCCCTCAAAACTAAGGCCAAACGAGAAGCCCTGCTGGCTATCGCCTCGGGCGAGGCAGACATCGTCATTGGTACCCACGCCCTGCTCGGAGACTCGGTGACCTTCGCCGACCTCGGGCTGGTCGTAGTCGATGAGCAGCACCGCTTCGGTGTTGAACAGCGCGATGCCCTGCGCGGTCGCGGCGGGGAGCTGCCCCACCGGCTGGTCATGACCGCCACCCCCATACCCCGTACCGTCGCCATGACCGTCTTTGGCGATCTCGACACCTCGGTGTTTGACCAGCTACCTGCCGGCCGCCAAAAAATTACCACCCACGTGGTGCCGCTGGCAGAGCACCCCCGCTGGGCCGACCGCATCTGGGCCCGCGCCCGCGAAGAAATCGACTCCGGGCACCAGGTTTATGTGGTGGTGCCCAAAATCGGCGGGGCCGATACCCCCGGCGACGCTGAAGCCTGTCTCTTATACACAACTGACGCTGCCGACGACGGA
>NZ_SPQC01000057.1 GCF_004569295.1 Rothia nasimurium
CCGGTACCCGGGTAACGGCGCCAGCACAGGTTTTATTTCTGATGAGGCAAGCAGTTACATACTGATCAGAAAATTGACGTTTCTCTAGTTTTATCTAAACTTATTGCTATGCACCACACCAGCCCAGATACAGGTCAGCTATCAGTGCCTTCTACCCCCGCCCCCGCTAATCAGCCGGTCCCTACTGGCGGGGCGACGACGTCCGCACCCATTACGGGGGAACACATCAACCAGCTCCCCGGCGAAAGCGGCTTCAGAGAAGGCCTGCGCGTAGCCGGCGTTCTCTGCATCGGCTTTGTGGTCATGGGCATGGGCCTGGGCGTGCTGGTCGCTTCGGTAGGCCTGCCCTGGTGGGTTGCCCCAGCTCTCTCAGCTATTGTCTTTGCCGGGTCGGTGGAGTTCCTGCTGGTAGGCATGATTGCCACTTCTACCCCGCTGAGCCTGATTGCCTCCACCACCCTGCTCATGAACGCCCGGCACCTGGTCTACGGCATCTCCTATCCCCTGCAGAACGTCAAGGGGAACCTAGCTAAGGCCCTGACTGTGTATATGCTCTGCGACGAGGCCTACGCCCTGAATACCGCCCCGGGGTCGCAGAATTTTCGCAGCTCCCGCATCATGACGGTTTCTGTGGTTCTCTGGCTCTCCTGGTGGGGCGGCTCCACTCTGGGCGTGATTCTGGGAGCCACTTTTCTCTCCCATTTAGAGGGCGTCGACTTCGTGATGACGGGCATGTTCCTGGTGCTCTCTATCGACGCCTACCGGGCGGTCAAGGACCACATCACAGCGTCCCTTGCGGTAGCCGCCTCGCTGACGGCCATCGTCCTCGCCCCGCATTCTATGCTGCTGGTCTCCCTGCTGACCCTGGTGGCCCTGCTCATGATCCGTCACGCTGTCGCCCAGCACGCCGCTACCTCTGAGAAGGAGGCTCCCCGTGCCTAACACCGGTTACATACTTTCGGCTATTTTCCTGGCCGCCGGCATCACCTTCGCCCTGCGCCTGATTCCTTTCGGCGTGAAGTCCGTGCTCAAAGATTCGGCCCTGGTTGCTAACCTGGCCGCCTGGCTGCCCATGGGTGCCATCATCTGCCTGGGCTTCTACGTGATGGCAAAAATCGACTACTCTTCCCGCGAGACGGCCCTACCCTACCTCGCCGGAGCGGTAGTGACTGTTGCTACCCACCTGTGGCGGAAGAACCTGGCGCTCTCCCTCATTGTGGGTACAGCAACCTGCGTGGTGCTTGCTAACTGGGTGCTCTAGAGACAAGAGATAGCTGCACCCAGCCCCTGCACACAGCGGTGGGTATATCCCTGGAAGCCTGCTGGCTTGGGGCTGGCATGAATCCCAGCGAGCACCCCAGCACGAGCTGGGAGAGGGTCAGCAGGCGGAAGGGATATACCCACCGCGTAAGTGATGTTGGTTTTAGAAAGCTGCGAGCGCTGCCTCGTAGTCGGGCTCGGTGGTGATTTCGTCGACGAGCTGGGTGTAGACAATCTCACCGGCGGCGTTGACGACGACAACGGAGCGGGCCAGCAGGCCGGCCAGGGGGCCGTCGGACATGGTGACGCCATAATCTTCGCCGAAGGAGTCGCGGAAGGCTGAGGCTGAGACAACATTTTCGATGCCTTCAGCGCCGCAGAAGCGGCCCAGGGCGAAGGGCAGGTCCTTGGAGATGCACACGACGGTGGTGTTCTCGAGCTTGGATGCTTCTTCGTTGAATTTACGGACGGAGGTGGCGCAGACGCCGGTGTCAATGGAGGGGAAGATGTTGAGGACCAGGTTCTTACCCTCGAATGAGTCTGAGCTGACCGCGTCGAAGTCGGTGCCCACCAAGGTGAATGCGGGTGCTGTGGAACCTACGGCGGGCAGGTCGCCTACGGTCTGTACGTCATTGCCTTCAAGATGTGTAGTAGCCATAGTTGTATTGTGGCGCAGGCAACCGGGGTGGTGCAAGGTGTTGCGCTGTGCGGGGAACCGTAGGTCTTAGCCGGGGTGAGGGATTCGATAGACTGGTGTGCAGCTAACTTTCGCACTTTAGGGAGATTTCGTGTCTACTGCTCACGCCGCTGATTCCCATCAGACTATTCGTATTACGGGTGCTCGCAATAATAATCTCAAGAATGTTTCGGTTGAGATTCCTAAGCGCCGTCTGACGGTCTTCACAGGTGTGTCGGGGTCGGGTAAGTCGTCCTTGGCTTTTGGGGTGGTGGCTGCGGAGTCCCAGCGTCTTATTAACGAAACCTACTCGGCTTTTGTACAGGGCTTTATGCCCCACCAGGATCGGCCCGATGTCGATGCGATTGAGGGGCTGACCAGCGCTATTATCGTCGATCAGGAGCGTATGGGGGCTAACCCCCGTTCGACGGTGGGTACCGCCACCGATGCCCTCCCCATGCTCCGCATGCTCTTTGCCCGCGTGGGCACCCCCAACCTGGGCTCCCCCACCGCTTTCTCTTTCAACCAGGCGACCGTGCAGGGCACCGGTGCTCGCAAGGTGGGCGACGGCAAGGCCGAACACGTTACGTTCTCCCGTACCGGCGGTATGTGCAACCGCTGTGAGGGTCTGGGCCGCACCAGCCAGATTGACCTGGCTGAACTCTTTGACGAGAACCTGACCATGGAGGACGAGGGCTTCTTCAAGGTGCCCGGTTTCTCTACCAGCGGCTGGTCCGCCCGCCTCTACAAGGAGTCGGGCCTCTACCCCACCGATATTCCGGTCAAGGATTTCACCAAGCAACAGCGTGCCGATTTCCTCTACAAAGAGCCCACCAAGATGAAAATTGCGGGCATCAACATGACCTATGAAGGTCTGGTGCCCCGCATCGAGAAGTCTATGCTCTCCAAGGATAAGGAGGGCATGCAGGCCCATATTCGTGCTTTTGTTGACCGGGCGGTCACTTTTGTCCCCTGCCCTGACTGCGGTGGCACCCGCCTGTCGCAGGCTGCCCTGGCTTCCAAGGTCAACGGGGTGAACATTGCTGAGCTCTGCGACATGCAGGTTACCGACCTGCTCGCCTGGGTGCGTGAGCAGGATATCCCCGAGGTCGCTCCCCTGCTCGCTGCGCTGGAGCACCTGCTCGATTCTATGGTCACTATCGGCCTGGGCTACATTGCCCTCTCCCGTTCTGCTTCCTCCCTCTCGGGTGGTGAGGCCCAGCGTGCCAAGATGGTGCGCCATCTGGGTTCCCCGCTCACCGACGTCACCTATGTCTTTGACGAGCCCACCGCGGGTCTGCACCCCCACGATGTCACCAAGATGAACGAGCTTCTGCTGCGCCTGCGCGACCGCGGCAACACCGTGCTGGTGGTAGAGCACAAGCCCGAGACCATCGCTATTGCCGACCACATCATCGATATGGGCCCGGCCGCCGGTTCAGCCGGTGGCACCGTGGTCTACGCCGGGGCCTTCGAGAGGCTCAAGCAGGCAGATACCGTCACCTCCCGCCACTTCTACGACCGGCAGGGGCTTAAGGACGCCGTCCGCCCGGCGACCGGGGCCCTGCAGGTTGCTAACGCAATCCGCAACAACCTCAAAAATGTCTCGGTAGCCGTGCCCACCGGCGTCCTCACCACCTTCACCGGCGTAGCCGGGTCTGGCAAGTCCTCCCTGATTGCAGAGCTCCTCGACCAGCACACAGACGGCGAAGAGCGCATCATCTACATCGGCCAGGCCCCTATCAAGGGCTCCCGGCGTTCCAACCCGGCTACCTACACGGGCCTGCTTGAACCTATCCGTAAGGCCTTCGCCAAGGCCAACGGGGTCAAGCCCGCCCTCTTCTCAGCCAACTCTGAGGGTGCATGCCCCGAGTGTAAGGGCACCGGCGTGATAGAAACCCAGCTGGGCTTCATGGAAAAGTCCACCGCCGTGTGTGAGGCCTGCGAGGGCAAGCGTTTCTCCCCCGGCGTGCTCGAATACCGCCTGGGCGACAAGAACATCAGTGACGTTCTGGCTCTCTTTGCTGCCGATGCCCTCACCTTCTTCAGCGCCAAAGACACCAAGCTGGCCGCCGCCACCAAAATCCTGCAGCGCCTGGTCGATGTGGGCCTGGGTTACATCACCCTCGGCCAGCCCCTCTCCGCCCTCTCCGGCGGCGAGCGTCAGCGCATCAAACTCGCCACCCACATGGCAGAACCCGGCGGAATCTACATCTTCGACGAACCCACCACAGGCCTGCACCTGGCCGATATTCAGCAGTTCCTCACCCTGCTCGACCAGCTGGTTGATGCCGGCACCACCGTGCTCTGCATCGAGCATCACCAGGCCGTCATCGCCCACTCTGACCACATTATTGATGTTGGCCCCGAGGCCGGTCACGGGGGCGGTACAATCGTCTTTGAGGGCACCCCTACCGCCCTCACCGCAGCCGGTACCCTTACCGGCGAGCACCTGGCGTCCTACCTAGCGTCATAAAACCCCGCCGTACCACGTCATAAAGGCGTTCATCCCCCGAAAAAAGACAGGGGGCGGCATCTGTAACCACACCACCATCTAAAGTAAAACTGTGCCAAAACTCATCAACCACGAAGAACGAAAACAAGAAATCGCCCAGGCAGTCTGGGCGGTGCTAGCCCGTGAAGGCGTTCGCGGCGTATCTGTGCGAACCGTAGCCGCTGAAGCTGGCATCTCTACAGGCTCCCTGCGCCACGTCTTCCCCTCCCACGAAGAGATGATGCAGTTCTCTCTCGACTATGTGGGCAAGCGCTTCATTAGGGCTCTGACCAGCCGCACCTTCAACTACGAGCTGATTTACAGCCTCGAAGAAATCTTCACCGAGCTCTCCCCCGTCTCTGAAGACGGCAAGCTCTTTATTACCGTGGTTGCGGGCATGCTGGCCGATGCCTCAACGATTCCCGGTATCACCAAGATTCTGCAGTCCCATGAAAAGGACTTCCTCTACGCCTACGGCTTCCTGCTCAGCCAGCTGCGGGCCCAGGGCTTTGTGCGCGACGATATCGATATCGACCTAGAGGTAGAAAAGCTCGTAGCCCTGCTGTGGGGTATCAGCTGCCTCTACCTGCTCACCGACGGTGAAGCCAGCGACGAAGAGCTCATGGCCCCCATACTCACCCACTTCGAGACCCTGCTGGAAATCTTCACCTACCCCGAAGAGCAGGATCTCGACTACTTCAGTCAGGAGTTCTTCAGTGCCTAAGCTCATTGACCACGATGAACGCAAGAAAGTCATTTCCCAGGCCGTCTGGAAGCTCCTCAACGAACGCGGCGTCAGCGCTATCACCATTCGCAATGTTGCAGCCGAAGCCGGTATCTCCACCGGCTCGCTGCGCCACTCCTTCGATAGCCGCGTCGAACTGGTCACCTATGCCCTGGAACTTATCAGCCTAGAGACCGAAGCCAGCATGCGGGCGGTAGCGGTTCAGGGCCAGGATGTGCTCAACACCGTCAAGATTCTTGAGCACTTTATTCCGCTCACCCCGCGCTCCCACGCGGTTTCACGTATTACCCTGGGTATGGTGGCTGAGTTACGCTCTACCCCCGAAATCAAGAATATTTCGGTCACCAGCCTGGAGCGCATCCGCACCCTCTTCTACGATATGCTGGTGCACCTCGATGAGGCAGGCCAAATCAAGGCCGAAACCGACATTAAGGTGCAGGCTAACCAGCTCACCATGCTCAGCTACGGCTTGACCACCAAGGCTATTATCGGCGGCAAGGGCTCAGACCCGGTCAATCTCAGCTACGTCTTCCGTTCCAGCATCAACGAGCTGCTCGTGCACCCCGTCCCCTATGCCACCCAGGAAGATATCGACGAATTCATTGCCCTATCTGAGGGCGTAACTGGTCTCAACACCCCCGAAGAGACCGCAGAAGAAAACTAAAAACGGGTAAACCTACAGCAAAACTGCTTAAACGCCACAGCGGGTGGAACCGGCACCGGTTCCACCCGCTGTTTGTGTATGGTTTCTCGTTAGGGCACCTACTACCAGGCGAAGCCGATAGAATCCTCAATCTTCTTCACAAAGTCGGGGTTGGCGTCATCCATCAAGATAGCGGCGTGCATCAGCTCGTGCCCGTTATCCAGGGTAAAGATGTAGCCGGGGGCGTTACTCGAAGCAAAACGTACCTCGGAGCGAATCACTCGCACACCGTCTTCACGGGTGTAGTTGATGGTCTCAACGGTCTCGTTGATAGACCAGGCCGGGGTGAGACTGGTGACGGTCTCTTTCTCCATCTCTTCGGCGTTCCGCCCCTGCTCGTCATTGTAGGGGGTGCCCACCATAAAACGGCCTGCGGCATCCTCGGCGCTACGGTAGTGGGTGAACTGGTAGGTGAAGATTTCTGCCTGGGAGGGTGCTGCGTCCTGCACGTAGTCCTGGGGGACGAAGAAGGTCACGCCGCTCTCGGCAAAGACTGTGCCCGAGAAGGGGTCTTCGGGGGTCGGCTCTGCGGTGGTGGGTTCGGTGGTCGCCTCAATGGTGGGGGTCGGGCTGGGCGATGCTGAACTTGCGCTTGCCGAAGCGGTCTGCGGGTCAACGCGGGTAATGGCTTCTTCCTGCTGGCAGGCGGTAAGAGCCAGCAGAGCAAGGCTAGTGAACAGGACGACTGATTTTCTGGTCATGTTTCCTTCACAGGGTAAGGCGTGGTGTGCGGCTTTTAATTCTAAAGACCGCAGTAGCACCTGCCCAGTGAAAACCAGAAAATGTGGGCAAGATACCGCACCCCTTCCCGTGCGTTTGCCGCCTGCCTGCTGGGAAGGGCGGCGGGCGTCCGCCCCTGAGGAGCTAGGACGTCTGCGCCCTGCCTGTCAGCGCCCGCTTGGCCTTGGGGTAGAGCAGGGCAATCATGAGAATGCCCAGCAGAATCACCGGAATGTGGCTGGCCATAGCCCAACGGAAGGCCTCAAGAGTATAGGTTTCGGGAGTGCCGGCGCCGAGGCTGTCAAGAATCAGGCCGATGAGGAACACGATGGTGAGGGCCCCTACGAAGCCACCCATATTGGCGATGCCCGTGGCTAGGCCGCGCTGATGCTGGGTTACGTGCGAACGCACCACCTCAAAAGCTGCCATGGACACCGGGGTTGATACCCAGGGTGATAGCCGCAGCGTATACCAGGGCGGTGGGGGCAATTCCGGGCCAGAAGAAAATCAGGGACCACAGGCTGAGGTTGAGCAGGCTGCTACCCACCGCGATGTGCACCCGGTAGGGTGAAAAGCGGGAGAGAATCGAGCCGGTGAAGAGCCCGGCAATGACAATGGAGGCTACCACGGTGCTGACGATGCCCGAGGCCAGGGCTTGGCTGTAGCCCAGGCCCCCGGTCAGGAAGGGCATGCCCCCACAGAAGCATAATGGAGAAAATCATGGAGGCCGTCACGTAGTGCACCCAAAAGGCCAGGCGCACACCCGGGTAGGCCAGCACCTGCCTGATAGAGGCCGTAAAACCTGGGCCCGTGGCCGGGGGAAGCACGGGCAGGGAATCAGTGACGGGGTAGGGGTGGTCGGTGCGGGCCCGGTTGGCTTCTTCCTGGCTAGGGAGCGGACGCCGGGCGGACGCGCTCCCCCGTCCGCGCCGGGCTCGGCGGCCCAGCCCCTGGGCAACGGTAGCCTTGCCGGGAGCCGGCCTGAGCGTGAATAGAGCCAGAAGCAGCAGGCAAAAACCGATAGCGGCGAGAACAGTAAAGCCGCCCTGCCAGCCCAGGGCACCCACCAGGGTAACCAGAGGCGTGACGGCAACCAGCTGACCCAGCTGGCCCATATTGGCGCTCATTTGATTGACCACCGGAATTTGTTTAGGAGTAAACCAGTCTGAAATCAGGCGAATCAGACTGACGAAGATACAGGCGTCCCCGCTGCCCACCAGCACACGCGCCAGCAGGGCCAGGGGTACGGTGTCACTCTGGGCCAGAAGAAACTGGCCAGCCGTCATGAGGGTCAACCCACCGGCAATCAGCACCGGCGCCCCCTTACGATCCAGCAGGGCACCCACCGGCACCTGCCAGCTGGCGTAGACCACCAGCTGCAGCATGATGAAAAGGGAAATAGCTGTCGCCTCTACCCCAAAGTGGGTTTGGGCAGTGGCCCCCAGCGCCGAGAAGGAGCTGCGGTTGATAATTGAGAACACGTAGGCGGCTATTGCCACCGCCCACACTAGCCATTTCATGAGTGGGCCACTGCTTTCAGGGGGTTAGTTGCTCTTCTTGACCACGGAGGACTTCAGGTACATCTGGCCTGCGCCGGGAACCTTAGCTTCGATGTCGTGGCCGTTGACGGGGCTTTCGAGCAGACGGATACCGCGCACCTTGGTACCAGCCTTGATGTCGGCACCGCCCTTGACCTTGAGGCCCTTGGTGATGGTGACGGAATCGCCGTCTACCAGCTCGTTGCCGACGGCATCGAGCACCTTGGAGCCGGTCTCTTCTGCCTCAGCAGCATCGGTTTCGGCCCACTCATGGCCGCACATGGGGCAGACCCAGAGGTCCCCCTGCTGGTAGGAGTACTCTTCAGTGCAGGCAGGGCAGGCGGGTGTGGGGACATCAGACATAGGGGTCTCCAAAAGTTAGGTGGTGTCTAGGTCGCTCCCCATTATCCCAGATAGAAGCACAAAACCTCCCGCTCTTCGGGGCGTCGAAGAGCGGAAGGTTCTGGGGCTATACGTAGGGGCCTTACTTGGTGGGTGCGGGGCCTTCGTCGTTCATGTCGGTAGCGGGGTCTGAGACAATGTCGGCAGGGGCCTCGTCGACCAGCTTCTGGGCCTTCTTGTCAACCTTCTCGGCTTCCTTTTCGGCCTTAGCTTCTGCCTTTTCTACCTGCTTCTCGGCTTTAGCCTCGGCGCGGGCGTCCTTGACCTCTTCAGCCTTTTCTTTGGCTTTCTCGGTGCCTGCGGCGGCAGCTTCCTTAGCCTTTTCGGCACCTGCTACAGCGGCTTCCTTGGCCTTTTCTGCAACGACAGGGGCCTGTTCCTTGATGGTTTCTTCGGCGGTCTTGATGCCGTTCTGTACCTTGGGATCGTTCCAGACGTTAGCGGCCTGGGTCTTGATCTTTTCGTACTGGCCGCGGCCTGCGCGAGCACCCAGAACATAACCGATACCTGCACCGGCGATGAACGCTAGACGTGCTTTCATGATAAACCTTCTTTCATCAGTGAACTTGTTATCACCTATTGTGCCAAAGCATGCTTACGAGAGGTGAACGACACACCGCACATGCACCTAAGACGCCATTGAAAAAGTGCAAGTGCCCCGCACTTAACGCGGGGCACTTGCACTTTTCCAAGGGTAAATCTGGTTTGGAGGCTAGACGTTGAAGCGGAACTCCACCACGTCGCCGTCCTGCATGATGTAGTCCTTACCTTCCATGCGGACCTTGCCGCGGGCCTTGGCCTCAGCCATGGTGCCGGCATCGTCCAGGTCAGAGAAGGAAACAACTTCGGCCTTGATGAAGCCGCGCTCAAAGTCGGTGTGGATGACGCCGGCAGCCTGGGGGGCGGTATCGCCCTTGGTGATGGTCCAGGCGCGGGTTTCCTTGGGGCCAGCGGTCAGGTAGGTCTGCAGACCCAGGGTGGAGAAGCCGACGCGAGCCAGCTTATCGAGGCCAGACTCGTCCTGGCCACTCATCTCTAGCATTTCGCGAGCCTCTTCTTCAGAGAGCTCAACCATGTCGGCCTCAAGCTTGGCGTCCAGGAAGACAGCCTCAGCGGGGGCAACCATGGCGCGCAGTTCAGCCTGCTTTTCCTCAGAGGCGAGGACACCCTCGTCCGAGTTAAAGACGTAGATGAAGGGCTTGGAGGTGAGCAGGTTCAGTTCCTTGAGTAGGGCCATGTCAATCTTGGCTTCTTCGTACTTAGAAATCAGGGTGTCGCCCTCTTCCAGTACAGCCTGGGCCTTCTTGTATTCCTCAAGCTGGGCAGGGTCGCCCTTCTTGATTTTGACGGCCTTTTCCAGGCGGGGAATAGCGTTTTCCAGGGTCTGCAGGTCAGCCAGCACCAGCTCGGTGTTAATAGTTTCCATGTCGCTGGCGGGGTCTACCTTGCCGTCGACGTGGATGACGTCGGGGTCATCGAAGGCGCGGACGACCTGGGCGATGGCGTGGGCCTCGCGGATGTTGGCGAGGAACTGGTTGCCCAGACCTTCGCCCTCGGAGGCGCCGCGAACAATACCGGCGATGTCGACGAAGGATACGGTTGCGGGCAGAATGCGCTCGGAACCGTAGATTTCGGCCAGGCGAGTCAGGCGCTCATCGGGCAGGTTGACGACGCCCACGTTGGGTTCGATGGTCGCGAAGGGGTAGTTCGCTGCCAGGATGTTGTTTTTGGTCAGTGCGTTAAAGAGGGTCGACTTGCCGACGTTGGGCAGACCCACAATTCCAATAGTTAAAGCCACGGTTTCTAGTTTACAGGGGTGAGTCAAGCGAGCGCGTAAGCGCTGGAGAAGCCCTGCACGCGGTGCGGACGCCCAACCCCAGTGGGGAGATCAGGCAACTTCCGCACACCCACCTCTTATTACTTAGGGCACAGTATTTTATGCTGGTCAGCATGACAGTATCGCAGTTTTCACCTCGGGACATCATCATTCGCCCTATCAACCTTGACTCCGATGCCGATACGGAGCAGCTCAATGCTCTAGAATCTGCCTGCGATGAAAAGCTCTACGGTTTTCCATCCACCACAACGGTCGAAGAGCGGCGGGCTATTCTTGCGCCCTCCAGCTACTATGAAAACCACCGCTGGATTGCTGAGGTTCAAGGGTAGATTCTCGGTATTGTACTGGTGTCGCTCCCCCTCAAAGAGAATCTGGATGGCCTGAACTTCCTTCTTGCCGTCCACCCCGAGGCTGAAGGGCGGAGTCTGGAAGAGGCTATCAAGCCCAGCGGACGCCCCCCCACATCACCTACTACGGCTACCTCATGCAGGATGGCAACAAGGACGTCCATCAATAGGGTTGCGGCTCTTCTAGGCCTAGAACCTAAGAATTCTGCTATCACGAGAATCGCTCCCCTGCCAATTCCTACTGACCTCGCGCAGGCGGCTGAGCGCAAGACAATAGCCGGCCCCGCCTACACCTTTGAGGTTTGGGAACACAAAATTCCCGAATAACACCTAGAGTCAGCCGCAGCTGCTTACCACCAGCTAGAGGTAGATGAACTGATGTATGCGGCTGCCCTACACCGAGGAAAGATTGCAGCGATAACAGCCCTGACCTATCCCACCGATACACGCAATGTCTCAGCCTGGCAGGAATCTACAGTAGTCATGCCAGAGCACCGCGGCCTTGGCCTCTCACGCACCCTCAAGGTGCTCAGCCATACCCGCCTGCTGGCGTCCGCACCCCACCTTCGGCAGATTATTACCATGAACTCGGCGGTCAACCCGGCCATAATCAAGGTCAATGAGGAGCTAGGCTACCGGCCTGTCTGGGAAGAAATCTGCTACCAGAACTAGTGGCTAGCTCCGCCCAGGTTGAGCACCAGCACCCCGGCAACAATCAGGGAAATGCCCACCACCTTGACCAGGGTGATGGGCTCCCCGAGAAAGACCGCACCGATGGCGACGATGGCAGCGGTGCCCAGCCCCGACCAGAGGGCGTAGGCGACTCCGACCGGGATGTCCCGAACCGCCAGCGACAGCATAAAAAAGGCAAAACCGTAACCCACCAGGCAGCCCAGGGTAAACCACAGTTTGGTGAACCCCTCAGTGTATTTCAGCAGGGTGGTGGCAATGAGCTCCGAGCCAATGGCGAGCGCGAGAAAGAGGTAGGGCATAGGCTCATTCTGCATGGCTCGCACAAAAAAGGCTAGAATAATAAGTACACGTATCTCACAACGATGTGAATCTAGGAGTTTTTTTGTATGTCTCACAAGGACAGCCACGAATACACCGATGTCTCCACCGCAGCCATAGAAATGGGGGACGCCGCAACCCGGGCGCCGGGGTGGAACCGCACAGACACAGCCTGGACCGTCAGCCTCTTCGGCACCGCCGTCGGCGCGGGCATCCTCTTTCTCCCCATTAACGCGGGCGCCGGTGGTGTCTGGCCTCTGCTGGCAGCAACCGTCCTGATTTGGCCCATGACTTTCCTCGCCCACCGGGGGCTCTCCCGCATGGTCTCCGCCAGCTCCAAACAAACAGCAGATATCACAGAGGTAGCCGAAGAATTCTTCGGCCGAGGCTTCGGCAAGATCTTTACCCTGCTCTACTTCCTCTCCATCTACCCCATCCTGCTCATTTACGGTGTCAGTATCACCAACACCGTTGACTCCTTTCTGACCAACCAGTTCGGGCTAGAACCCCTGCCCCGCTGGCTCCTCGCCGCCCTGCTCGTCGGTGCCATGAGCGCCGTCATGATTATCGGCCAAAAATTCATGCTCATGGTGACCCAGTTCCTGGTCTACCCCCTCATTCTGGTACTCGCCGCGCTCACCCTCTACCTCATCCCCCACTGGTCGCTCGACGGCTTTAGCCAGGTACCGGCCCCCGGCAACTTCTCGATGACCCTCTGGCTCATGCTGCCGGTACTCATCTTCTCCTTCTACCACGCAGCAGCTATCTCCCAGTTCTCAGTGGCTATGCGCAAGCAGTACCACGGCTTCGCTTCGGTCAAGGCATCCCGCGTGCTCCGCGTTACTTCCATCATTCTAACCGTCTTCACCATGGGCTTTGTCTGGTCCTGCGTGCTAGCTATCGGTCCGGACGGCCTCGCTGAAGCCCGCACCTCCAACCTCCCCATCCTCTCCTACCTGGCCAACGAATTCGACGCCCCCTTCATCAACTGGCTCGGCCCCATCGTAGCCATCGCTGCCATCGTCTCCTCCTACTTCGGCCACTGGCTCGGCGGGCACGAAGGAGCAGCAGGTATCGTCCGTAAAAACTTCGACCCCGAGAAAAAACGCATCAGCGACAAGGCCCTCAACACCGCAATCAACGTCTTCATCGTTGTCACCGTCTGGGTCGCAGCCGTGCTGAACCCCAGCGTCCTCTCCCTCATAGAATCACTGGTAGGCCCCGTCATGGCCCTGGTACTCTTCATCGTGCCCATGTGGGCCATCCACAAGGTACCGGCCCTAGCCCCCTACCGCGGCAAACTCTCCAACATCTTCGTGGTGATCTCAGGCATCGCAGCCTTCTCAGCCGTCATCTACGGCCTAATCCCCAGCTAACCAGCCCCACAAGAAAAGGCCCCCAGACGGGGGCCTTTTCTTATGAGCTCGCCAGGAATGCGATTCGCGATTTTACTGTGTCGGCTTCAATCCTCACTTCCTAAATTTGCCCAATCGTGGGCAAATTTTTAACGGAAGAGGACTTCGCCGCGAAGCCGAGCCGGTCGCTTCGCGATTTTACCGGCTCGGCTTCGCTCCTCGTCCTCCCAATCGCATCGCGGGCTCACCCGAATCATTCTTCAGGGCCGCGCGGAGCTCCTTAGGCAGCGAGAAGAGAATATCTTCCTTGGCGGTCTCAAACTTCTCAACGTCAACGTAACCGTAGTCTGCCAGCAGACGCAGCACGTCCTGCACCAGCACCTCGGGCACAGAGGCACCAGAAGTCAGACCCACGGTGGTCACACCCTCAAACCAGGCCTCATCAACCTCATTGGCGTAGTCCACCAGGTAGGCCTGCTTAGCGCCGTATTCCAGGGCAACTTCCTTCAGGCGCACAGAGTTCGACGAGTTGGTCGAACCCACCACAATCACCAGATCAGCCTTCGGAGCAATCTCCTTGATAGCGCCCTGACGGTTAGAGGTCGCATAGCAGATGTCGTCGGAGGGCGGGTCCTGCAGGG
>NZ_SPQC01000058.1 GCF_004569295.1 Rothia nasimurium
GCGTCTTGGGTTGCTTGGTGGAATGCTGGTCGGTTGCATCAGGGTCTTGGTTATCGGACTCCGCAGGAGGTGGTTGATGGTGCTTTAGTGGTCTTATAATTGTCGGAACTAAAGCCAGTACATATCAGTTTCTTGAAGGGTCTGCTCTGCAATCGTCTTGAATTTTTGCTTTTCTTCTTCAGCGATAGGTGATGTATCGATATCTGTGAGAACTTGTGCAAGTCCCTGCGCGAACTCCTCAAATCCAGTAGCAACATTCTCTTGATGTTCGCTAGTTTGAGTAATATTTTGAGAACCCCACGCAATCTGCGTTCGATTACCGTAGTTGGTAACAACTGGAGCATGGTAGTTGTTAACGATAGTCGGAGCAGAGTCAGGCTTCTGACTTTTGTCTTGTCCTGATACTTCTAAATACCCTTGAACAGGGATGGAGACTGGGGTCTTGTCGAATTCACGCTGGAGATTACGAGTGAGTTTCTCAACCGCAGATTTATTGATCTTAAAGTTAGCTGGCACTTTTATATCATCTTTCTACAGATAGCTCGCTGACTAGAAACCGTTTGATTCAAGAACCCCAGCAAAATCTGATAACCCCACCTTGCGTAACCCCTGGAGGTAATGGCTATGAGTAATCTGAGGATTTTTCATATCTTTCACAATCTCCTCAGCAATGCTCTTGATTTTGGGGGGATTCAGATCAAACTGATCGCACAGAAAATCATCAGGATGTACTACACCAATGTCATATGGATCTAAGGCACTTTGGGGGAAATCTTTCAGATTAAAGGTCACGATCAAATCCGCGTTAGCTCGAACAGCGGCCGCTAAAACATGCCGGTCTTTAGGGTGATTGCACATCTGAGGAACCAACGACTCATACCCAAGAACTTCAGCATCGGGGAAATGCCGACGCATGTTGCCTACACGCTTTTGGGCTTGAGGAGCAGTGAGATTAAGACTTGTCTGCAAGTTTCGTTCTACCTCATCTAAAATATTCTGCGACCATAAGGGCCTGTACTCTTTAGCATCAGCTATGCGCAGGAGCAAATCACAGGTTGCCATAGGCAACAGAACGCAGGCATCTAAAACAACAGGGAACCCAGACATCAGGATTCCTCAGTAAAGGGGCGGGTGTCGAAACTCGCAGGGGTATCAAAGTAGCTACCCTCTGTTGCTGATTCGTGTGTTTGTTCTTTGAGGAAGGCTTTACGTTTTGCCCGTAGATTTTCTTCGTAGTGGATAAGGTCGGTGAGAAGTACTCGCCGGTGGCGGCCGACCAAGGTGAAGGGAATAGCTCCAGCTTCAAGGGCTTTGATGAGGGTAGGCCGGGAGATTTGGAGGTAGTCAGCTGCTTGCTGGGTAGTGAGTTTGGTGTTGGTAGGGATGATGGATACAGCTTGGTTGCGTGTTAGTGCATCAACGATAGCAGTGAGAGTTTCGTAGATAGGGAAGGGAATGACTTGTTTTTTACCGTCTGGAGATAGAAGTGCTGGTGGGGTTCGCTCGATCCCGCTGGGGGCGCGGTGGAGGAAGGCTGAAAGAAGTTCGAGGTCTGCTTCGTTGAAGGTTGATGGCTCGAGGGTGGAACGTTGGTTTTGCTGAGTAGTGGTCATATCCCTACTGTAGCATTATTCGAAATATTCGAAATGTTTTAGCTGAAGATACGTACACTGTTGCCTACACCAGCGTCTCAATTTACGGTAAGGTCCCACTTTGCTCTTTGTAGAGATAAGCGGCCGCAGCGCAAAAGCTCATGCCGACTGGTCGCTAGGTCCATCTAATAGAGCTTTCACTGGAGCAAAACTGTCTTCAGAAGGGTTTTGCACCAGGTGGCAGCGCTACCGAAGCCCAAGAATCATCTACTGCGAGTACGTCATAGAGCACTGACTGGAAAGAAGATGCAGTAGAGTAGTGGCCAAGAGATTTGTTAAATAACGAAAGCCCCTCCTGCCGGAGGGGCTTTCCGTAAGAATATGGGATGTCACGTTCCGCCAAGAATGATTGACACCCGGTTAGGAAACAACTAATGCGAGTGAAACACAGAAGGAGTCTCTGTGTATAGCTTACCAGCACCACACAGGGGTAGCGCAAGAGCACGGGCCAACGCCACACCCTTTGAACTCATCAAAGCCCGCCCCACAGGCACCTACTCACCAGAAAACGCCTTGCCATGGCTGAAATACGTGAGAGAGAAATATTTTTCTACGCTCTCAGCGACCACCACAAAAACAGCCCAAAAAATCGTTCACTACATCGCCTACCGCTACCGACTCGGTGAATACACAGCCCAATTCACCTACCACGAGATAGCCTCTCACATCGGAAAATGCACCAAAACCATCCAACGCTACATCCACCAACTCATCACAAAGGGCTTAATCGCTGTAGTGCGCCCTGGCAAGTCCGCAGCCCACTCTCAGACCCAGGCTAACGAAGCGCCCATCTACACCTTGCTTCTACCTGCTGTTAAAAATGTCCACCCCTTAAAAACTTTTAAGAAATCTATTAAGTCCTTAAAGGACAGCAGCAAAAATTTTCCTCTGACAGCGGTGGTTAAGTCTGCTGCTGACCGTTGGGCAGCGACTGAACGGCTCAAGAAAGAGGTGTTGGATCTACGGAAGGTACCTACTGTGCTTCTTGTGAAGCACCTGAGTAAGATTTTTGCCGCTGGGTGGTGTGTACAAGATGTCATTCGAGCTTTAGAAGAGGATTCTGAGGGGATTGTTTACCAAACACGTGGTGCCGGTGGTATGCGCTCAATCTTGGCTTGGCTGCATATTAGGGTCAATGCCTGGAAGTGCGATGATGGTTCTTTGCCTTCTTCTCCTACTCGTATTCGGCGTGAACAGGCTGAGGTTGAACGTGAGCGTCTGATTGCGCAGCAGAAGCAGATTCTTGAGGAGATGAATAGGCCGAAGGTTGTGCCTGTGCGGGGTCTGAGCCAGGTTCGGTTGATGCGTGAGTATTTGAAGGTGAAGAAGTTTAAGGGGGTAGCGGAGGCTGCACGGCTATACCCTGAGCAGGCTCAGCTAGCTGAGAGCTAATAGAAGGTAGTTAAGCTATCTGGGTTTGATGCTCTAAGGAACGGTGGCTTGTTGCTCATCGTGTGCAACGTAGTTCCTATAATGCTTTTGACAAGCGCAAATGTAAAAACACATAAACATAAATCTGTATAACTGTACTTACAGTAAACTGTAAAAACAGCTATACTGATATACATGACCTACTACATTGGCATACTCAACAGCAAAGGCGGCGTGGGAAAAACAACCACAGCCATACACCTAGCCCAAGCCCTAGCCCCCCAATACTCAGTAGAGCTTTGGGATGCTGATCCTCAAGGATCAGCAACAGACTGGGCCTACATCACCGAAGAAAACGGGAACCCGCTACCCTTTAGCGTCGCCTCAGTAAACCACCGCGAAATTACCCGCAAAACAAGTACCGCCGACTTCGTTCTCATTGACACCCCACCGGGAAACAGTCAAGTTCTTGACGCGGCCGCTAACCGCAGCGCTATGCTCATCATCCCCACCAAACCAGCAAGTCTTGATATGGCACGAGTTTGGGCCACCCTTGATTCCATCCCACCAACCCTGCCAGCTATCGTACTGCTCACCCACGCAAACCCCAGAACAATCAGCTACCACCAAGCCCTAGAAGCCTTGAATGACGCTAAGATCGCTGTTTTCGATACCCCTATCAAGACCCTAGAGGCTATTAAGAACAACGCCAATACCTACCCTAAAGACCTGGCAGGTTATGAGCAGGTCGCTGCTGAACTACTGAATCTAATTGGAGAGTAAAACATGAGTGAGAAGAAGAATTTAATGACCCGTGCGGCTGTGCCTGCTTCGGTGGCTAAGGCTGATTTTAAGAAGTCTTTCGCGGCAGGAAATCCTGTGCTGAAGAAGCAGCTGACGATTAAGTTGGATGAGGAGCGGCATCGGAAGTTGAAGACCTATGCGAGTCAGAATGGAACCACAATTACAGAGCTGATTAGTGTTTATATTGACAATCTATAAATATGTAAAGCCATCTATCTGTATATACAGATAGATGGCTTATTGCTGTTTTCAGTATGCGGCATGAGGTTGCTGACATGATTCATTACTGATCCTACTCTTGGAGATAGGGTGGGATCAGCAATGCTACCGTACTTAGCAGGGGAGGGAAGCTGCCTCAGATGCTCCTGCTTTCTTTATTCAGAGTCAACCTCTAGGAAACAAGTCGTCGTAGGTTAACAAAACCTGTTCTACAGTTTCGTCACCGAGGCGTATCAAAGTAGTGTCTCCTGCCGGAATCCACCGCCGACCCTCACCACCACCATGCTCTCTGCCCAAACATGAGCATACGCACTCGAAGCCCCTAGCCTTTTGGCAACGCGTGTCACATTTTTCGTTAGTTCTATAGTGTAGTTCCAGAAGAACTTCACCTTCCCTACGAACAATTGCCTCTATCACTGGTTGTAGATGAGGGCGGGCAATTTCCCAATGGCCATAGCCAGTTTCCTGAGGTGCATGAGCTATCCATATAGGCCGAATACGCCTCTGAAGTGAATCCTTAAACCATTGTCTGTTAGACACGGCCGGATTACGGTTTTTGGGAAGCCCTCTTACCTCAATCCGCCCTTGAACAGGACGAATAATCTTAGTGACCATAGTCCTGCGCCCCCGGCTCTTTAGCTAAAGCCTCAGCAAGCTTTTCCCGTGAGTAAAATGAGAAATCACGTTCAAGCATCTGCTTGAAATCCTGCAAAATCAACTCATTCTCACGCGCAGCTTCCTGCACGACGGCGATGACAGTCTTACGCCCACGCTGATACCTTTCCTGCTTCGAGAGGTTCTTTTTAGAGGGGCGTAAAATTTTTCCGTCATTCAGAACAACACTGTGCTGCCGTTGAGCATAGGTAAGAACACCCTTTTGATAGAACCCCCCGTAATCAAGAACAACAGAAGCGCGTGCCCAGTTGCGGGGAACAAGAAGCAAAGGGTGATTGTCGGCTACAGGAAGAAGAAATTCCTTCTCCATCCAGGTTTTAGTCTGGGAGTCCCATACGTTTCGATGAATAGCTTCTATCTTATGGTTTCCGCTAGTAAGTTGAGGGTATTCAGCGAGCATCTTCTGAGTAAAAAGAGCTAAAGGCTCGAAGATGATACGAGTAGTAAGGTCTGATGTCACATCTGCCCCTACTCCATCAACAAAAACCGGCAACTCCTCTAACATGTGAAAGATTCCCACGTTCAGCAGCCCCTGCGCATCGGTACGCAGACTATTCCAAATCTCAGTACCTTTCTGTAAGGCGGCACCTTTACCTTGGTACCCTTCCTTAGACATCCCGAGACGGGTTTCGCTAGGTTCGTTGAAAGTTTGAAGGAGTCTTTCTCCCCTTAGCTGATCTCCAGCTCTCGTAGAGATTGCACAGGCTGCAACGGTTTCAAAGAAGCTTTTCATACAAGCTACGGCGCTCTCGCCATAGTCAGAGGGGTGCCTTTTGGCTTCTTGGCGAATTGCAAAAGGGTCCAGATAGAGAAGATTATCTCGGTCTACATGGACGTTGAGGAAAAGAGGATCTTCCTCTGTGATGTTATAGAAATCAGTAACTTGCATATACATCTCCTGAGTGAAGTGATTGATTCGTCAGGCAGGGTTGCCTGATAAGGAGATACGAAGGCGGTAAGATTCTAAGTGTTTTCCAGACAACTTTGCGAGCCTTACCTGAACCTTGGGTGGGGCTCGTTTTGTATCTTGAATCGATTTTACCATGGAGATTAACAAGCGCTATTTTTAACTATATATAGTGTTTTTATCTATATGTGGCACTATATGTAGTGGTAATTTGGTTTTCGGGTGCCGCATATCGGAAAGGCGTACGGCGGGCAATCAGCCAGGTAAACGACCTCTGCGCCCTCATAGAGCGGGTTACGGCACTTTGAGGGGGCAAGAGCGTTTACCGCAGGGTCACCGGCGCAGGCACGGCGTAGAAGCTCGGCGGTGTCCCTCGCGAACCGGATAGGGGCTTGGTGGGCTTTACTGGTCAGGGGAACGCCCTCAATGAGCCAGAAAGCTTGTACGCCCTGGGCTGTAAAAACCACGGCGTGAGGGTAGATTTCGCGGGGTAAGTCAAAGACGAAACTGGAGGCGAAAATGTGGTCAATGTCGATGACCAGGGCACGGCAAAATGTTGGGCTGGGCTGGTAAAACTCGTACTTGTGTAGGTCTGCCCGTAGGGTCTTGGTTAGCGGTGCGCTCTTGGTTTCTGAGCAGAGAAAGACCCGCTGGTTGATTGATTGACTGCCTGATTTGTTTGATTTGTGGGTCTTTCATCAACTTCTATCATTGCAGACAATGGTTCACTCTTAAACTTTTTGCAGACAAGGGTCTGACATGCGCAAATAGTTGACACCTAAATCACATTGCGTTATAGTGTAAATCACACATACCTTACCGTGTAAGGAACTCAGATGAAACGAGCACTTTCATCCACCCTGTTGCTGGCAATCACCAGCACTCTAACTATTGGCATGGCAGTACCTGCAGAAGCTGCTGAGCTGTCAAAAAATGAAACAGAACGACAGATTTCCCAATCTCTCGAAGTCCTAGAGACACTCGAAAGCTATGGAAATATTGAAGCCTCCGTGGATTCGTATCCAACCGTGGCCACAGATGGAAATAGCTCTGAGCTCCAAAATGGGAGCGTAGGCCTAAAAACCAATTCAGGAGGAGCTACCTACGTTGAGGGGAAAGTAGCAACAGTAGCTGATGACCATAACATCATCTACGAAAACCTCCAGAGCGGTGATTCACGGGCTGTAATTCAAATCGACTCACCCGATGCACCTACTGCATACTCATTTGAGATGACTGGAGAGTACACCAGCTTAGTAATGCGAGAAGACGGCGGAATTGATGCCCTTGACGCAAACTCAAATATTGTCGCGTCAGTTGATGCCCCCTGGGCCTACGATGCCGATGGTGACGCCGTTCCCACGTATTTCACCATTGACGGAAACACGATTACTCAGGTTGTAGAACATAATGAAAGCTTCGACTACGGAATCGTTGCTGATCCGACGCTTAGGGAACATATCAAAAAAGTAATTGCAGGTTGCCTTGGCGTACAGCCCGGAACTTTTACTGTATGGGGAGTTCTTGAAGCGACCTTCAAAAGCTGGGATAAAGCCGTCAAATTCCTTGTGCGTCGCATTGGCGTACTTGGCGCAGTAACCTGCTTGGGCGGAATTGTATACCAGTACCTATAAATCGATAGGATTCAAAGATGCTTACTTGGTTAGGGATAAAAAGCGAAGCCAAGTCCCCCAAAACTCGACAGTTTTTTAGTGGTGCTTCGAAGAGAACAGTTGTCATAACGCTGGCAAGTGCACTAGCCGTCATGATAGGTGTTCGAGTGAGTTTAGTAGCACTGTTACCTAATGTTGTACTGGAGGACCCGGTGGGGGCAGTGATACCAGGGTTCGTTGGGCTTTTGATGGCCTTGATACTAGTAGGAGTGGTAGAGCGATTGGCTGTAGACCAGAGCTCGTAGCACTCTGATGAAAATCTAGGAATTATACATAACAGCTACTGCATGTAGCCCTTACCCAGTTCAGACACTAGTTCAACAGCTTCTCGTTCTTACAACAGGTCTTTTTCGAAGCATAACCCAATGGACTAAGTACTCTTCATAGGAACCCAGCACGTGAGATTTTTGTTAAATCCACGCGCTGGGCTTCTGTTTTTCAGTTGCAATTCTGCTCCTGATTTCGTCTATAAATCCGCTTCCAGCCCGCCTTGATTCTTTACGCCTTGCACCTAGATTTCCCAGCACTAGACCCGTCCCAGCCGACACCACCCACCAGATGAGGGACGAAGAGGGCGGGTGGTGTCGGCTGGGACGGGTTGTTTTGCCTCAGAATATCAAGGGGCAAGGTGTACAGATATGTTGACGGGTATCTGTACGGGGTTCTTTACGGGTCACAGCCACCCCTTGTTTCCCAAAAATTCACCCGCGCCCGATACCGTGAGAAAAAATCACGAGAGAAAGAAACCCCATCATGAAGATTGAAATCACCTTGTCTGGGTATGTGTGATGTGTACGGCGAACCGGGCTTCTTTGGTTGCGGTCTCGCCTAGCACTGCTAGTCTCGTAGACAAAGCTTAAATTCCTTGTGATGTTTGGAGTCGGTAGATGAGTCGGCCAGCGTTTTTGCCCAGTACGTAGACGCTAAAACAGATGGCAGTGGTTCCGTTGTAGGTTATTGAGCGAAGAGAGCAGACACAGCAGAGGGCTAAGAGTCTTGAACTCAAGACACTTATTTTTCCAAGCACCTCACTACTGTCGAGACTCCTACCCCAAAGAAAGCTGCGAGCTCCCGAAGGCTCCACACTCTGCCAGTCTGAGGATTCACCTCCGAACGCATCCGCACCAATTGCCCCCGCTGAGCAACCGATAACTTCAAAGGCCGACCGGGACCCGCGCCATTACCTCCATTCTTAGCCTTCATTGCAGCAAGTCCTGCCCGGGTGCGTTCAGAGATCAGGTTGGATTCCATCTCGGCTAGTGAAGCGATGATATGGAACATCATCTTTCCTACCGGAGTAGAGGTGTCTATCCCTTCGGTGAGAGAGGAGAAGAAGACTCCTTTGTTTTCGAGTGTTTCGAGCAGTTCTGAAAGTCCTTTGACGTTCCGGCCCAGACGGTCAAGTTTCCAGACGACGAGGGTGTCTCCTGGGCGTAGTGCTTTGAGGCAGGCTTCAAGTTGTGGCCTGGCCATGGTGCGGCCGGTGACTCCGTGGTCTGCGTAGGTTTGGTAGCAGCCTGCTTGGGCGAGGGCTTGTGTTTGGAGGTCGAGGGATTGGTCTGGGGCGGATACTCTGGCGTAGCCGATTTTGGTGGTTGGGTTCATGGTTTGAGGGTATCGAAAAGGTGCCCTAGCGTGTGGGGCTAGGGCACCTTTTCGGTGCAGGTTTTCGGTACGTATTGTTCGGGCGTGTTGGTTACTCGTTATTGCTGTACCGAAACCGTTGTTACCGGCTCGGGCTGGGGAGAAGCTGGAGGCGGCGCAGAGGTCTGTGCGGGTGTTGGGTTCAGCCGCTGGCACAGTGGCTGGTTGGGTTGTTGCGACGAATTCTGTGGTGGCTGGTCGTGGTGGTCTGCCGGTGCGTTTGTTGGAGAAGCCTTCTGAGCAGGAGCAGCGTGTGGCGAGGGTTGCTCGGCGTAGGAATGAACAGGAGCAGCAAAGTGTACGGCAGGTTTCGTGGGGTGTTGGGGCGTCGAGGGAACCACAGATGAGCCGATAACTTCCACGGCATACCAGTAGGCAACGCAAATCATATGCTATGATTTTAGACATAGTGAGGCTTATTCATAAGGGGTTCCGCAGGCCCGCGCCCGTTGCGTCCCTCTCGCTTGGTTTGCTTCGCTCACTAGGCGATTCACACTAGCCGCCGAGCTAGCAGCTTCGCTGTGGGTCTGTTTCACCTACCCTTATGAACAAGCCTCAATCAGATCGGCTATAAAAATACATAAGGAGCAGATTATGCTTACCGGAATTATCGTTAAGAAGTCCGTACCTCAGGTTGCTACTCGTCAGTCTAAGAACAGCTACGCTTCAAACTAGGTAATACTAATGCAGGGAGGGGATAAATTCTTCTCCCTGCATTTTATTTTTTAAAAATTAGATACAGAAATAAAGATGGATACATATTTAGAGTATAAATACATATGTACAGAACTTCAGCTGGAGCCCATAAACAGAGAAGTCTATGAAGAGATTGAAAATTGTATACAGTATACACCTAACGGCTTAAAAGAGATTATAATAGGTGACGAGATATCAGCACTTTACCACTCCCAATCAGCCACAAATCATGATAATTTTATATCTTTTCCAATAGAATTTGAAAGCCCATGTATTTTTTGTGCAGAAACTAAAATTTCCTTAATTGACAAAATATACACAGAAGTAGATAAATGCAAAATTGAAAAATTTAGTCGATATGCAACTTTAGTATCTGTTTTTTCTTTAAAACATAGAATCCCTTTCTCTTATACAGAAAATTTTTCAGAGCAACCTTGGAGTGTAGTCTTCCCTCTCCCTGGATGCCCCCACTGCTCTAAAAAGAAAAAATTTACCTGGAAGGATGCACGAGAAAAGTCTATACTCGAAGTAATAAATAAAAAAACTACATCAGATAACACTTCAGGAATTCGACATCTATCCCCAGTTTCTTTCATTAAGAATAACAGATACGCAATCGGCTATAGTTCAATATTAGCAAATCCTGGACAAGAAAATAATAGAGGTATATTTTTAACAAATAGCTTTATATATACAGGAGAATCTATCGAAAAATTGGAAACTGCCGGAGGAAAAGGATATAGTTCTGAGCAGTCTCTTGCTAGTTGGCTAGGCGAAGGCCTTGAAAGATACTATCTTGATTTAAGGTGTTCTAATGATACCTTCCCCAAAGATCTAAAGGAGAAACAGAAAAATAATATTATAAATAACTTTAAGCTACCAGCAATTATGCCAGGAAGCTTAGAAGAAATTAACCCTTATAAAACGCAGTGGCCATATGCCGAAGTGAAAAGTTTATTTTCAAATAAAACAGAACTTGCTCCAAGATCTTTAATATTTTGCCCAGATGAGGTGCCTGAAAATTATATATCTGCTACTACTTCAAGCACGAATGGTGCTGCATCAGGAAGCAATATCCAAGAAGCTATCATTCAAGGTATACTAGAACTTATTGAACGAGATTCTTTCTGGTTTTATTGCAGAACCGATGCTACACCATTTGCCATACCAAATGAATTTATACCTAATCAAATAAATAATTTGATCTCCTTAGAAAAGGAAGGCAAATTTTTTATACAGTTATTAAAGTCCCCCTTCAATATACATGTAGTACAGACTACCTACATGCGTAATAATGCTAAAACGAATGAGTCTCATACCGCTAGAGGGACAGGTGCCTCACATAGCTTAGAAAAAGCTATTTACAGATCTTTTTCTGAATGTATACAAATATTAGATTCGCTCGATACGGGGGAGTCTATAGATTTAGACGATTTCGATATGAGACGCTTATGGCATTCTGGGGAATCTATCAAAAAGTTCAAAAACTTTTTCACAGATTCACTACCAACCCTTGATAATAAAAATTATCTCGATTTTACGGAACCTTCACTTGGAAACTTATTCTTGGATTCTTATAAACAGGGAATTAAATTCTTCTACTACATTCTACACTCAGATGAAAATATATCTATAGTCAAATCATTAGGTAACGAAATAAATTCTCTCGATAGCGAATTTTACAAAAATTCCAATCGGCTTTACGATTTCTCTTTACTCATAAATAACCCTTTTCGAGAAATTATATATAATGAATCAACTTTTATGTAAAAAAAACATACCATTTTTATATTTGATATTCTCTGTCGCAGGTGTTGGAGCTTTCTCTGCAACGGATAACCTGTATTGGGATTTTTCAGGTTATTCCATCTGGGAAATATCCCTAATGGCATCTCTTTTTAATATAGGTGTTGCCATTGCAGAATTACCCTTCGCAATTTACTTCGATAACTACTCAAATAAAAAATCGCTGCAAATAGCAAATATTCTAAGGATTATTTCTTTTACAATATTTTTTATTGACGGGAATATATACTGGATTTTGTTCGGACAGTTAGTCGCAGGAGTAGGGTATGCAGCTTCAAGCGGATCGTCAGAGGCCCTTATTTTAAATAATATGCCTAGAGATAATGGGTCAGATCGAGTAATGTTTTTGGGTTACTCAAAAATCTATTTTATAACTTCTCTAACTGCTCTTATTTCAGGTGCACTAGGAATAGGTATATACCATATTTATCCGCAGGGCATCTGGGCTCTCGCGATTTCATTTTTTGCACTATCTCTAATCACAATATTTTTTCTAGAGGACAAAGTTACTCAGGAAACACAGGTTCCCCTCAAAGATTTTTTAGTTGGATTAAACGTTGTATTCAAGGAAAAGACTACTTATCTCCTAATCCTTGTAAATTCTGCCGCGGTAGCCCCTTTCATTATATGGCAGATAAAGATAGGAAGGGAGTCCCTTCTTTACCTATTTCTTGGATTTTTCGCAATGAAATTATTTGCAACATTAGCCTCGCCCTTCCTTAGGAGCATCAAAATATCGAAATCAACAGTTTACACGATATGCGTTTATAATATAATTGCAGTAGCATTGTTTTCAATTATTGAACAAACATTATTAGCAGTTCTATTTTTTGGATTCCATGTATTTGGACAAGCAATGATTACTATTTTTTCTTACGGAGAATTTCATTCTAAAATAGAAAATTCGATTAGAGCTTCGGCTTCATCAATTGTTTCTCTACTAGACTCGGCAGTTGTTCTACTAATTGCGCCTTTGGTAGGTTTTCTAGCATCTGAAATAAACATCGGGTCTGCAATCCTCGTATCTTCCATATCTTACCTAATAATATTAATCTATATTTTTTCTATCCGTAAGTACATTGAAATTAAATAATATAGGTCGACGTAATTCGGCGCAAAAATGTGGTCGATGTCGATGACCGGGGCACGACAGAATGTGGGGCTGGGTTGGTAAAACTCGTACTTGAGGCTTATTCAAAAGTCCCACCAGCAGCATAAAACACCAACCCCCACACCACCGCAAACGCCCGCCCATAAAAACCTAACGGACGCCGAAAACCAGAATGCAACACACGCCAGGTTGATATGTACTGGGTTTAGTTCCGACCCCGTACATTGGAAACAAACAAAAAAGAGCAAAGGAACTTCACCCATGCCCACCAAATACCCCCAAGAACTCAAAACAAGAGCCCTACGCCTACTGGCCGA
>NZ_SPQC01000059.1 GCF_004569295.1 Rothia nasimurium
GGGTAGATGCGCAGGGGGCGGCCGGTGGGGCCGAGCTGCTCAGCGCCGGTTTCAGTCACTGTGTTTCACCTTTGGTTGGGTTCAAGACTTTTACCTACCAGTTTAGCCGGTGGGTGCAAGCTGGGCTTTCGTCTTTTCCTGAATCCAGTTTCCGATGGCTTTTTCTGCCTGGTGGGCGGCGGGGTATTCGATAACTTCTACGGGAGCGCCTGCCTCTTTGAGACGGTTTGGTAGTCGGTGGATTTTTGGGAGATGGGGTCGTTACCGCCTAGGACAAAGAGGGTGGGTGGGAGGTTATTGGGCAGGTCGGTGTCTAGCCCGTCGGTCCAAGGCACGACGAGTATCTGGGAAGCAACGGGAGTACCCGTTTCGACGAGTTCTTGGGTTGCTGAGGCAACGTAGAAGGCCCCTGCGCTGTACCCATGAGGTGGGTGTTGTTGGGGTCGATGGCGAAGTAGTCGGAGTTCTCTTGGGCGTAACGAACAACGTCTGCGATCTCTTCAACCCCGTACTCTACAGGCTGGACGTCTGCCTTGGTGTAGTCGATGGCGAGGACGGTTGCGCCCCAGCTATCTGCCAGGCGTTGGCTTTGGGTGTCGAGCACGTCGGCGTCGCCGTAGACGAACCCTCCCCCGTGGACGTTGATGATGAGGGGACGGACCTGCCCGGGGTCAGCCTGTGCTGGCTGGTAGAGGTTAAGACTGACCGGGGTTTTGCCGTCGCGGGGCACCTCAAAGCGCTGGCCGATGAGGTCCCGGTCGTTCTTGACTGCTCGGGAGCGTTCGGCCGCGTTATCTGCCTGGAGCTTGTCTGAGTACAGGGATACTCCGACGAGAGCCTACCCGGTCAGCCCTGCGATGATGAGCAGGGCGAAAGAATCGCCCCGCGCCCTCAACCGCTTATTTGCTACCAGTGTGCAGATGAATCTAGCTGGGTTAGCTGCCCTCTACCAGGACCGCCCCTAGGCGGGCAGGCGGCGCCCGCCCTCCACGAAGACCTTGGTGTCTTCGATAGCGAAGCTATGGATAGCGCTGATTACCCCATCAACCGTGGAGTTAAGACGAGGAGCCACCTGCTCGTAGAAGTCAGTGCGGGCAGCCTCGCTCTCAAAACCGATAACCATCAAGCCGTGGTAGCGGTCTGCTTTGGGGTTATCGTGGGCGACGTTGGGGGTGTCCCAGGTCTTCTTGTGCCAAGGCAGGAAGGTTTCGGTTCGCAGTTCGCTCACACCAGCGTGGCCCAGCACGGTGGGAGCCAGCGTCGCATGCATAAAGCTCTTAAAGGCCCCACCGCGAGCGCCTTCGGCCCGGCGGAAGAAGATAACGTCCCGGTAGCGGGTAGCGGAGCCTGCCGCCGGGGTGGTGTACCAGCGGGTTGAGCCGGGCAGGCCGATATACATGAGGGTGCGGCGGAAGACATTAATTTCGTCTTTGAAGGCCTGGGCTGTCTGCTCGCGTCCTGCCGTTGCTGCCAGGGTGCTTTGGAAGGTCACATCAGCAATCCCGTTGATACGGCGGTCTGCGCGCACCGAGGTTTCTAGGTCTGGGCGGGCTGGCCAGAAGCTGTGCTCGGTTTCGCTGATATGAAGCTGGCGGTACTCCTTGAGGCCCTTGGAGGCGGCAATGATTTGGGCGTGCTCTCCAGCCCAGTAGTCCTTGCCTTCCTGCACGGTCATGCCGTTGCGAATCCAGAGCAGAATAGAAGACGAAAATTCCTTGGTAAAGGTGGGGTTCTGTGCCATAGGTGGTCCTTATCTCTTCCGGGGCCGGCTAGTTTTCGTCGGCTAGGAAGTCAACGAGCTTGGCACCAAATTCCCGGTGGTACTGGAATACTCCGCCGTGGCCGGAGTTCTCGTAAATCACCAGTTCGCTGCCGGGGATCCGGTGGTGCAGCTCGTAGGAGTTTTCGGTGGGCACCATGCGGTCAATATCCCCGTTGGCGATAAGTGTGGGCATGGTGATAAAGGACGCCAGCTGGGCCTTGGGCTTTTTACCCCAGCGGTAGATGGCGGCGAGCTGGGTCAAAAAGCCCAGGGTGCTCATGGGCTGATCTTTATCCAGGGTACGGGCGTTGATGAAGTCCAGGAATTCCTGGGCAGCTGCACCGCCTGCGGCGTCGTGGTTAAAGAAGAGGTAGCGTTTGGGGTCGGTGTGGGCGATGAGGGCGCGAGCGATGTCGGCGAAGGTCACCCCAACAACCTGGGAGATACCCGCCCCGCCGCGTCCGCCGGTGCCGGTGAGCACCAGCTTTTCGACCAGTTCGGGGCGCTGTTCTACAACCTCCTGGGCGACGAAGCCACCCAGGGAGAAGGAGAAGAGCTTGATACGGGTGAGCCCCATAGCGTCGATGAAGTTGAGGGCCTGGTCTGCCATGCCCTTGATAGAGGTGGGAACCCGGCCATTCGAGAGTGGCAGCCAGATGGACGAAGAGGACGACCGGGGTTGCGGTGCTGTCGGTTTGGCCGAATTCTCGGTAGGCGAAGACGGTGCCGTCTGCGGCGGTGACGGTCTGGTTAGGGGCTTGCTGGTAGAGCATAGTCATGATGGTTCTTTCCTTAGTTGATTTCAACGACGATTTTGCCGGGGCCGCCCTTACCTGCGGCGAGCAGGTCGAGGGCTTCTTCCAGGCGGTCAAAGGGTAGGGTCTGGGCGACCAGGGACTTAATAGCGCCAGATTCGATAGCGGGGGTGTAGCTCTTGAGCTGGCCTGCGTCGGCCCGCATGAAGAGGAACTTGTAGGTCACGCCGAGCTTCTTGGCAGCTGCCCGCTCTTTTCGGCTGAGGAACCACATGACCGGGGCCAGGGACTTCTTGCCGAGCTGGGCGGCGAAGTCGGTGTCGGGGGCGCCAGATACGGTCACCAGAGTGCCGCCGGGTGCCAGTACCTTCATGGAGCGGGTAGTCTCCCCCTCGCCTAGAGTATCGAGCACGATATCGTAGCCCGAGATGTGCTCCTCGTAGTTCTGGGTGCGGTAGTCGATGACCACATCGGCGCCCAGGGTCTTAGCCAGCTCGACGTTCTTGGTGCTGACGGTGGTGGCGACGGTTGCGCCCAGGTGTTTGGCAACCTGGATGGCGATAGAGCCCAGCCCACCGGTACCGCCCTGGATAAAGACCTTATCGCCGGGCTTGATGGGGGCCTTTTCGGTGAAAGCCTGGATAGCGGTCAGCAGGACGAGGGGCAGTCCAGCAGCTTCGGCGTAGGTCAGATTGGTAGGCATGGGTGCAACCTGGGTAGCGTCTACAGCTACCTGCTCGGTGAAGCCACCAATGGCGTCAATGGGCAGGCGGGTAAAGACCTTATCCCCGACCGAGAAGTCGGTGACGCCGCTGCCGACGGCGAGGACGTCCCCGGCGACTTCCTGCCCCAGGATAACCGGCAGCTGGTAGGGTAGCAGGCGCTTGAAGTCACCGCGAGCAACCATGGAGTCGAGTGGGTTAAGACCTGCGGCGCGGACGCCAATAAGCACCTGGCCGGGCCCGGCGACGGGGCGGGGACACCCGCCCACTGAGTAGTGCCGCCGTTAGCGTAGGAGGTGAGGGTCAAGGCTTTCATAGTTTTCTCTTTCGGGTGGGTGACGGTGGAGGTGATGTTAAATTTGAGCGTCGGGATGGGCTGCTAGGTAGCTGGCCCTGATATCTTCGATGACCGCGTCCAGGGTGATTCCTGCTAGCTGGTCGGTCATGGCCTGTTCGGCAAGGGCTGCGATGGGGTCGAGCACCGCGTTGATGTGGCCCCCTACCGGGCATTCCGGGTTGGCGTTTTGGTGGGTATCAATGTGGATGTTGGGGTTAACTGCCCGGTAGATATCGAGCAGGGTCATTTCGGTTTTCGGCTTTTCTAGCTGGTAGTCAAAGCTGCCGGGGATGCGGTCGAGCAGGTCTGCTTTTTTGAGTAGGGAAATGATTTTGCGGATGTAGCTGGCGTTGGTGCCCGCGCTGGTTGCTATGGCTTCGGAGGTGAGTTTGTCGTCGGATTCCGAGAGCATGACCAAGGTGTGTACGGCGACCGAGAACTTGGTATCCACAGAACATCCTTTTTGTATTTGTTTTAGGAACAGATACAAATATAGGGCGTAAATCGACATGAATCAAATCTTCCCCAATCTAACGGGCAGCCAGCACCCCAAAGAAGACTGCCCCAACCAGCAATATCAGGCTATAGACAGCAGTTAGGTTGGCATTCTTAGTTCTTGCGAGGAGCCCGGTGACAGTATGAGCAAAACTCGGGAAACGGTCCCAGCTTGCTTCGAGTAGCAGGTAGGGCCCGACTATACCGACTGTAAAGATGAGATAGGCCAGCACCCATTCAACCGAATTATGGCTCACCGATGTGAGCAGGCGACCCACCATATACATCGTTGCCATTGAGCTCAATCCGATAGCCGAATTCAAAAAACCTTCCAGCACAGCTTTCCGCGGTGAGAGGTGTGAGTTTTTAACCTTATGTACCCTCTTGGGGCGGTTTCTGCGCACCCAGAGTAGAACTGCCGAAAGCGCAAGTAGCAGGGCAGCGCCGGCGTCAATGCTCTTTCGCACGAGAATTTTGCTCGTATCGCTGTGAACCAGCTGTATCAAGCTCTCTGGGTCAACGAAGCGGAAAAGCATGACGAGGGTGGAAGCCCCTATGACAATCCCGCCACTAATCCAGCGGACAATATGCATTTTGCTGGGGTCATCAATGAGTGCCAGAAAGGTAATACTGTAGAGCGAGGGGCTAAAGCCCATCATGAGCCCCAGTCCGAGCAGGGTAGGAATAGCAGCGAGAAGGGTTGTCATGATTATCAGTATGACACGGGCAACCACCCTACCCATTTCGCGATTTTACCCCTGCCAGGGTAAACCAAGAGGCTTATTCATACAGGGAGGGTGAAGCAGGCTCACAGCGAAGCTGCTGGCTCGGCGGCTAGCGTGAATCGCCCTTGTGAGCGAAGCGAACCAGGCGAGAGGGTCGACAGCGAGCGTGAGCCTGCGGAACCTCCTATGATTAAACCTCTATACACAAATTAGCTACGCAGCACCTTAGCGATATCATCCAGCACGCTCATGTCTTCGATGGTGGAGGGCACGGTGTACTGCTCGCCGTCGGCAATCTGGCGCATGGTCTTGCGCAGGATCTTGCCGGAGCGGGTCTTGGGCAGGGCCTCCACAATCTTGACGTCCTTAAAGTCAGCAACAGCCCCGATATCGTTGCGCACGCTGGCAATGAGCTCGGCAGCCAGCTGTTCTTCGGTAATATCCGCCCCAGCCTTGAGCACCACATACCCGGCAGGTCGCTGGCCCTTGAGCTGGTCAGCGATACCGATGACGGCACATTCAGCAACGGCCGGATGGGCTGCCAGCACCTGTTCCATAGCACCGGTTGAGAGACGGTGTCCCGATACGTTGATGACGTCGTCCGTGCGCCCCATGACGAAGACGTAGCCGTCTTCATCGATGTAGCCAGAGTCGCCGGTGGTGTAGTAGCCGGGGAAGGCGTCGAGGTAGGAGGAAATGTAGCGGTCGTCGTTACCCCAGAGGGTGGGCAGGGTGCCCGGGGGCATGGGGAGTTTGATGGCAAGGTTACCCTCTTCGCCGGGGCCGACCGGCTCGCCAAACGGGTCGAGCACCTGAAGGTTGTAGCCGGGGGAAGGAACGGACGGGGAGCCTGGCTTCAGAGGCAGGGCTTCCAGACCGCGGGGGTTAGCCGCAATGACCCAGCCGGTTTCGGTCTGCCACCAGTTGTCAATCACGGGCACACCTAGCTTCTCGGTGGCCCAGTGGTAGGTTTCGGGGTCTAGGCGCTCACCGGCAACGAAGAGCAGCTGCAGGGAGGAAATATCGTAGCCGCCGAGCAGCTCAGCTTCGGGGTCAGCCTTGCGGATGGCTCGCAGGGCGGTGGGAGCGGTAAAAAGGGACTTGGCACCGGATTCCTGGATAACCCGCCAGAAGGCGCCAGCGTCCGGGGTGCCAACAGGCTTACCCTCATAGAGCACGGTGGTTGCCCCGGCCAGCAGGGGGCCGTAGACAATATAGGAGTGGCCCACAATCCAGCCCACGTCCGAGGCACACCACATCACTTCGCCGGGGCCCACGTTGTAAATATTTTTCATGGTCCAGGTCAGAGCCACGGCGTGACCACCGTTATCGCGCACTACACCCTTGGGAGAACCTGTCGTGCCGGAGGTGTACAGAATGTAGAGGGGGTCGGTGGCCTTCACCTCGACAGGCGCGTGTGGCTGGGCTGCCTCAACGGCCTGACCCCAATCGAGCCAGGTCACGCCTGTGGAGTTCTCTTCAGCCCGGCGCACCGCATCAGATACCGAGTTCTCAAAGCCCTCACGCTCAAAGACCAGCACGGTCGCAGGCTTGGTCTGCGATAGCTCAATTGCCTTTTCTACAGCGGGAATGTATTCGATGCGGCGCTTGGGTTCCACACCGCCAGAGGCGGTCAAGACGACGGTGGGCAAGCAGTCGTTGATACGGCTAGCTAGCTCGTTGGGGGCAAAGCCACCAAAGACCACCGAGTGCACGGCACCCAAACGGGCAACCGCCAGCATAGCCATGGCAGCCTGGGGAATCATGGGCATATAAATGAGCACACGGTCGCCTTTTTCGACCCCGGCGGACGCGAGCGCCCCGGCAATTTTTTCTACCTCACCTTTGAGTTCTGAGTAGGTAATGTTCTGGCGGGTGCCGAGCATGGCTGAATCGTAGATGATGGCGGTGCGATCGCCGTGGCCGGCTTCTACGTGGCGGTCAACGGCGTTGTAGCAGGTATTGAGGGTGCCGTCGGGGAACCAGCGGTACAGAGGGGCAGCGTCGCTATCAAGGGCGCGGGTTGGTTCGGTTGACCAGCTAATGGCCCGTGCCTGCTCCAGCCAGAACTCTTCCTGGTTTTCGATACTGCGGGTGTAGGTGTCAGCGTATGTTGCCATGTGGGGTGCTCCTTTACGGACGCCGGTGGTGGGTTGTCATGAGGGGGTGACTCCACCATAGTGTGAGGAGTCACATTTGGCAAGATTTTGTATACAGAAATTTGTGAAACTAGTGAAAATGACACATTATTTCATGCATAGTCCGAAAATTTTCCCCCTTTTGTATACAAAACTCGGGGCGGTGTTTTAGAGTGGTCACAACCGCCAATTTCAGTGCAACACATCACAAAACTGTGAAAGGAGAGAACGAATGAGAGCTGGTGAACTGGCCTATCAGAGCCTGCGCAGCGACATCATGGAGGGAATGCTCGCTCCCGGTTCTGTGATTGCAGAGGTAGAACAGTCAGAGCGCTTGGGGGTCTCTCGTACTCCCGTCCGCGAAGCTATATCCCGCCTTCTCGCCGAGGGTCTTGCCGAACCGGCGCCGGGCCGCGGCGTCATCGTTGCACCGATTTCTCTAGCGAATGTGTACGCCCTCTTTGAGCTCCGCACCTCGCTCGACAGCACGGCGGCAGCACTTGCGGCCCGAAGAGGCGATTCCAAGGTCTTCAAAGAGCTGGCACAGGCCTTTGAAGAGGCATCATTCGCCCTGCACTGCGGAGAAGCCTCACTGGCGGAGTACTACGCCTTGGTGGATGAGCTCGACACCGCAATCGACGCGGCAGCCAACAACCGCTACCTGCACCAAGCACAGACGTCCTTGCGTACCCAGCTCACCCGCATCCGCAAGCTTTCTAAGGCCAACCCCATCCGGCTAGAGCAGGCGGCTGAAGAGCACGCCCAGATTGCTCGCTGTATCGCCTCCGGCGACCCGCAGCTTGCTGAAGCCGCTACCCGTCTGCACCTGGCCAACGCGCTCTACGCCATCGAAGAGGCCGCAGCCTCCCAGAGCCAGCACAGTCTTTTCAACCATCCAGAACCAACAGCCTAAGAAAACCCTCACCGGCGCCGCTGCCGGTAGGAACAACCTGAAAGGAAACATCAGTGACCAAGCTGCACTCCGTTCGAGTTTATAAGTCCGAAGAAAACCTGCCCCGCGAAGACCAGCTCGCCTACAAGCTCGCCCAGGTAGCCACCGACCCCGTTGATGTGCTCCCCGAGGTCGAAGAGATGGTCATCAACCGCATCATCGACAACGCCTCTGTCGCTATCGCTTCTCTCAACCGCGGCCCCATCATCTCCGCCCGCGACCAGGCCCTCACTCACGCCCACTCCCCCAACGGTAAGGGCGCAGCCATCTTCGGCGTCCCCACCAGTACCAAGGTCTCCCCCGAATGGGCAGCCTGGGCCAACGGCGTGGCAGTGCGCGAACTCGACTACCACGACACCTTCCTGGCCGCCGAATACTCCCACCCCGGCGACAACATTCCCCCGATTCTGGCAGTAGCCCAGCACGTGGGCTCCACCGGCCGCGACCTGATTCGCGGTATCGCTACCGGCTACGAGGTCCAGGTCGATTTGGTCAAAGCCATCTGCCTGCACAAGCACAAGATTGACCACGTCGCCCACATCGGTCCGTCCGCCTCCGCTGGCATCGGCACCCTGCTGGGCCTGGATACCGAAACCATCTTCCAGGCCATCGGCCAGGGTCTGCACACCACCACCGCAACCCGCCAGTCCCGCAAGGGCGAAATCTCCACCTGGAAGGCCCACGCCCCCGCCTTTGCGGGCAAGATGGCAGTTGAAGCGGTTGACCGCGCTATGCGCGGCCAGACCTCCCCCGTGCCGATTTACGAGGGTGAGGACGGCGTCATCGCCTGGATGCTGGACGGCCCCGATGCCCACTACGAAGTGCCCCTGCCCGAGATTAGCGAGCCCAAGCGAGCCATCCTCGACACCTACACCAAGGAGCACTCCGCTGAATACCAGGCCCAGGCATGGATTGACCTGGCCCGCAAGCTGCACCGCGAACACCCCGAATTCGCCAACCCCGAGAACATCGAGTCGATTGTTCTGCACACCTCCCACCACACCCACTACGTCATCGGCTCTGGCGCCAACGATCCCCAGAAATACGACCCCACCGCCACCCGCGAGACCCTGGACCACTCCATCCCCTACATCTTCACCGTTATGTTGCAGGACGGCGAGTGGGATCACGTCGGCTCTTACGCCCCCGATCGTGCCCAGCGCGAAGACACCGTAGCCCTCTGGCACAAGGTCACCACCGCCGAGGACGCCGAGTGGACCCGCCGCTACCACTCCAACGACCCCGCAGAAAAGGCCTTCGGTGGCCGCGTTGAAATCAAGCTGGCTAACGGCGAGACCTTCAGCGAAGAAATCGCTGTGGCGGACGCCCACCCGCTCGGCGCCCGTCCTTTCGCCCGCGAGGACTACATCGGCAAGTTCCGCAAGCTGGCTGAGGGCAAGGTTGCAGAAGCTGAGCAGGATCGCTTCATCGAGGCAGCCGAGAACCTGGCTAACCTGGGCGCAGGTGAGCTGGACGCCCTCAACATCACCGCCTCCATCGACCTTGAAACCGGCAAGAAGGGTATCTTCTAATGCTGTACGCTTCAAAAACCGCAGCCCAAAAACGCAAGAACCTGCGCGAGATGCTGGCCAGCGACCAGATCCGCCAGTTCCCCGGCACCTACACCCCCATTTCAGCCCGCCTGATCGAAGAAAAAGGCTTTGACGGTATCTACATCTCGGGTGCAGTGCTGGCCAACGAGCTGGGATTTCCGGACGTCGGCCTCACCACCCTCTCCGAGGTAGCCCAGCGCGCAGGACAGATTGCCCGCATCACCAATCTGCCCGCCATTGTGGACGCCGATACCGGCTTTGGCGAACCCATGAACGTGGCCCGCACCATCCAGGAGTTCGAAGAATACGGCCTGGCAGGCTGCCACATCGAGGACCAGTTCAACCCCAAGCGCTGCGGCCACCTCGACAACAAGAACATGGTTGACCTTGAAACCGCGACCAAGCGAATCAAGGCCGCAGCCGAGGCCCGCCGGGACGAGAACTTCCTGATTATGGCCCGCACCGACCTGCGCGGCACCTCTTCCCTTGAGGAAACCATCAACCGCATCAAGGCTCTGGTCGATGCCGGCGCCGATGCGATTTTCCCCGAGGCCATGAAGAATCTCGACGAGTTCAAGGCTGTCTGCGACGCTGTGGACGTGCCGGTTCTTGCCAACATGACCGAGTTCGGCAAGAGCGAGCTTTACACCAAGGAACAGCTGGCTGAAGCGGGTATCTCAATGATTATCTACCCCGTCACCCTGCTGCGCTCCTCGCTGGGAGCCATGGAACGCGTCCTGGAAACCATCGAGTCCGATGGTACCCAGGAGGCCTACGTGGAGCAGATGTTCACCCGCTCCCGCCTCTACAACCTGGTCGACTACGAGGCCTACAACCAGTTCGACACCGGCATCTTCAACTTCGAGGTTCCCGGTAAGTTCGAAGCCTAAACGAACAAGGAGAAACAGACATGAGCGACAACGACGTCAAAAAAGGTCTGGCCGGTGTAGTTGCTGATTACACCGCCATCTCAAAGGTCAACGCAGAAACCAACTCCCTGCTCTACCGGGGCTACCCGGTACAGGAACTGGCGACCGTCCCCTTTGAGAAGGTAGCCCTGCTGCTCTGGAACGGGGAGCTGCCTACCGACGAAGACCTGGCAGAGTTCACCGCTTTCGAGCGAGCCCACCGGGCTCTGCCCGACGCCCTCAAGGCAGTTATCGATGCCCTGCCCACCGACTGCCACCCCATGGATGTCTGCCGCACGGCGACCTCCTTCCTGGGCGCAGCCGACCCCAAGAGCGAGGATCTCTCCCCCGAGACCGAACTGCTCAAGGCCAAGGAACTCTTTGCGGTCATGCCGGCTGTGGTCTGCTACGACCAGCGTCGCCGCCGGGGCCAGGGCATCATTGCCCCGCGCGAAGACCTGGACTACTGCGACAACTTCCTCTACATGGCCTTCGGCGAAGTCCCGGCCCCCGAGGTCAAGACCGCCTTCAACGTCTCCATGGTCATGTACGCCGAGCACTCCTTCAATGCCTCTACCTTCACCGCCCGCGTCATCACCTCATCTCTCTCAGACCTGCACTCGGCTGTCACCGGCGCTATCGGTGCTCTCAAGGGCCCCCTGCACGGTGGCGCCAACGAGGCTGTGCAGCACACCTTCGATGAAATCGGTGTGATTGAGGGTGAGTCCCAGACGGATGCTAAGGCTCGTGCAAAGGCATGGATGGAGGCCGCCCTGGCAGAAAAGAAGAAGATTATGGGCTTCGGTCACCGGGTCTACAAGAACGGCGACTCTCGTGTGCCCACCATGCAGAAGTCCTTCTTCGACATGGTCGAATACTACGGCCGCCACGACATCATCGGTCTCTACCAGGGTCTGGCTGAAGCAATGGACGAGGCTAAGGGAATCAAGCCCAACCTGGATTACCCCGCTGGCCCCACCTACCACCTGATGGGCTTTGATACCCCCACCTTCACCCCCATCTTCGTGGCTTCCCGCATCACCGGCTGGACCGCCCACATCCTGGAGCAGCGCGCAGCGAATTCGCTGATCCGCCCGCTCTCTGCCTACGACGGTGTGGACGAGCGCCACCTGAGCTAATCTCCACCTTTAGCAGCGCACTCGCTGAGTCGGCTGGCTGAAAAGCTTCTTGCTTCTCAGCCAGCCGACTTTGTGCTATTTACCTATCTGGCAGTACTAGCGCAGCTCCCTGGGTAGTTTTTCGAGCAGACGCAGCCAGATTTCTGAGGACGTTGGGTAGGCAGGTACCGCGTGCCGCAGCAGCTTAACGGGTAGCTGGGCGGTGACGGCGATTGTAGCTACCTGCAAGGGCCGCAGCAGGGCCTTTGAAGGCATACAGGCGTAGTAGGAGCACTCCCCCGCCCAGAAGTTCGTGTTCGATCAGGGCAACGCTCAGCCCGCCCTGGGTGGCGTAGTCGGCAAGGTTCTCTCCCACCGGGCCAGCGCCGATGACCAGCACATCGAAGGTATCGGTATCTAAGCGGGCTTGGTCTGTCTGAGGGGTAGTATTTATCGTTTTCTCTCGTATATCTAGCGGGCGCGGGGGTGGCTAGCTGCAAAGACCTCGCGCAGGGTATCGGCGGTGACCTTGGTATAGACCTGGGTTGTCGTCACCGAAGCATGCCCCAGAAGTTCCTGCACCACACGAATATCGGCCCCACCCTCAAGCAGGTGGGTTGCGAAGGAGTGGCGCAGGGTATGCGGAGAGATCTCAGCCCGAATTTTCGCCCGTTCAGCGTGGTTTTTAAGGATGAGGTATGCCCCCTGCCGGGTGATACGCCCGCCTCTCGCGTTGAGAAAGAGGGCAGCATTTCCCCTGCCGCGGGAGGCGAGCGCCGGGCGTCCGCGCACCAGGTAGTCGTCGATAGCCCGGGCGGCGTAGGAGCCAACGGGCACCACCCTCTCCTTGTTGCCTTTACCGAAGAGTCTCACGACGGCGGGCAGCTGGGGGTTTTCTTCCGTAGAGTTTCGGTCGATGACTAGGTCATCGATATCAACCGTGATGGCTTCGCTGATACGGGCACCCGTGGAGTAGAGGAATTCGAGCAGGGCCCTATCGCGTAGTCCCGCGGGGGTGGCGGGGTCGGGGCTTTCAAGCAGGCTGGTGATGTCGGCCAGGGGTAGGGCCTTGGGC